>CAYPUQ010000216.1:0-10711 GCA_964413655.1 uncultured Solibacteraceae bacterium | reverse complement strand
CCGGACTTGGCGGGACCGCACGTGACCCTGGGCGCCATCTACATCGAAACGGGGCCTTGACGTGTTGTTAGCCGGCCGGAAAATCGTTTTGAAGAGGACGCCGTAGTTGCGGCATAGGGAACTCGGCGGACAGACAAAAGGAGCAAACACGATGGCAGAGCACGAAGTGCCCATCAACGACTGCGACACGGACCTCGACGACCTCAAGGTTTACGTTGGCGATACCGTCAGGTGGGCGAACAACACAAAGCGCAGGATCATAATTCGTAGACGATGTCGATCCCGGCAGCAAGACACAGGACTATACGGTGGTAGGGGGGAGTGGAAATACCCATCGCTATAGGTTTCAGTGTATTGGCCGGCCACGACTGGGACCCCGCACCGGCACGATTGACGTAGGTTAGTAGCCGGTCGCGGTTCGCCGCGGCTTCCCTGTCCCCATAACCCCACCATTTCCGCTTCCTGATGCGAAAGCGGTCCTAAGGGCCGCCTCGCCAGGAGGAGGAGATGAAACCGCTGGGAGCATTGTGGGCGATTTGTGTTTTTACACGCATCCTCATCGCGGGAAATGGCGTCGAGGAACGGCTCGACGGCCCGGTGCGTTTGCTAGCCCTCGAGGATGGCGAGACCGTCGCGGCGTGCCAGACGTTCCAGTGGTCGGCGGGGCGGAGCGCCAATCAATACTGGCTGCGCGTTGGGAGTTGCCCGAATTGTGCGGATCTGTTCGACCAGAGCGCGGGCGCCGCACTTTCCCTACCTGTCAACCTGCCAGCGGACGGACGGCGAATCCATGTCAGGCTTTTTTCGGAAGTCGAGCAGCTGTGGTATTGGAGTGACTACTCCTTCACCGCGCCGGCACACCGCTCGGATGGGTCCTGCGAGGCGCCATTCCGCGCCAAGGTGGGCTTTTACCACTGGGCGGGGACGGCGACGCGGTCGATGCAACAGGGGGTGACAGCGGTCCGCGACCTCGGCGGCATGGTGGCCCGCGTGACGCTGTCGCCGCGCTATTACAGCGACTACAATCTTGGCGCCTCATGCTACGAAGACTTCACGCTGCGCAAACTGGCCGAAGAGCCGGACGTTCGCGGTTCGCTGGCCGAGCCGGCGATTCGCGTTGTTTTGCTCACCGCCTTTGACGGGGTAAGTTTTGGGGATTGCGCGACGCTCCGCTTCCTCAATCCCTGGTTCTACACGGAGGAGAATGCCGCCGCGATGCGGGAGGAGTACGCCGAGTTCACGTATCATCTCGTCCAGGCTCACTCGGGCAGCGGCAAGCGGTTCATTCTATCCAACTGGGAGGGTGACAACGCCCTGTATTGCGGCCAGGCGTATCGCTACGCCGCCGACCCTGAGTTCCGGCAATGGTGCAACGACAACTACCCGAACTTATACAACGGCAACCAGAGTCCGGAAGATTCGATCGAGGGCATGCGGCGCTGGTTCCGGACACGCTGGGAAGGAGTCCGTGCAGGCACGCGCCGGGCTGCGGCGGCCGGCTACGGCGGCGTCACGGTCCGTGTCGCGCCAGAAATTTCGATGGTACGGTCGCTGCGGGAAAACGGACTCCGCAGCGTCCTCTACGACGTGGTTCCGTTCGTGCCGTTCGACTACATCTCCTACTCCGCGTATGAGAGCCTGAACCGCCCGGAGCCAGACATGGCATTGAAAGCCGACCTGGACACGATCGCGCAAGCCGCCGGCGCGGCCACGATCATCCTTGGCGAGATCGGATATGCCCGCCACTATTGGGGGGAACGAACGGTCGAATTGACCGACCGCGTCATCGCGGCCGCTCTCGATTGGGGTGTCTCCTACATCGTCCAGTGGTCCGTGTACGATACGGATCCCACCGCCGATCTCGGCCTGTTCGACGCCAACGGAGCGCTGACACCGCTCGGCGAGTATTACACCCGCAAACTGACGGCCGCCAGCCGGAATTGACCCCTCAACCAGACCGCCACCGCTCGAATTAGCTTGCAAATTGGCCGCTTTCTTCTGTATGATCGGGCCAGTTCCAGCAGGTCTTAAATCGTGGGCTTTAGGCGCGGCGTGATGGTTAATGGGAGGAAGTGCATTTGAGAGCATTCTTTCGATTGTTGTTGGCATTTCCGCCAGTCGTCGCATTCGCGGCGGATGCCTGGATTGGCACCGTCAAAACGTCGGAGGGGGGAATCTCAGTCCAGCGTGGCGCGGAATCGCTGGCCGCGCCCGAGGGCTTTCGGCTCCAACTCGGCGACTTGCTTCGCAGCGGCCCCGACGGACGGCTCTCCGCGATCCTTCACGACGGAACGCGCTTTTCGCTGGGTCCCGGAACCGAGTTGACGATCGACCGCTTCCTCTATAATCCCAGCCAAAGCCAGTTTGAAATGGTGATCAAACTCCTGCGTGGAATCGCGGTTTTTGCATCGGGAAAGATCGCGGAATTCGCACCCCCGTCGGTCCGCATCGAGACACCGGCCGGCATGGTCGGTCTCCGCGGAACCCGGTTCGCGGTTTTCATCGAGTGACGGGAGGCGGATTCGAATGAAGGCTGGTCTCGTCTCTCTCATGGGCTCCCTGGCGCTCCTGGCGGGTTGCGCTCCAAAACAAGCCGCGCCTCCCCCGCCGCCACCTCCGGCACCAGCACCGGCACCGAAGCCGCTCCGGCACGTGTTTGTTCTCCTCCCGCACGAAGAGGGCACACCGTCGGCCATCGTCGTTACGAACGCCCATGGATCGCGGACGATCGAAGTGCCCTACGGAGCGGTTCGAGTGGAAGCGTTGGACCGCGAGCCCGGAGCGCCGGCGCCGATGGAAGAGTCCGAGGTTCGCCGGTTGTTCGGCGCCGAGGTCGACGCGATCCCGCTCGCGCCGGCCGCCTTCACCCTCTACTTCATCCTGAACAGCGACGAGTTGACGGCGGAATCGGCAGCGCGGATTCCGGAAATTTTGCGCGCGGTCCGGGAACGCCGCTCAACCGACATCGGCGTGATTGGCCATACGGACACGACCGGCGAGGCCGATGCCAACTATCGCCTGGGTTTGCGGCGGGCGGAGCGTTTGGCGTTGCTGCTGGTAGCCGACGGAGTGGAACAGTCGAGCATCTTGGTTGTCTCGCATGGCGAAGGGGATTTGCTCGCAAAAACGGAGGACAACATGGCGGAGCCGCGGAATCGCCGGGTGGAAGTCCTGGTGCGCTAGATTTCCGATGTCTCGTTGGCGCAGCGGCGCGACAGGGGTAGCCGTGGTGCTGGCTGCGGTTGCTCTGTATCTCTCGCCGCCACTGCCTCTTGTCAAGGCGGAACTGAGCGTGCAAGACCTGCTGGCCGGAATGGCGGGGCCGGGTTTGGTCGACGGACAAGTGGTGGTCGTCGAGATCGACGAAGAGAGTCTGGGCCGGGTCGGCCGCTGGCCGTGGCCGCGCGAGCGTCTGGCCGCGCTCGTCAAAGCACTGATGGAGGCGGGCGCCGCGACCATCGCGCTCGACATGATGTTTCCGGAGCCGGAAATCGGTCGTGGCGATGAAGCATTGGCGCGCGTCATGGCCGGTGCTCCGGTGCTGGTGGGCTATTACTTCTCGTTCACTGACGGACGCGGACCACCCGGTGACGCGCATCGTTGCCATCTCCATCCGGCGCCGGTTTCGATCATCGGGCACGAGGCGGCTGCCACGCCCCGTTTCCCGCGAGCCTCGGGCGTCATCTGCAGTCTGCCGGCACTCGCGCAGGCAGCGAGAGGCAGTGGATTTCTCAACGCGGGGCCGGACGCCGACGGCCAGATCCGGCGCGCCGCGCTTCTCCTCCGCCACGGCGAGCACGTCTACCCGAGCCTGGCGCTCGCGGCTGTGCTGATCCACCGTCGTCTGGCCTCCGTGCGGCTGACCGCGACCACCGCTCGTGACGCTTTTCTGTTCGTGGGTCCGGGCGCGGTTTGCCTGGAGTCGAGCTCGCTTCTTGTGCGTTTCCGCGGGCCGGCGCGAACGCTGCCTCACATTTCCGCCGCCGACGTTCTCGACGGAAACGCCGGCGGCAAACTGGAAGGAAAGATGGTCTTCGTCGGCGGCTCCGCAGCCGGCTTGCAGGACGTCATTTCGACGCCCGCCGATCCGCTGATGCCGGGAGTCGAGTTTCAAGCAACCGTTGCCGGCAACCTGATCCTGGGCGATGCGTTCTCTCGTCCGCCGGGCTGGCGCCTGGCCGAACTTGGGGCGCTGCTCGCGGTGGGATTTGTGCCGCTGGGACTGCTCTTGACGTTCCGGCTAAGACTGGCGGTACCGGCGGTTCTCGGCGTTATCGCCCTTTCATGGGCCGCGAGCACCGCATTGGCTTGCACGCAGGGCGTAATCGTCTCTCCCTTGCCGGCAACCCTGGCCGGCGGCGGCGTTCTTGGGATTTTAGGTCCGCTGCGGTTATTCGAGCAGCGACGGTGCGCCGAGGAGTTGGCACGCAAGCAAACCGCGGCGAAACACTTCGCCCTCTCCGCCGTGGCATCCCTGGTGGAAGCGCGAGCCGCGAGCCCAGAGTTTCGCCCTGGGCGAATCCAGCCGCTGATGCGTATCCTGTGCGAAGCGGCGTCGGGCCACCCAGGGTTCCGCCAGTTTCTTAGCCCGGAGGTCATCGAGATCCTCGTTGAACTGGCGCCAATCCACGACATCGGCAAGGTGTATCTGCCGGATCGTATACTGCGCAAAGGCGACCCGCTAACGCCAGGGGAGTGGGAACAGATGCGGAGTCACGTGGAGTATGGCCGCGATCTACTGAAGCAGATCTGGCGGCGTTGCGGTGGCAGCGACGAGACGCTGATCCGCCTTGCGATGGATCTGGTCTTCAGCCACCACGAACGCTGGGACGGGACCGGCTATCCGGCCGGACTGAGGGGGGATGAGATTCCGCTGCCCGCACGCCTGATCGCCATCGTGGACGTTTACGACTCGCTCACCGGTGGTGGATTGTCGCACGACGCGGCTGTGCAGATCGTCGCGGCCGGCCGGGGAGGCCAGTTCGATCCGGACTTGGTGGATAGCTTTCTCAGTGTGCGCCAGCGGTTGCGCGGCTCAACAGAACCCGGAGAGCCCTTCCTTGCCAGGAGCGCCAGTGCTCCATGAAGATCCTCGAACGCTGGGCGGGGCCCACGAAGCGAGACCCCCTCGATGCCGAGGCCGCCTATGCGGCGCCCTTGCTGCGCCTGCTCCTGATCGGCGTTGCAATCTGGCTTGCCGCGCAGATTTGCATCGCCATCCCGCTGTTCGCAGTCCGGAAGCCGGTTTCGCTGCTGTTGGCTGTGTCCGGGCTGGTGGCTACGGGGGTTGCCGGTTTGTGGCTCCGCGCGGGCCGCGTTCGCGACGCGGCCCTGCTGTATGTCACCACTTCGTGGGCCGGCATTTTGATCTGTGCCGGATTGTCGGGTGGCATTCGCAGTCCCTATCTGGCGCTGGTGGTCACTATTCCCGTCATCACGAGCTTGTTACTCGGCCGGCGCGCGGGGGTTCTCAATCTTTCGGCAAGCGCCGCTCTCACTCTTGGTTTCGCACTGGCCGACTATCTGGGCTATCCGCTGCCAGCCTACTTTCCGATGCCGGCACCGGCAACATTCATGGTGATCGCCCTAGCCATTCTGGTGACGTTCCTCGCCGTCTACCACACCGACGTCTACGCCACACAGCAGACGTTGCGCCGCAACGAAGAACGGCTCCAACTGGCCCTGAGCGGCGCCGACGATGCCGTCTTCGATTGGGATCTGCAGCGGGACGTATGCCTTTGTAGCGAACGCTTCTATTCGATGCTGGAACGGCCAGTCCCGAACTCCAACTCGGGAATGACAGTTGTCGACTGGAACGGCGAGGCGGCTTGGGCCGCGGAATTCCGACGTGAGTTCCTCTCGCAAGTCGAGTTCGGCATGCCCCGCTTTGAACATGAGTTACGGCTTGAAACTGAGGCCGGAAAGGACATCTGGATTCACTGCAGGGCCAGGATCACGCACCGCGACGAGAAGGGCAAGCCAATGCGTGTCGTGGGTACGCTGACGAACATCACCGAGCGCCGGCAAAACCAGGAAGAACTCGCGCAGGCTCGCGACCGGGCGCGGGAGGCTGCCGGCGCCAAGGCTGCCTTCCTCGCCAACATGAGCCACGAGATTCGCACCCCAGTCAGCGCAATCGTCGGGCTGGCCGAACTTCTGCGCATGGAGAAACTTGGCAAGGAGCCGGCCGAACTCGTTAAACTGATCCAGTCGTCGGGCAAAACCCTGCTTGGGGTGATCAACGACATTTTGGACCTGAGCCGCATCGAAGCGGGGAAAATACCGCTGCACACCGGGGTGGTGAACCTGACGCAGTGCGGTCAGGAGATGATCCGGCTGCTGGACCACGCGGCCAGGCCAAAGGGCCTCAGTCTGGAGTTCGCGGCGCCCGCTCCGCCGCCCTGGCCGGTTCTGGTTGACGAACGGCGCCTCCGCCAAGTCCTCATGAACCTGCTCAATAATGCCATCAAGTTCACCGAGACCGGGACGGTTCGCCTGCGGCTGGAGTGGACGCCGGACTCGGAGGACCGTGGTGTAGCGCACTTTTCCGTGAGCGACACCGGGATCGGCATCCCACACGAACATCATGCGCGTCTGTTCGATCGCTTCACGCAGGTGGACAGTTCGGCCAGCCGTCCTTATGGCGGGTCCGGACTCGGCCTGGCGATCAGTCACAAACTGGTCGAGCGCATGGGCGGCGAGATCGGGTTCGAGAGTGAGCCTGGAGCCGGTTCGACGTTCTGGTTCACGCTTCCGCTCAAGGCCGCCGGGCGCCCCTCGCAACTGCCGGGCCCGATCTCACCGGGCCCGGCGCAGTATCCGCACGTCCGGGTTCTGGTCGCCGAGGACAACGCGGTGAACCGGCTGGTCGCGACGCGGTTGCTGGCGCGATTCGGCGTCAAGGTCGATACGGCATGCGACGGCAAGCAGACCGTGGTGGCCGCTTCAGCGAAAGAGTACGACCTGATCTTGATGGACATTCAGATGCCGGAGTTGGATGGCCTCCAAGCCAGCCGCGCGATTCGGGTTTGCGGACGCGGCAATCCGTACATCGTGGCACTGACCGCTCACGTTTTGCCCGAGGATCGTGAGGCGTGCCGCGACGCGGGCATGAACGACTTTCAATCGAAGCCGATCAGCACCGCCGCGCTCGCGGCGCTTTTCGCCAGCCTTTTCGGAGACGGCGCCTCAAACAGTTCGGCGCAAAGCGCGTCGTGACGGCCTGCCAGAACCGGCCGCGAATCACGGTTGCCTTGATATAGTGGGCACAAATGCAAATACCAATCTCGTGCCTGCTGCTCTTCCCGGTAGCTCTTCAGGCCCAGGACTGGCCGTGGTTCCGCGGCCCTTCGCGCCAGGGAACTTCCACGGAAAAAGGTATTTCCACCCGCTGGAGTGAAACCGAAAACATTGCCTGGAAGACCGCGATCCCAGGCGAAGGATGGTCCTCGCCGATCATTTACGGCAGCCGTGTTTTCCTCACCACCGCCACCGAAGACGGAGCGGCCGGCCGCGTGATCTCCGCCGACCGCGACTCCGGCAAGATCCTCTGGAACCGCGAGGTCCTTCGCCAGGAGACCCCACGCAAGGAGAACAAGAACTCCTACGCTACCCCGACGCCCGCCACCGACGGGAAGCGGGTGTACGCCGTCTTCGGCGCCGGTGGGATCGCGGCGGTGGACGTTCAAAGCGGCGAGACCGTTTGGACCTATCGCGACGTCCACCATTACAGCCAGCATGGTCTCGGCGCGTCGCCGGTGCTCTACAACGATCTGCTGATCATGCCCTTCGACGGCTCGAGCGACGGGGAGGATAAGAAGGTCGGCTGGCAGAAGCCGTGGGAGCGGTCGTTCATCCTCGCCCTCGACACCGCCACCGGCAAGGAGCGCTGGCGCGCGAAGCGCGGCCTCTCGCGCATCGCCCATGTCACGCCAAACATTGTCCGCGAAGGCAGCCGCGATATCCTCGTCAGCGGCGCGGGGGACGTCGTTCAAGGCTTTGACCTCAAGACCGGCGAGCGCCTCTGGACCGCCCGCAATCAGGGCGAGGGTGTGGTTCCCTCCGTGGTCGCCGGCGACGGAATGGTCTACACCTCTTCCGGGTTCGAGAAGCCCACGATCCGCGCTACCCGCTGGGGCGGCCGCGACAGCGTCACCGACACCCACATCGTCTGGGAGCAGACTCGCGGCGTCCCACGCATTCCTTCGTTTGTGTATATCCGCCCGCACCTGTACACCATCACCGAACAAGGCATCGCCATGTGCCTGGACGGGAAGACCGGCGAGATCCTCTGGCAGGAGCGCATCGGCGGAAACCACTCCGCTTCGCCCGTCCACGCCGGCGGCCACGTCTATTTCACCTCCGAGGAAGGCGAAACCACCGTCATCAAGGCGGCACCGAAGTTCGAAGTGGTGGCGACAAACCGCGTCGACGGCGGCATGGTCCAGGCGTCCATGGCCATCTCGCGGGGACAGATTTTCCTGCGGACGGCGGATTCACTCTACTGCATCGGGAAGGCTCGGTAGCCGCGAACTGCGCGAAGCCAAGCGGGGCCGGACATACTTCACTGCCGTTTTCCTTCCTGCTACCGTTCCCGGTGGCCGGGGGACCTGCCTGATATAGGTTGAAGCCTCAACGGTCGAACTTTTCCTTGTCCCGGCCAAGCAGATTTCCGCGATCAATTGATCGCCGAATTGAAGCTCAGCTAATCGCCAAGAGCCGCGAGCGGAGCGCGTCGCCCCGTTGCGTTTCGCTTCCTGGGTCAATGGCGCGTTGAAGCCGGCCGCTAGAGGCGCGCACCCTCCAGCCGAGCGCGATCTCCCTCCGGATCAAACTGCCCTTCGAGGCCGGTCGCTACTTTTCCTTCTTCGTTAGCCTGCGGTCGAACTCCCGGTCAAACGCCTTCTTTCTGCCCTTAAGGGCCGCGCGCCCGAGCGCCAGGAAGTTCCGCCTCGCCTCGCTGCTGAACGCTGGCTCGTTGCGGGGTGGCGCCGGGTTGGACACCGCCTCCCTGGACTCCGCCAGTGGCTTGTCGAAGTACTCGCGCAGATCGTTTTCGCATTGCTTGGTTTGTTCGCCCACAAAGTTGCCTCCCAAGTTTCGGTTGCACGCGCAGCGAAACGGCGAGCGCCGTATCGCCATGCTTTTTCCCATTAGGTCCAATTAGGTCGAGTTGTGCGAGAGGAAGCTTCGCGTCTCTTTGCCGCTTAATCGTAACTCCCAGAACTGTCCGGTCGCAATCCACGTGGCCGCATCGGTTGCGAGCAAGTTTCGATCGCGGCGCCATTGAAGCCGACACGCTGCGAATTGAAGTCGCGAGCCGCGACACCCAGCACTACCGGCGTTGTTGCCAACCCTTCAGCCCCTCGACAAACCCCGCAAATCGCCACCGCTCGACACCCAGAGTTCGTATACCCGAGAGTAGTATGCGGCATAAGTCATATCGAAGTCGAGCCCCGCATTATTGGACACAGCCGGACACCGGTTGAACGAATGCGGCTCCGGGCTTATCGCCAGGCACTCGCGCTCCAATTCGGCAAACAGTTCCCGCTTGCGCACCATGGCTCGCGCTTTGCTTGCTCGCGACCGGCCGGCGCTGTCGTACAGCCGCCGCAGCCTCGCGTGGTACGACCGGACGATCTCCGCTTTTCGTTGGAGCAACTCCGCTTCCTTCGCCAGGTTGCGATGCAGTTCCGACGACTCCCCGAACCTCGCCCTGGCATACTCCGCCGCCGTCACGACTCCCAATAGGGTGCTCGCGGCTTCGGCCACCGCCGGCGGAAGCCGCAGCAGCGTCTCATGAGCCTCCTCGTGAGCCACAACCACGGCAGACCGCTCCTCGCTCGCCTCGCCAAGCGACTGCGTGACCGTCGCCTGTCCCGAAATGTAATGGGTCACACTATTCTCCGGCTCTGCGGGCAACTTTTCTCAAATTGGTTCCCGCCGAGCCGGGCCGCGGTGTGAGGCGCCCACAGCAGGGATCTCGGGTGACGTAGGATGGCGAGGTGTGCGCGGCGGAGGTTGACGCCTCCGCCGCGCCATCAGCAGCCCTGGGAGAATGCGACTCCCGAAGGTCAATCCTACAATGCAAATCCTACACCCTTTCTTCGGCTCGGTGCAGCAATACCTGGATCAACTTAGCGACTGGCAGACGCCGCGTCCGGACCGATGCCCGATGTGCGGGGCCAACCGGCCATTGACTGCTCACGGCCTCTACGTGCGCACGCTGATCCACCTCGACTTCGATGACGAGATCCGCGTGCGCCGCTACCTGTACGAGGCGTGCCGCCGCACGGTTTCGCTGCTCCCGCACTTCGCGCTGCCCTACCTGCGCTCGAGCATCACCGTGATGGCGCTCTGGCTGGTAGCCCGGCTGCTCAAGAAGCCGGCCGGGCAACAACCGCCGTCGTTGGCCTATCAGCGCGGCCAGTTCTGGCTGCGCCGCTTCCTGGCGCAGGCGCAAGCGCTGTGCGTTGCCCTGGCGCCTTGGACCGCACCACCGGCCGCGCCCACTTTTGCCGAGCGCGCCGCCGCGATGCTGGAGTCGGTGGGCTGGCTCGAGGCGCACCGGTTCCTGTTCTCGGGTCTTCGCACGCACCTGTTGGGCTGGCCGAGGTCGCTGGCTCCCGACGGCCGCCACCGCACACTGGGACCGGCCGCCGCGCTCACTTTTGACCTTGGCATGCTGGGCCAGGTACTGGGTGCGCTCTTG
>CAYPUQ010000215.1:0-10720 GCA_964413655.1 uncultured Solibacteraceae bacterium | reverse complement strand
AACTGAACATGAACTTTAGGATGTTCACCCGATTGACGATCCGGGTTATCTCGAGCACCTGTAGCGCCGATCAAAGGTGAGGCGTGCAGAAGGTGCTCAATGGGGCCGGAACCCGGCCCTTCTGGTGTGGGAGCGAGCGGCCCTATTTCTTAAGACGGCGCCGGAGTGCGACGATTCCGAGGAGCCCAGACGCAAACAGCACTACCGACGAGGGCTCGGGTATACTCGAAACGCTCAAGGCTCCGGATCCGTGAATTCGTTGCGAAACATCGCGATGCCGCAGGGGCTTTGGAAACTTGGTATAGAGTGGTCAAAGCAGCCCAGTGGAAGAGTTTGGCAGAGGTTCGCGAGGATTTCCGGTCGGCTGACGTTGTAGGACGCCGGACAGTGTTCAATATCAAGGGCAATCGGTATCGCTTGGTTGCCCGAATCAATTACGAGAGGCGGTTAGTGTTCATTCTGGGCATTGTCACTCATGCCGACTACAACAAAATGGAGGTTTAAGAATCATGGCAGCAGCATTGGCGCCGATATTTGACGAGAAGATCTATGCCCGCCTGCTCGCTGTCTCGTTACCGCGCCCGATCCGGAACAAGGAGGAGCTGGAACGGACGGAGGTGGCACTGCTCAATATGGAGGACCACGAGAAGCTTACGCCAGAACAGAAAGAGCTGTCAGAGTTGATGGCTATCCTGATCGAGAAGTACGAAGAGGAGCATTACCCGGTCGCAGGGATCTCGACCCCGATCGAGCGGCTCCGGGCGTTAATGGAGGACCGCGGGCTCAAGCAGGCCGATATCGCGCGAATTCTCGGGTCACGAAGCCAAGCGTCCGACGTGATGAATGCGCGCCGGCAAATTAGCAAGGCGCAAGCCAAGAAACTCGCCGAAGCGCTGCGCGCTCCACTTGACCTTTTTCTCTGAGACAGATGATTGAAGTTAGCGTCTACGAAGCCAAAACACAACTTTCGCGTCTCCTGGATCTGGTTCAGAACGGCGAAGAGGTTATCATTTGCCGCGATGGCAAACCGGCAGCTCGTTTGGAACCCATCGCCTCAAAGGCTCGGTCTCCCTTCGGAGGAATGAAGGGACAGTTTGAACTGCCTGAAAACTGGGACCAGCCACTCTCTGTTGAGGAAGCTGACGCGTTCTGGGAAGGGAAGTGGTGAACGCTTTAGCCAACAGCCCCTTCAAACCGTCGGCGGATGATTATGATTGTGGGCGGCCCTCAACACCATGGCGGCCACCCAAATTGCTCCGTGCACGGGCATATCTACTGGCCCCACAAGGAAAGGAGAGAGGTGGAATCGTCGAGTCCTCTGGCTCTGGTATCCGGTCATGATCAACGCCAACGGCTCGTCGATCTGGCTCTCCAGCTCATTCGAGAGGCGCTCTATTCGCCTATCACGATTGCTCTCTATGAGAGAAGCATTCGGGAGTTTTTCTCCTGGGCGGAGGATGCTGGCGTCGACAGCTTCAGCCAATCGGCCGTGCTCGGATACCGGAACTGGCTCATCGCCGAAGGATACGCGACCGCCACGGTCAACCAACGGCTAGCGGCGATCCGTAAGCTGGTTCGGCAGGCGGCGGCACGCGGCCTGCTCGATGCCCACGTTGTTGCCGCCCTCGACCAGGTCAAAGGGCCCCGGCAACGGGGACAGCGGGTGGGCAAGTGGTTGAGCCGCAGCGAAGCCGAGGCGCTGCTCCGGGAACCCGACAGCGAAACACTGAAAGGCAAGCGGGACCGCGCCATTCTCGCCCTGCTGATCGGATGCGGTCTGCGCCGCACGGAAGTCGCCAGGCTGACGGCCCGGCACGTTCAACAGCGCGAGGGCCGATGGCTGATCGTTGATCTCGCCGGCAAACACAATCGCTTGCGGTCAGTCGCCGTCCCACGATGGGTCAAGGAAGTACTGGACGAGTGGATGGCCGAAGCGGCCATCGCCGACGGATTTCTTTTTCGCGCGGTCAACAGGCACGGGAAATTGATCGGAGACCGGCCGTTGACCGGCCAAGCGATTCTGGATCTGGTGGCAACGTACGGCCGCCGCGCCCAACTGGAGATCCGGCCGCACGATTTGCGGCGGACCTGCGCCAAGCTCTGCCGCGGCCAGGGCGGCGACCTCGAACAGATTCAGCTCTTGCTCGGCCACGCCAGTATCCAGACCACGGAGCGGTATCTTGGAAGCCAGCAGAACCTGACCAACGCGCCGAACGACCGCATCGAACTGGAATGGAGGAAGGACGGCGCTTGAACCGATGGGTTCTGCGGGTGATTGCCGGCATCCTTGGCACGCTGCTGCTTGGGGTCCTTGGGCTGAGCCGGATCCCGCGCTGGCTGGTGCTCGACGAGGAACTCGCGCGGTCGGATGCGATCATCGTGCTCGGCGGCCATGTGCCGGTTCGCGCGATGGAAGCCGCCCGGCTCTATCGGGAGGGCTGGGCGCCGGAGGTGTGGATCACCCAACCGCAAACACGGCCGGAAGATGAAATACTGAGGGATCTCGGAGTCGATGCGCCGGCCGAGGCGCGACAAAGCCAGCAGGTGCTCCTGCGTCTCGGCGTGCCGGCAGAAGCGATTGTATTGCTGGAGCCGCCCGTTGCAAACACCTACGACGAGGTGATCGCCGTCTCCGGCAGACTGAGGGCGACGGGCGGCCGGCGGGCCATCTTCGTTTCGTCCAAAGCTCACACCAGGAGGATCCAGGTGACATGGCGCGCCCTGACGGGCGGGAGCGGCCTGGAAGCCCGCGTCCGGAGTGCGAAGTCGGACCAGTTCGACGCACAGCGTTGGTGGAGCAATTCCGAAGATGCTCTGACGGTGACAAAGGAGATCGGCGGCATAGTCAACGCCTGGGCGGGATTTCCGCTGCGGCCGCGATCGCCGGAATCCAAACCTCAGCCGCCATAAACTCTCCGGTATCCTGGGACGATCAAGCGTCGAGCAAGAAGGTCAGGCCACGGATCTACTATAGATTCCTTGTCAGCCAGTCGATGGAGTGGTATAGCGATGAAAGTTGTTCCGCTTCTGCGGCATGTGGACGAGGACTGGATCGGCGAGTACGTCACGGGACGCCTAGCGCCGACTCAACGAGACTGGACCGAGCGCCACGTGGCCAAGTGCTGCGCCTGCGCCAGCCTGCTAAAAGCGGAGCTTGAACTGATCGACCAGCTTCAAGAACTATTGGGGGAACCCGGCAAACGATCGTCAGGCAAGCGCAATCTGCATGTGTTGCCGGGTGGCGCCGCCTCCCACTAGAGAGCGACGGGCGGCTTGAAGATAATGGTGGAGGTCGCACCGAGTAACCGCAGTCGGCGGCGTTATCGAGAGGAGACCTCAAGTGAAGAAAGCCCTGATCACCGGCGTAACCGGCCAGGACGGATCCTACCTGGCCGAACTGCTGCTCCGCAAGGGGTACGAAGTTCACGGGATTAAGCGCCGGTCCAGCAGCTTCAACACGGAGCGGGTCGACGGCATCTACCATGACTTCCACGAACCGGAGACCCGTTTCTTCCTGCATTTCGCCGATCTGGCCGACTCGAACAGCCTGATGCGGCTGCTATACGATTTGCGTCCCGACGAAGTCTACAATCTTGCCGCGCAAAGCCACGTCCGCGTCAGTTTCGATGTCCCCGAGTACACGGCGGATATCACCGCGACCGGGTCGCTGCGCCTGCTGGAAAGCATCCGGCAGACCGGTGTGAAGACCCGTTTCTACCAAGCCTCCTCAAGCGAGATGTTCGGATCGGCCGCCCCCCCGCAGAATGAAGAAACGTCCTTCCATCCGCGCAGTCCCTACGCGTGCGCCAAGCTGTTCGCCCATTCGATCACAGTGAACTATCGGGAGAGCTATGGGCTGTTCGCTGCCAGCGGGATCCTGTTTAACCACGAATCGCCCCGCCGCGGCGAGACGTTCGTGACCCGTAAGATCGCCCGCGCCGCCGCTCACATCAAGGCAGGCCTCCAGGAGACGCTCTACCTAGGCAACCTCGACGCGAAGCGCGATTGGGGCTATGCGCCGGAGTACGTCGAAGCGATGTGGCGCATGCTGCAGATGGACGAACCGCAGGATTTCGTGATCGGCACCGGCGAGATGCACAGCGTGCGCGAGTTCGTCGAATTGGCGTTCGGCCATGCGGGGCTCGACTGGAGCCGCCACGTTGAATTCGATCCCCGGTATCTGCGCCCGGCCGAAGTGGATGCCTTGCAGGCAGATGCCTCCAAGGCGAGACGCGTGCTGGAATGGGAGCACCAAGTCGGGTTCGAACAACTCGTCCGGATCATGGTGGACAAGGAGGCGGCGGATATCCGGCTCCGCCAGTCAGGGATCCTCAAGCCTGTGAATCATTTCGCGTAAGCACTCAGCTCAGGAATGAATCTGACAACAAGACGAATCTGTGTGACCGGAGGTGGCGGGTTCCTCGGCTCGTACGTCGTGGACGCTCTTCGCGCCCGCGGGTGCGGCGAGGTCTTCGTGCCGCGCCGGAAAGACTACGATCTTGCGACCCCGGACGGCGTGGGCCGGCTGTTCCGCGACGCGCGGCCCCAGGTGATCTTTCACCTCGCGGCGGTTGTCGGTGGCATTGGTGCCAACCGCGATAACCCCGGCCGCTTCTTCTACGAGAACGCCATCATGGGCATTCAACTCATCGAGGGGGCACGGAGGCACGCCGTTGAAAAGCTGATCGTGGCCGGCACCATCTGTTCCTATCCGAAGTACGCTCCGGTACCCTTCCGCGAAGAGACGCTGTGGGACGGCTACCCGGAGGAAACCAACGCTCCGTACGGCATCGCCAAGAAGGCGCTGCTGGTGCAGTGTCAAAGCTATCGCGAGCAGTACGGCCTGAATGCGATCTACCTGATGCCGGTCAACCTGTACGGCCCGCGCGACAACTTCGACCTCGAAACGTCGCACGTGATTCCCGCCCTTGTCCGGAAATGTCTCGAAGCCAAAGCGCGCGGCGAGTCCCGGATCGTCTGCTGGGGCGACGGCTCGCCCACCCGCGAGTTTCTCTATATCGAGGACGCGGCCGGGGGACTGATCGCCGGAGCGGAGCGCTACGACAAACCCGAGCCAGTCAATCTGGGTAGTGGCGAGGAGATCTCCATCCGCGACCTGACAAACCTGATCGCGCGGCTTTGCGGTTTCGACGGCGAGATCGTTTGGGACACTACCAAACCGAACGGCCAGCCGCGCCGGTGCCTCGATACCACGCGGGCCGAGCGGGAATTTGGCTTCCGCGCTACGGTGTCCTTGGAGGAGGGGTTGCGGAGAACCATTACCTGGTACCGAGGCAGCCTCACTGTTTAGGCGGGCTTCCGATCGGCCAACCTCTCGCGCTATGTCGGCGGCAAGAATTTGCTGCTGCTGAAGGTCGCGGGTCCTTTTTCAGGAGAGCCGCGTGCGTATCAACACTTCAGCGATGCTGCGGCGGAACATCTCATTTGGCGAATGCTCGTCGAGGGCCGTATCCGGGCGGGCCAAGACAACACCCGTGGGTTTTGGAGAAAGACCCGTGGGTTTTATATTTCTATTCACACAGATTTTGTGGGGGCCCCGTTCTCTCAGCATGTTCGCGTCATGACCATGGAAGCCGGGGTGTCCGGTCCCAGTGGAAAACAGAATGACGACTCGGGACCCAGCCCGAGGAACGGGAGGGACTCGTTTCGATTCTTCCTATATTTCCCGGAGGAATCACTTCAGGTGTCATCACACCGCACTATCGCGGTGCATGGCGCTGTTTCGTCAGGAAGCTCTCCGTCAAGCGCCAAATAGTCGCAGGGCGCACGTTCCAGATCCTGCTGGCAACCGATGTAGCGCATCGTCGTTTCTAGCGAGGCGTGGCCGAGGGCGATCTGGATCTGTTCGAGCGGCGCGCCGGCGCGAAAGGCGAGCCGGGCGTGGCTGCGGCGGAGATCGTGGGGTGCGGCAACCCGACCAAGGAGCGCTGTGTACCGGCCAATGATCCGGTAAATTGCCTGCGCCGTCAGGCCCCTGGACTGAGACCGGCAGCGGCGGTAGTCCAGCCGGCGGAAGACCCGGCCATCCTGTACGGCGGCGGCGGCCAGCCACTCGTCGATCGCTGTCTTTACCCAGTTGGACAGCGGTACGGTTCGAATCCGATTCTGTTTCCCCACTATGTCCAACAGCACCCACCGCCCGTCCCGTTGCCGGACATGGTCGACGGTTAGGCTGACGATTTCGCTGCGGCGCAGTCCGGTAGTCAGTGCCAGGGCGAGGATGGAATAATCCCGCTTGCCCGTCAGAGTGGAGCGGTCCGGTAGCTGGAGCAGCTGGACCGCCTCTTCGGACGTCAGCCAGTTCCCGGCCCGCCGCCCGCGGGTTTGCGGTCCGCGGATGCGGCTCACGGCGGCGGCTACCTCCGGGGGTAGCAGTCCGTGGTTGGCGGCCTCATCGGCCAGCTTGCGGATCGCCGCCAACTTCTGCACCACCGACGACGGCGCCAAGCCCTGGTCAATCAGTGCGCGGCAGTATTGCTGGACGGCGGCGCGCGAGAAAGCGCCGGGGCCGACCCGCTCAAGCCAAGCGAAGAACTGGTCAAGAGCAATGCCGTAGGCCCGGCGGGTGTGGGGGGAATGGAGCGAATCGAGGACCAGTTTTTTGAGCCATTCCGCGTGACTCGGCTGAGGTGTGACCGTGACCGGGCCCGCCAGGCCGGAAGCTTGATCCATACAACCAGCATGGCGCGCCCTTGGGCTCGTTAACAAGGGAGTTGGGTACCAGTCTTAAACTTATTTTTACGACTTACCGGGGAAAGCAGAGCCAGAGGCATGAAATGTGGTTGTCGAACGAAAAGCGGCCGGCGGGACCGGTTCTGCGCTGCAGCGCGTATTCAGTCGGCCCCCCAGGAGAAGAATCATCTCTGCGCCGTGAAAACTCCAGCAGGCGCCTCGCGGGCCCTCGGCGCAGGCATAAAGAGGGGTGAGGGCCGAAGCTCCGGGGCTGCGCAGGGATGATCTCAGTTGTCATGGGCAATGAGCCTTTCATGCGAGCAGCGCGACGAATTTCCGCGCGGATATAATTCTCGTATTTTGGTGGCGGCCGAGAGCATGCAGGCCGCTCTTGTCGCCCTTCACGAGGCAGTCGGCTTTGCCCGCCGCTTCCTTCCAGGGCAAGCAGAAAATCGTCCTTGGGATCGGGAGAGCGTTCCACGCGCGGCAGCGGGCCAGCGTCCCCGGCGAGTCTTCTGATCTGGTTGACCAGGCGCCCGGCCTTATGGGCTTAATGAGTTCGGCGACCCTCGGCTTGTGTAGCGTGGCCCGCAACTCGTCGAGAAGCTCCGCGCAGGGCAGGAGCGTGAATTTACCGTCTTCCCAGGCGTTGTAGATGGCGGCGGGAATGCCGGCCGGGGCGATCAGGGCGGACACCAGGATGTTGTTGGTGTCGAGCACCACGCGCATCAGGCTTTGTCGGCCTATAGCTGGAAGGGCTTACAGAGATTGAGGGTTGCACGGGTGCAAAGCCCCGTGCAACCGACATGGTTGAGGTGAAGGTTCAGGAGGGGAACCTGAACACCTTGTTACCGTGACAGTGCGTGGCAGGCGAGAGAACTCTCAGAGAAGAGTTCTCTTATCCCGTACTCATCGGGTGAGGAAGATGGAGAGACTGAATCTGTTCCCGCAGCATTGGGATCTGGTGCTCATAGCAGAGCCGCGCCGCCTCGATCCGCATGATCGTTGAGTTGACGGCAAGTCCGTGGCGCACAGCCAGCTCCTCCGCTGAGACGCCGTGTCTGAAGTCGCGATACAGGATGAAGCCAAGTCCGGGTTCCATGACGATAGGTAGTGGGTGCGGGAGAGGACTTCCTCTCAAGGAAATGGAGGAACCGTAGTCGCAGGGCCCGCGTTCGAAATCCTGCTGGCAGCCGATATAGCGCATGGTCGTTTCCAGCGAGGCGTGGCCGAGGGCGATCTGGATCTGTTCGAGTGGCGCGCCGGCGCGAAAGGCCAGCCGGGCGTGACTGCGGCGGAGATCGTGGGGTGCGGCGACCCGACCGAGGAGCGCCGTGTACCGGCCGATGATCCGGTAGATTGCCTGGGCGGTCAGGCCTTTGGACTGGGACCGGCAGCGGCCAGCCGGCGAAAGAGCCGGCCGTCCCGCACGGCGGCGGCGGCCAGCCACTCGTCGATCGCCGCCTTCACCCGGCACCGTTCGGACCCGGTTCTGTTTCCCCACTATGTCCAACAGCACCCACCGGCCGTCCCGTTGCCGGACATGGTCGACGGTTAGGCTGACGATTTCTCCGCGACGCAGTCCGGTATTGAGGGCCACGGCGAGGATTGTGTAGTCCCGTTTGCCCGCCAGGGTGGAACGGTCGGGCAACCGGAGCAGCCGGGCCGCCTCCTCGGACGTCAGCCAGTTACCGGGCCGCCGTCCATGGGATTGCGGTCCGTGGACGCGGCTCACGGCGGCGGCCACCTCCGGCGGCAGCAGTCCGTGGCTGGCCGCCCCATCGGCCAGTTTGCGGATCGCGGCCAGCTTCTGCGCCACCGACGAGGCCGCCAAGCCCCGGTCAATCAGTTCGCGGCAGTATTGCTGGACGGTGGCGCGCGAGAAGCCGCCGGGGCCGGTCCGCTGGAACCAAGCGAAGAATTGGTCCAGAGCAATGCCGTAGGCGCGGGCGGGTGTGGATGGAATGGAGCAAATCGAGAACCAGTTGCTTGAGCTGCTCGGTGTGGCTCGGCTGGGGCGCGGCCGGAAGCGCGAGGCCAAGTTGGTCCATATAACCCAGGATGGCGCGCCGTCGGCGGGTTAACAAGGGAACCGAGCACCATTCTGGCGGAGGAAACGCCGCGCGCGCGTTTGCCGGGTACTGGGCCGTGCGTTTTGAATCGGGGCAAAACCGATCCTCAGCGGCGTAGCGGCGGCGGGCAGGGCGTTGGAAAATAGTGACAAAGGTGTTTACGCTGAAAGGCAGCACAAGGGTTTTGCTCATGACCGTGATTGAACTTTTCCGACAAGCAGGCGGCGGCGCTTGAAAGCGAAAGCGGCGGCACAGGGCCTCACGCTCAAAGCCTGGCTCGGAAAGCTGGCTGAAGAAGAAGGCTCGGGAGCAGAGCGCAAGCCGAAGAAATCCGCCTATGGCCTGCTGGCCCAATACGGCCCGGTCCTTCCGCCGAAGAGACCGACGAGAACCGCAGGAGGGGACAGTCTCCTCGTACAACTTTTATGAAGACCTTCACCCAGTTCCGTGAACAGGCGGTATTCTTGAGAGATTCCAGCGGTTCCACCAACATTGAAAAGACGCTTTTGAAAGCCCTGAAGGTTCTGAAGCTCTTTAACATTCCACACTATGTCTGTGGCGGGTTTGCCGTGCAGGAGCGTGGCTATCCACGTTTCACGGTGGACGTGGATATCATCGTGCCTGATGTGGCGTTCGCCATTGAGAAGCTGTCGATGAACGGCTTCAAGCGAAACCCTGGTTCAAAGATGACTGTAACGGATCGTGAGACGAAGGTAGAAGTTGATCTTCTACCGGGCGGCAAGAAGGTTGATCCGGGGCCGCTCACGTTGCCGATGCCCACGCACGTTTCAGACAAACCGCGGATATTGACGCTGGCGAAGTTGATTTCTGCAAAGCTCTCAACCTACATGGGCCGTGGAATCGAGCGCAGCCAAGACCACGCCGATGTCGTAAAGCTCGTACAGGCAAATCATCTACCGAGAGACTACGGCGTTGATCCGAAGGTTCGGGACGAGTATCACAAAATTTGGGATGGGCTTCATCAGAAGAAGGTGTGACGCTACCTCATTGCTCAGGTGACAGGAGAAATCCCCGTGTCTCTATTGTGGGACCAGGGAAGAACCACCGCGCCATCTATCAGATTCGGGACGAGATCCCCCTCGTCGTCGTGGGGAAGGGAGGAGACCGGAAAGAAGTGTAGCGCCACCACCTGAAGTGAAAACCAAATGGCGTACGATGAATAGCCAGGAGGCGAGAATGGAGACGGCGGAAGCGATCACCGAGGTTCTAGGCGGACGGAAGGTGCTGGGGAAGGCCATAAAGAAGCCCGGCGATCTGGCGCAGCTCGTCCGTGACGGCCTGCCTGCGAGTTCGGTCGCAGCGCTAGCGCAGAAGCTTCACCTAGGCAACAGTTCCGAGCCAGGCTTTGAGCGTGAGGCCGCCTGCTTGTCGGAAAAGTTCAATCACTTGCCCGACAGCCACCCCGCCACGTTGATCCAGCCCCGCGTTGTTCGGACTATGGTGCTAATCATTAATAGTACTAGTACTTATTACGATCACAGTTCATTTCAGGCGCTTTTCGGACAGTTTTCCTTGCCGCACTAAAGCCTTCGCCGTATTCTGGTCACAGGCACTTTGCTCTAGGACCGGATTCCTTCGGGCTGTTACGCCCGGAATTACAAAAGGGATGGAGGAACGTGATGGAAGCATCGACTGCCGCCTTTGTCGTGATCGGTCTTACGCTGCCACTGATCGGCGGCGCGGCCAAATTCCACCGAATCCACAAGTTCGCCACGACATTGCAGCCCGCGGACCGGCGGAAGGATGATGACGGCGAATTGACACCTTCCTCAGCGGGACGGCCGGGCGTTCCCGAAACACCCGCCGAACCTCAGAGAGAGTCTTGACCGATCCCTTCTGAGATCCTGGGGCGCACGGCTCGAAAGGCCCCGGCGGTCCTGATAAGGAGTCTTATCGGACGCTAACGGAGAATCCGTCCGGTTGCCCCCCCGGGA
>CAYPUQ010000214.1:0-10731 GCA_964413655.1 uncultured Solibacteraceae bacterium | reverse complement strand
GTGGAGGCGTTGCGGGCGGAATAGGATGTCGGGCGTGCTGACAAGCGATGACCAGTGGCATCGCGCCGGCGGACTGCACTTTGTGGGCTTATTTCGAAGTGCCGGCCATCTTCAGATCAAGGGCCGTCCAGCAGACTCGCTTGACACTCAGTCCCCGAGTTGTTCAGTGCCGACGTCCGCGGGCACACGCGCAAATCCGGCGACAGCGAAGTGCGAGTCGAACGCAAATGCGTGGCGGATGCGCTCGGCCCGCATGAACGCGAAGCTGGTGGCGTCCACGAAGCTAAAGTCATGATCACGGTATCGGTCGAGGAGCGCGAAGGCGCGCCGCTCCAGATCCTGACTGACGAAGATACGCTCAAGGCGCCTCGTCTGGTCGAGCGACTCCAGGAATCTCCGGCAGGCATCATAGCCGCGTGTCACACGCAGAAGCGTGTAGGTTTCGCCAACGACGTGGTTCGTCGTGACAAGCACAACCGGCAGGGCGAGCAGACCTCTGAGGGCCCTGGCGGCCTCCTCGTGATGTGCATCGTCGACGACCTGAGCAGCAAACCACGCACCGCTGTCGACAAAGACTCGCCGAGGCGTCATCGGGGGCGGTTCCGCGCGCGTTCAGAGCCGGCCAGGATCCGATCGTGGCGGTCCGAAGCGTCCGGCCGGCGGGTGCGACCGGCCTGACCGATGAGGCTGAGCAGGGGTTCTTCCTCCGCCGATTCAGTCCGGAGCAGCAGATCGAGTGCGCGGCGAATCACCTTTCCCTTGGACTCGCGCCGCTTCGCCGCCAGGGCCTCCAGCCGGCGATCCTGATCCTCCCGCAGCAGTATCTGTACCCGCGTCATCATTGTGTAGCCTCATCGGTAGGATACACAAGCAAGGCGAGGTTGTGCAACACGCCGGGAAGACCAGATCCTGGGGGCAGCCGCGCCCGCACGTGACTGTTCGGCCGATAAGTCGACGATTTCAGGTGTTTCCACGCTGCCTTCGGGAAGTAGATCCTCCCTGGTCGCCCGGCGTTTAGGAATCCAGCAGCAGCTAATGCAAAGCCACTTCGTCGGGAAGCGCCCTTATCCGATATGGAGGGGAATTCAGTGAAACGGGATCTCGATTTCCAGGAACGATCCCGGTGCGACATCCGAGATCGCGTCTAACAACAAGAGATTTCGACTTCTGGAACTCATAGGCCGTTTCGACCTCGTGTCCGGTCAGCCAGTAGCGCAACGGCGCAGGGGTGTTGTGGTCGAGAAGAATCCGCATTCGACGCCTGCTTACGCTGGGACCGGATCCCCCAGACGGCGGCAGGCGTGCTCAAGGACGAGGTTCACCTGCTCTCGTGACACGCCGGGAAACCACTCCCGAAACTCGTCCACCGTTGCGCCATCCTCCAAATTCGAAAAAAGGGCGGAAACCGGCACGCGAGTTCCGCGAGACACCCAAGCGCCGCTCACTCGATCCCGGCGCCGTTCGACAGCCGGACAGGTCGTCCAGTTAAGCATAATCACATAATCGGCTCTCTCTTCACTATCACCATCACCGGCGTCGAGTTGGGTCGCTACCACCTCAAAAAGGGGGTCCGTTGCCGGAAACGTGAGATTAGAGATACGGTGGGCTCCCGATAGATCCGACTGACGGCGAAGAGTTGAGCGGAGAAGCGCCCACGCATACGGCGCGCGCATCTTTGGGGTGGGTGCGCGGTTGAACGGACCGGTGGACGATCCGGCGTGAGAATGCATGGTGTCACACCACGGCGCATTCGCCCACGCTTGCGGCGATGATTCCGCCGGCGAGGGAGCCTTGCCGCGGCGATGCGGTCGAGGCGGAGGCGCTTGAGTTGTGAGACTGCGCTGAAGGGCTGACGGAGACGGTCGGCGAGGGTGCCGCGGGCGATGGCGGGCAGTCAGGCGATCTTCGGTCCGGATGGCACTCTGGATCGGCCGAGGTTCGAGTATGGACAGCCTCGGCCGGGTGCGGGATTCCTTTAAGGTGGCGCCTTAGATCCAGACCTTCACCGGCCTTTGTCCGGGCGCGATGTCGCAGGAGTCCTTGTCGGTACAGAACTTAGATTCGAGTTTCGCCAGGTAGAAAAACGGAAGGTCGCCGAAGGTGGCGCATTTGGGGCTCGGCTGGTAGACGATGACCGCGATCCCGACCACCTCGCCGCCCGAATCCTCGACCAGGCGCTTGAGTTGTGTCATCCGCCGTCCGCTACGCATCAGGTCGTCCACGAGCAGCACCTTCTCCCCCGGCGCCACGTCCATGTATTGGCGGAACCGCAGTGGGGAATCGACGCTTTCGCTCTCGGCCCAATAGACCTGGTTAGCGCGGAGCGCTTCGCAGACTCCGTAGGCGACCGGGAGTCCACCGGTGGCTGGCGCGACGATCGAAAGCTGCGGAATCATCGCGCGAATCTCGGTATTGGCGCGAACACGGCGGCTCAAGCCGACGCTGAGCACCTTGTTCGCCTCGTAATGGCGCATGGCCAGCGCCACCTGAAGGTATTCGTTCGAGTAGATCCCGTTCGGATACTCGAAGAATCCGTCCCGGAGTGCGCCGGTTTTGCGCAGCAGGCGGACCACCTCCTCCTGACCCGGAACTATGTTCATGTTAGTGTGCTCCTCTCCCGCTCAGAACACGGGGAATGGTGCGAAACAGGATCTTCCAATCCAGCGCGAGCGACCAGTTGTCGATGTACTCCATGTCCTTGCGCATCCAGGTCTCGAAGTCGAGATGATCTCTCCCTTCGAGCGCCCACAGGCAGGTGAGCCCCGGACGCATCCGCAATCGGCGCCGCTGCCAGCGCTTGTACTGTTCGATTTCCTCCGGGACGGCGGGCCTTGGTCCTACCAGCGACATGTCGCCCCGCAAGACGTTCCAAAACTGCGGCCACTCGTCGATCGAGAATCGGCGGAGATAGCGGCCAAACCAGGTCTGGCGGGGATCGTTCGGAATCTTGAACGCGATCTCCTTCCGGTTCAGGTGGCGGAGGCCTTCCTTCAAGTCGTCGGCGTTGGCCACCATCGACCGAAATTTATAGAAGATGAACCGCCGGCCGTTCAGCCCGCAGCGCACCTGCCGGTAGATGACCGGGCCCGGCGAGGTCATCCGGATCAGCAGGGCGATGACCAGCATCACCGGGAGCAGGAGGATCAGCGCCGCAGCGGCCAGCACGACATCGATCGAGCGCTTGACAAACAGGAGAATCTCATCGTGAGGCGCGGCCGCGAAGGTGAGCAGCGGCAAGTTGGCGAGCCGGTCGAGATAGACATCGCTGTTGACGTGGGGGAAGAAGTCGACCGCCACGCGCGTACGCACGCCTTCTTCGTCGCACCGCAGCAGGATATCCTCCAACTCGCCGAGCTTGTGCGAATCCACCGCCAACAGCAGGTCGTCAATGACGTGCTGGTCGAGAAGGGCCTGGAGGTCGCTGCGGGCGAAGACCGGGTATTCCTGATCGAGTTGGATGGACTGCGGCGCGTCCGGCCGGTTGGCCAGAAAACCCACCAGCCGTACGCCGTGCCCCTCAGACTGCTCGCACAGCCGTCCAAGGCGCTCGGCGCGCTCGCCCAAGCCGACAATCAATACGTAGTGCGGGGCGCCGAACTCGCGGCGGATCCAGCCGATGACGTGGCCCGCGTTCAACCGGAACAGGCAGAGCAGCATCCAGCTAAACACCACGAACGACCCGAGAAAGATACGGCTGAGGTCGAGCCGCAAGCTGAACTGGAGCAACACGATCGCGATGCCGCCCAGCGCGGACTGACGGAGGCTGTCGCGGAGAATGCGCCGCGGGTCGGCCGAATCCAGCCGTTCGTAGACGTTGAGCCACAGCCCGGCGAGGGGCCAGATGACCGCCACGGCGCCGAGCAGCAGGGCCTTCACCGGCACGGTCAAGTAGAAGAGAAGCAGATCGAAGGGGAGCCCGACACGAATCTGGTAGGCGGCCTCGAACGCGACTGCCGCAAGAAGAACGTCGGCAAGGGCGAATAGAAGCTTGACCTTGCGGTGACTGCGGCTGAACATGCCCTGGATGGTGCTTGCCCGCGTCCTCTCACGGCCGTCGGGGTGGAGTCTCTCGAACCTAGTGTACTCTTTCGGCGATCTTTACAGCACCCCGTACTTGGCCCAAACGTCGCGCAAGTAGGCGCCTTCGATGAGCTCGCGGCGGGTGTTGTTCTCCTTGGTTACCTTGTCCGCCGCCAGTTGACATACGCGGCGCACCTCGGCGCGCGGCACGGCCACGATGCCGTCGAAGTCGGCCACGATGAGGTCGCCCGGATGCACCAGCACATCCCCGCAATGAACGGTTACATTGTGGCCGATCACCGTCCCGCGACCGGCCGAATCGAGCGGACGGAAGCCGGTCGCGAAAACCGGGAAACCGAGTTCCTCGATCTTCTTTACGTCGCGGATCAGGCCGTCGATCACCGCGCCGCGCGCTCCGCGCACCTTTGATGCGGTCGACAGCAGTTCGCCCCACGAGACGTTCCGGCGCGAACGGTGCGTGCCGACCACTAGCACTTCGCCCGGCAGCACGCTATCGAGCGCCTCCATCTCCTTTTCGTATGGGTTCGGCCCGGGCGGCGCGTAAACGTCGACGAATTCGATGGTCCGCGCCCAGCCGGCCGCGCACCCCATCCGCGCATGTACGGGCCGGATGTCCTCGCGCATTGCCTGGTCGCGATAGCCCGCGGCGTCCAAGGCGTCAGACACCGCCGCGGTATAAAGCTCGCGCTCGATGAAGTCGAGCAATTCCTGGTCGTTCAGTTGTTCGATCTGCATTCACCGCACCTGTTCGAAAAGAGCGATTGTTTCACGAATCAGTTGCTCGGCGGCGCCTACGCCGTAAGGCGTAATCTCCACCTCATAGCCGCCGAACGCATATTCGGACTCGACCGGCATGTAACCGCCGCCCTTGCCAGTGGAGTAGCCGCAGAACATCGTCACCGGAAACGGCGAACCCTTTCTGACGGCCGCGCCGATTTCAGCGAACGGCTCGCCGGGCATCGCCACGATGGCCATTTCGCCGATGCGGAGAATCTGCACCTCGACTGAGACAGGCGTGGGATCGTAAGGCCGCTTCCACCGCTCCAGCAGATCGGCGAAGCGGCGATATCGCGCTTCGGCCTGGTACTTCTCCCAGGCATCATTCCGCGCGATGGCCGCCTTCACCTGGTCCCCGGCGCGTTGCGCATCCCGCTCCATCCGGGCAATCTCTTCGGCCGTGTAGCGTCGCGGCGGCAGTTTCAGTTCGCGCCGCACGAATCGCAGCGTGCCGTCGCGCGGACCTTTAACGCGCCACGGCTGTCTCGCGGCGAACGCCGTCGATTCCACGAACCCCTCGAAGGCCGGCTCGCGCCGCACTGTCTCCACTTCCAGCGCTAGCGCCGCGGCCTGGTGGCCGAGAATGGAGCCAAGCCGGTGCGCTACGCGGAGGTCGCCGGTACCGCCCTCGGCCGGTCCCTGGTTGCCCGCCGCGCCCTGGAAGAACAGTGCGGTGGCTCCGGGCATGGATTGCTCCACCGCCTTGCGCACCATGCCGATCCAGTCCGGCGAGATGTGGGTGTTCTCGTAGGTCAACACGGTGCCGTGGCACTGGAAGTTCACGAGAACGGCGTAGGGCTTGCCCTCGGCGTCGTCGATCCGGATCACCATCAGTTCGCGATCGACGAAACCATCCGGATTCGTCCCCACCGCCGGTGGATCGGCATCGCGGCCGCGTACGCGCCGGTTGATGTTGATGGTGCCGGTTCCCTTGGCTCCGTGGGCGTGGACCGGCCGGAGTTGCGCATCCGCCTGCCAGATGACGCCGGCGATTTTGTCGACCAGTGCGCGCTCGTACGCCTCGATGACGGGCAGGTACTTCGCCGGGTCCTTATCGATGGGTCCCTTCGAGCGCTGAAACGCCGGCCCGGCGTGGGTGTGCGTGGCGGCGAGCCGGATGTTTGCCGGGGGAATGCCCGTCATCGCGGCCGCTTTTTCGATTGCCGGTTCGATGCCGCGGGTGCTGAGCCGGTCCACGTCGACCATCGCGAATTTCTGGCGCCCGTCGGAGAGCACGAGCGCCGTGGCGTACATTCCGGCCGGATCGATACCCACCGCTTCCACGTGCGTTTGAGAACCCCAGTTGAGATGGGCGATGCCGGCGGGCGGCGTGATGTCGGCGCGCGCGACGCCGGCCAGTAAACCGGAGGGCGGCGAGTCTTTCGGCCCTTGCTCGGCCACATCCGCCAGGCACGTCCCGGCCATCCAAAGCAATAGCGGCAGCAACGTTTTGGTCATGGGATCAAATATACTCTTTGCCATGCTTCCCCGCCGCACCTTTCTTGCCGCCGGCGCGGCATCGCTGGCCGCCGCGCCGCTCGCGAACGAGATCCGCGTGGCCGTGCTCGGCGCCGGCTCGCGCGGCGTTGAGATGATGCGGCGGTCGCTCGTCCATCCGGCCATCCGCATCACGGCGGTGTGCGACATCGTCGAAGCCAGCGCGACGCGGGCGCAGCGCATCGTCGAGGAAGCGAAGGGCTACACCCCCGCGCCGTACACGCGGGGTCCCGATGACTGGAAGCGGATGCTCGACCGGGACGACGTCGACGTGGTGCTGGTGATGACTCCGCAGAGCCAACACGCGGCACAAAGCATTTACGCGATGCAGGCAGGCAAGCATGTGGGCAGTGAAACTCCGTCGGCCTACACGTTGGAGGAGTGCTGGGCGCTGGTCGAGGCCAAGGAGAAGACGCGGCGCCGGTACATGCTGCTGGAGAACTACCCGTACACACGGACGCGAATGATGATTCTGCGCATGGCCCACACCGGCGCGTTCGGCGAGGTGACGTACGGCGAATCGAGTTACATTCACGACACGCGCTATCTTGCCTACGAGAAGGACGGATCGCTGACGTGGCGCGGCGAGATCGCGCGCCGTTACCGGGGCGACTTGTATCCGACGCACGGCCTGGGTCCGGTGAGTCTGTGGATGGGCATCCATCGCGGGGACCGTTTCGCCACGATGGTCAGCATGGACACCGGCAATCGCAACCTTCAGGCGTATGCCCGCGAGCGGTTTGGTGCGTCGCATCCCGCCACGCAACCAGGCTTCTTCCAGAAGGGCGACACGACAATCACGCTGCTGCGGACCGCCAACGCGCGGCTGATCGTCCTGAAGTACGACACGGGTTCGACGCGCCCGTTCGGCGGTTGGGAGGCTTTGCAGGGAACGGGCGGGGCTTTCGATGGATCGCCGGGAACGGAGTCGCTGTACCTGGCCGGACGGAGTCCGCACGAGCGATGGGAACCGCTGGCGAAGTACCGCGCCGAGTTCGACCATCCGTTCTGGAAGAAGGACGGCGAAATCGCGGCAAAGGCGGGCCACGGCGGCGGCGACTATTTCGTGCTGCGCGAGTTTTACCGCGCCATTTCGGAGGACCGCGAACCGCCGATCGACGTGTACGACGGCGCGGCCTGGAGCGCGATCCTGCCGTTGTCGGCGCAATCGATCCGCGAAAGGAACCGAGCACTAGAGGTGCCCGACTTCACGCGCGGGCGCTGGCGGGAGCGGAAACTGGAGGGTTTCGGTATCTGAGACACTCTAATCGCCGACAATGACCTCATGACCGGTGAACAAGACCTCCGCGTGTACCTGGCCGCCGAACGGACCTTCCTGGCCTGGCTGCGCACCGGCCTCGCCCTGATGGGATTTGGCTTCGTGGTGGAGCGCTTCGGCCTGCTCCTGCGCGAACTGCAGGTGGGCGTCCGTGTGTTGGCTGGCAGCGACGCGTCGACGTCTCTTCATTTCGGGCTATCCCTGCTGGTGCTGGGTGTGGTGGTGAACGCCTTCGCGACGATCGACTACATCGTCCTGGTCCGCCGGCTCCGGCGGGGAGATGAAGTCCGGCTCGGCCCGTCTCGTATCGGGCTGTTCGTCGCCTTGGCGACGGCGGTGCTCGGTGGAGCGATGGGGGTCTATCTCGTCGCGCTGCACCGGACGTGAAACCTAGCTGGGTCGCCTTCTACCCCGTCCGTTCGCAACCGCCGCGGTAGAATGCACTGGTGCGCTTCCTGCGCTGGGCACTCCGAGGCGGCGCCGTCCTGGCTGTCCTCTACCTCTACTTCGCGACGCTGCATCCGCACGTGCATGTGCCCGATCACCCGTTCTTCGACCAGCCGGGTCCGTGGGCGATCGCGCATCGCGGAGGCCGCGGTCTGTGGCCGGAGAACACTCTCTTCGCGTTCCAGAAAGCCGCGGCGCTTGGCGCCGATGTTGTCGAGCTGGATCTTCGCGCCACCGCCGACGGAACCATTGTCGTCATCCACGACCGCACCGTGGACCGCACCACGAACGGCAGCGGACGTGTCAGCGAGATGACGCTCGCCCAACTCCGCGAGCTCGACGCGGGATACCGCTTCGAAGACGCCGCCGGAGAGTTCCCTTTTCGCGGCCAGGGCATTGCCGTGCCGGCGTTCGACGAGGTGTTGACAAAGCTCGGGACGGTGCGCCTGAACGTCGAGATGAAGGATTTCACGCCGGACCTGGCGGTGAAGCTCTGTCGCTTGATCGAGGAGCGGGAGGCGGCTGAACGGGTGCTGGTCGCGTCTTTCAGCCACGATGCGATGGCGGCTTTCCGCCGGGCCTGTCCATCGGTCGCGAGCAGCGCCACCCTCCGGGAGTCGATTGTCTTCTATCAACTCGCCCGGATGCGTCTCGCGAACCTCTACCGGGGACCGGCCGCGGCCCTCCAACTGACGGAATCTCTTGGTCAACGAAAGGTCCTCGATGCGAGGCTCATCGAGACCGCGGGCGCGTTCAACATCCACGTTCAGGTCTGGACCGTGAACGAGGAATCCGACATGAAACGGCTGCTGGACATGGGAGTGCAAGGAATTCTGACCGACTACCCGGATCGCCTGCTGCGGCTGATGGGACGGCCCCTCCAGACCGAGCGCTGAGGCCGTCACTACGCCGCTAATACTGTTCCCACGGCGGCCGGCGGAATCCGGGGGCCGCCTCGCGGCCGAAGCGCAGCGGCGGTGTCCCGCTCTCAAAAGCACCGATGTCCGGCGCAGTGCCAGTGTAGTCGTCGTTGAAGCCCGCGATCCGCACGCCCGCGTCCACGGCCGGGTTCTTCACCTGCACCATCGGGTCGGTGATTGCGAACTCCTTCCCACCTCGCGAATACTGGACGCGGCCCCACTGGATGCGGTTCATTGTGGGTGCGAGGAACCACTCCAGTCCTTCGCTCGGCAGAAACATCGACCGCACGAAACCGCCGCCCAGGTAGCCTCCAGTGAGGTCGTTCTGGAAATCATTGGGTGGCGCGCCGCGATCCGCCGGATATGCCCGGCCGCGCGCGTAGAAGATATTATTCCGGCTGACCGCGTTATGTAGTTCGTGGCTGCTAAAGACTTCCAGCCCGCCCTTGGGCTGGAGCGCCGTGTTGTGATAGATGAACCGGTAGCCCAAGCCCGTACTGACCTTCTCCCCATCGATTGTCACGTAGTTCATCCCGGTCTTGATCATCATGCCGCCCGATGGGTCCTGGTGAGAAATGCGGCTCTCGCCAAACACGTTGCGGAAAACGTAGAGCGGCCCCATCGCGGTGGCCGCGGTAGCCAGATGCACGAACGTATGGTGGATATAGTTGCTCCAGATGCGGACGTTCCGGTTCGCCCCTTCGCTCTCGATGGCGTCGTCCCAGCAATGCGAGACGATGTTCCCGTAGATATCCGAATCGCGGTTCGGACTGCCCTTGAAACTGTAGTTGCTCCCGCCGCCGATTCCGTCGTTGAAGCCGTGGTCGTCCGTGGACCTGATGGTGTTGTAGCGGATGATATTGCCGCCGCGCGAATCCTGGAGCGTGATCGCCTGCGGCCCTACCGGATGCCCGCTCTCCCAGTCGTTCGCTCCACCGCGCGGATGCTCGATCAGGTTGCGCTGAATCACCAAGCGGCCGGCATCGTTTTCGGCGTACACGCCGCTGTCGGAGCCATGGAACACGCCCCACACGCGCGCCCCGCCGATGCGCCCCCAGCCCGTGATATGGCAATCCTCCACCACGACGTTCTGCACACCCTTGCGAATGAACACGCCGTGGATACCCGCGTTCTTCAGTTCCAGGCCGCGAATGATAACGTAGTCCGCCTCCACCACCACGCTGTAGTCGGAGAGATTAAACACGTCGTTAATGTACTTCGTGCCTGGCGCCGGCGTTACCAGATGCCAGGCCTCCGCCGTGCCGCCTTCGCGGATATAGAACGTCTGATCGCTCTCTCCTCCCGGCAGGTGCGTCGTCTTACCGATGGGGAATTCCTCGGAGCGGGTTCGCGCCTGAAACTCGGCGCGTCCGTCGCCGGCGTCCAAACGGATCTCGTACAGCGTATCCGGTGTCAGCCCGACCAAAGATCCACGATATTGCCGTTCGCGCGGATCGTAAACCAGGTAGTGTCCTTCCCGCCAGTCCTGAGTCTTCGCGGCGCGATACCGCACCGAGCATTTTTTCTGTCCGCCCGGATGGTCGAAGTAGAGACCGAGGGCCTCGAAAGTCGGCTCCGCCCAAGCCTTACCTGCCGCGTGCAACGATACGGCTCCGCAAGCACAAGAGCAGAGCCCCAATAGAACGCTAGTCGTTTTTCGCATAGCTGCCATCCTGTCAAGCAGCAAGTTTACTGAAAATGTCCCGCCCGGCTCCGCAAACCGGTATACAATCACCAAGCATGCCCCTGGTAATGCTGATCGCCGCGCTC
>CAYPUQ010000213.1:6087-10737 GCA_964413655.1 uncultured Solibacteraceae bacterium | reverse complement strand
CCCGGCCACCCCTACTTCTGGGGCGATCTCTGCAAGGAACGCGTCCGCTATGTGCGCAACTTCGTATTCCCGGAAATCAACACCCTCGCCGTCTGCCCGCAGATGCCTTACCACGATCCCCTGCGTCCGTATGTCAACTTCTGGTTCGCCTCCTCGGAAGGCGCCAACTCTCGCAGCTTCCTCGATCGGATCTCCGAGGCGAGCCAGGACCGTTTGGAAGAACAAGGCGGAGCCTGCATCATGTACGTTCATTTCGGTCATGGCTTTTTCGAACACGGCGCCCTGAACTCGCGGTTCGCTGACTTGATGAGCCGCCTCAGCAGAAAGAACGGATGGTTTGTCCCGGTTGGCCAACTGCTGGATCATCTGCGGGGGGGAAATACCCCGGCCATAGCGCGCAGGGACCGCGCACGGTTGGAACGCCGCTGGCTCCGGCACAAGATGCGCACTGGCACGTCGTGAGTTGTTCCCGATGGCAATCCGCATTGAACCTCACTCGGCCGTACATCTCGACGGCATCCGGCGGCTGAACCAGCGCCTGTTCGAAGGCGGCCTGGAGCAAGGCTTCCTGCTTCCCGAGAGGACCGCGACCCAGCCAGCGGACCTTCCCCTGACCAAGCGTCACTACCTGGTGCTCGATGAAGGAGCGGTCCGCGGCGGTTTGATCCTCCAGGAGCAGATGTTTCAGGTCGCCGGTTCGTTGCGACCTGTGGCCAACCTGCAAATGCCGGTCTCGGAAGGACAAGTGGACCGGAGCTACGCGCACGTCGGCCCGGCAATGCTCAAGATCGCCCTGGCGGAACATCCGTTGATGTTCGCCGTCGGAATGGGCGCTGCCTCCCAGCCTTTGCCGCGCCTGCTCAAAGCCATGCGATGGAAGGTGGAGCCGGTGCCGTTTCTTTTCCGCATCCACCACTGCCGCCGCTTCCTCAAGGAGATCGGCCCACTGCGCAGTACTCCGCTCCGGGCGCTGCTATCGAGTCTCGCGGCCGGCTCCGGAGCCGGCTGGGCGGGCATCCGTCTTGTGCAAGGGATTTCCGGGCTCCGGCGGCGCTGGGGGGTTCCTCGCTCTCCATTGCTGGAGGTTCGTGAAGTCACGGACTGGGGTGGGTGGGCCGATGAAGTCTGGCAGCAGTACCATCTCCACTGCTCCGCGGCCGGGGTTAGGGACAGCCGCACGCTGCCTTTGCTGCTTCCGCTGGATGAGCGCCGCATGATCGCTCTCCAATTCCTCGAGCGACGGACCCCGGCCGGCTGGACCGCGGCGTTACTCACTCAGATGCATGGGAACCGCTACTTTGGCAACCTCAAGGTCGCGACGCTGCTTGATGCCGTGGCACTGCCCGGAATGGAGGAAGCCGTGGTCGGGATGACGTGCCGGATTCTTGAGGAGCGTGGCGCGGATCTGATCATCGCCAACCACACACACCGGACCTGGCTCCACTCGATGCGCTGTGCCGGCTTCCTGGACGGCCCCTCGAACTACCTGCTGGCAATGTCGCCGGAGTTTACGAAATCGATCGGGCCCTGGGACGCGGAAGCTCCCCTGCGGCACTTCAGCCGCGCCGACGGTGATGGCCGAATCCATCTGTGACGCCGGACGGTTGCACCGGTGCGGCTGTAAGCGGTCAAATTGATGGACGTAATGCGCACCGTTTGCTTCTTGTTAATCGCGTGGCTGGGCGCGACTGGCCAACCAGCAGCCGAGTACGAAGTCATCGCCCAAAAGGACTTGAGAGTCACCATGCGCGATGGAGTGCGCCTGGCGACCGACCTCTACCGGCCCGGCCGTAACGGCGCGCCCGCCGCTGGGCGCTTTCCGGTGATTGTCGAGCGTACGCCCTATGGCAGCCATACCGTCGAGTCCTGGGCGAAGTACTTCGTCCCCCACGGATACGCGGTGGTTGGGCAGAACGTGCGCGGACGCTGGGGATCGGAGGGGCAGTGGCGGCCGCATCGCGATGACGGTAATGACGGATTCGACACCCTCCAATGGATCGGCGAGCAGCCCTGGTCGGACGGTTCCGCCGGCACGGTTGGGACTTCGTACCCCGGTGGCACGCAGCATGCGCTGGCGATCGCCGGCCCGCCGCTGTTGAAGACCATGATCCCAGTGGACGCAATGTCCAACTATGGCCGCTACGGCATCCGGCACAACGGAGCCTTCGAGCTACGGTTCTTCAACTGGATCTTCCAACTCGGCAACAGTCCGAGCCCCATTCAGGGACCACGGCCGCCCGGACACTACCCGGCGGCCGATCCCGGTACTCGCCAGGTGCTCCGTGAACTCGGCGACCACGTCCCCGAGTACTTGAAGGGTCTGCCGCTTCGTCCCGGAACGACGCCGCTGAAACTCGCGCCGGAATATGAGAGATGGCTCGTCGAAGCGATGCGGCACGGCGATTACGACGAGTGGTGGAAAGACATGGGAGCGAGCGTCGTCGATCACGTCGCGGAATACAAAGATATTCCGGTTCTGCACGTCACGGGATGGTACGACTCCTGGGGCACTCAGGTGGCGAACCTGAATTACGTCGAGTTGTCGAAGGCGAAGAAAAGTCCGCAGCGGTTGCTGATCGGACCCTGGGTGCATGGCGGTCAGAGGCTGAGCTTTGCGGGCGAGGCCGAGTTCGGTCCGGATGCCGCACTGGATTTCGACCGGCTGAGGTTACGCTGGTTCGATCACTGGCTGAAAGGCGTGAACAAAGGGGTTGAGCGTGAAGCTCCAGTGCGCATTTTCGTAATGGGTGGCGGCGATGCGCACAAGACCCCCGACGGCCGGATCTTCGTTGGCGGTAAGTGGCGCGACGAGCAGGAGTGGCCGCCGGCCCGGGCGCAGGCCGTGCCGTACTACATCCACGCGAACGGTGTTCTTGCGCCCGATCGTCCGGCAGCGGCGCCTCCAACGCGCTACACGTTCGACCCGCGCAGCCCGGTACCGACGATCGGCGGTAACGTCTCTTCGGAAGGCGTGCTGATGCCGCGCGGCGCGATGGACCAGCGATGCCGCAAGGAGCTGTGGACTTGCGCCGACGCGCGACCGCTGTCGGCGCGCAACGACGTGCTTGTCTTTCAGACGCCCCCACTCGACCGCGACGTCGAGGTCACGGGCCGGCTGATCGTCAATCTCTGGATCTCGTCGAGTGCGCCGGACACGGATTTCACGGCGAAGCTCATCGATGTGTACCCACCGAACCGCGATTTTCCGGCCGGCGTCGACCTGAATGTGGCCGACAGCATTGTCCGGACACGCTACCGCGATTCGCTCAGCAAAGCGGAGTTGATGACGCCCGGCGAAGTCTACAAGGTGAGCATTGAGATGTACCCGACCTCCCTGGTGTTCCAGCGGGGCCACCGCATACGGCTGGACATATCGAGCAGCAACTTCCCGCGTTTCGACGTGAATCCCAACACGGGCGAACCACTGAACGAGAACCGGCGCTGGGCCATTGCCGAAAATGCCGTCTATCACGACCCGCAGCGGCCTTCCCATGTCGTGCTGCCGGTGATTCCGCGATGAATCGAGGCGGTTAGCTGGGCCGGCCGTCGTTTGCACCCCGCCACGGTCTGTGATGGAGTGGAGGTGATCATGGATATTACTCGCCGCACCGCGTTGCTTTCATCTCTCGCCGCGACCGCCCGGCCCGCGGCCGCGGCCGGTCAACAACTTGGCATTGCGCTGGCCGCCTGGTCGTTCAGCGGCAGCTTCTTCAACGGTAATAAGTGGAAGCTGCTCGAGCTGCCCGGCATTCTGCGCGACAAGCTTGGAATCGGCGCGCTCGAACACGTCAACCAGTTCTTCGAGAATCCGCGCCTCGACTATCTGGTCAAGCTGAAACGCGCCTGTTCCGACGCCGGCGTCCAGTCGACCATCCTGATGTGCGACGGCGAAGGCTTGACGGCCTCGCCGGACAAGGAGCAACGCAGGCTGTCCGCCATCGCGCACCGCAAGTGGATCGACGTCGCGCAGTTCCTTGGCTGCTGGTCGATCCGCATCAACGTCTACGGCGGCGCCGAGGACTGGAAGCAGGACCGCGACCTGGTCGACCGTGCCGCGGAGACCATCCACATGATGCTCGACTACGCCAAGGGCTCCAGCGTCGACATCATTGTCGAGAACCACGGTCGCGCATCGTCGGACCCCGACGTACTGGTCGCGCTGGTCAAGAAAGTGAACCACCCCAAGTTCGCGCTGTTGTGCGACCTGGGTAACTGGAATCGCGGTGACGATCGCTACGCCAACGTGCGTAAGATCCTGCCCTACTCGCGCGGTCTTTCGGTGAAGGGCACGTGGGGCGCGGATCTCGATCCCGATTTCGATGCCGAGAAACTGGTCCGGACCGCGCTCGAAGGCGGCTACGCCGGCTGGTGGGGTCTCGAGGTGAGTCCGCGCGGCGCCCGCGGCACGCGTCTGCCTCCCGATGAGCAGTTCGCCAAGGAAGTGCAAACCGTGCTCGAAGCCAAGGCCATCGTCGAGCGAGTTGTGTTCAAGAAGTCCTGAGGAGTTTTGCCATGGCGAAAGCTGGTTCCGCCCTCTCACGGCGCAGCTTTGCCGCGGCCACCGCGTTCACCATCGTGCCGCGCCACGTGCTCGGCCAGGGTCAGACCGCGCCCAGCGACAAGATCACCATCGCCGCCATCGGAATGGGT
>CAYPUQ010000213.1:0-5987 GCA_964413655.1 uncultured Solibacteraceae bacterium | reverse complement strand
AGATGGTCGCCGTCTGCGACTGCAATAAGGGCAGCAAGGATTACGCCGAGTACGGCAACAATGCACTGCTGACTTCCGCGCGCCGGTTGCTTGGGGCCGGATACGAAAAGTGGGGCGATGACCTCGCCTCGCCCGGACGCGTCCTCCTGACCAGGAGCTTCTCGACCAGCCTCGGCATGGGCGGTCGCGAGCCGGCCAAACGCCTGGTCGAGGCTTATTACGGGTCGCGCACGACCTCCGGGTCCTATAAGGGCTGCAGCGCCTACACCGACTTTCGCGAGCTGCTCGCTAAGGAAAACTCACTCGACGCCGTCTATATCGCGACGCCCGATCACTGGCATGCGCCTATCACACTGGCGGCCATGGAGAAAGGCAAACACGTGCTCTGCCAGAAGCCGATGACGCACAAAATCGGCGAGGCCGCTCGTGTGGCCGCGCTGGCCAAAGAGAAGAAGGTCGCCACGTCGCTGCCTGTCAACAATCCATCGAGCGACAACACGCGCCTGATCGCCGAATGGATTGCCGATGGCGCCATCGGCAAGGTCGCCGAGGTGCACAACTGGTCGAGCCGCCCGTTCTGGCCGCAGGGCGTCGAGCGTCCCGCGGACGCGATGCCGATTCCCGACGGCCTCGATTGGAACATGTGGCTGGGGCCCGCGCCGGAGCGTCCTTATAGCAAAGCCTACCTGCCGTTCGTCTGGCGCGGCTGGTACGACTTCGGCTGCGGCTCGTTCGGCGACATGGGCTGCTATAGCTTCGCCGGCATCTTCAAGATCCTCGATCTGACGCCGCCGGTCGCGGTGGAGGCGTCCACGAGCCCCGCGTACGAAGAAACTTATCCACTGGCCTCGATGGTGCACATGGATTTTCTCGCGAAGGGTTCCCGCGGCGAGATTCGCTTGACCTGGTACGACGGCGGCATCGCGCCCCCAATTCCTCGGGGCATTTCCGATCGCGACAAAGCGCTGTTCGGCCATCGCCGCGAAGGCATCATGTACGTCGGCGACAAGGGCCTCGTTCTCGGAGGCTTCAACGGGCAGAACCCACGCGTCTATCCAGAGTCGAAGAAGTACGTTTCCCCTCCGCCGAGTGCCGCGCGCGGTGGTAGTGGTCGCGGTGGTGAGGGCGGACCGGCCGTCCATCAATGGCTGAGCGCCTGCAAAGGCGGTCCGGCGCCGCTCGCCGATTTCGTCTCGCAGGCGCCGGTGACAGAGGCGTTTTTGCTCGGCTGCCTCGCACAGCGGCTTCCGGGCGAGAAGTTGTTGTGGGATACAGCAGCCAAGCGGATTACGAACTCGGGCAAGGCGAATCAGTACGTCGACCCGCCGTATCGCGCGCCGTGGACCTGATGTTGGCTCTTACCGGCCGCCACAGCGAGGTTCCGATGGCGTGCATGCCGTCACCTTACAGCCGCACCGCATTGCGCGAGACGTACTCTTCCACCACTGGATCGGATGGACCGATGTAGTGGAAGGGTTCCGCGGCTTCGAAGCCGAATCGCTGCCCGTGTTCGCGATCGCGACGCAAAGTAAACTCGCGAATGTAGGCGCGATTGGCTGAGTCGTCGTTGTCACCGAGCAGCGGCAGCCGGCGGCCCTGTTCAGCCAGCCGGTGCCGGAGCCGAGCGCCGTTGTTTCCGCCCGGTCCCTGCGCTACGTTCTCCAGATTGGACGCCACCTTCCGCTCGAACTGCGCGCTGATGTCTACTACCCGGTTCAGCCGCTGCTGGAACCGCGCGAAGTAGTACTTTTCGCGCACCGAGTGCGGCTTCAGCCCGGCGGCGAAATGTTCGGGATAGTCCTTGCCGCCGCCCGCCATCCAACAGGCGGCCTCGACGCACTTGGAGGTGACGTAGTGGTCGGGATTCTCTTCGTAGTGCCCCCATGGGTCATAGGTCACCACCGTGTCCACCTTCAGCAGCCGGAACAGAAAAATGAGTCGCGCCCGCAGTTCGGCCGGCGCGATATTGTCCATCATGTGGTTGTTGTAGTTGAGATCGAACACTTGCTTCAATCCCAGCACGCGCGCGACTGCGAAGTTGTCGCGTTCGTTCGCCGTGACGGTCTCGGCGATGCCGCCGGGGCCCGCCATGTCGTCGTTCGTCACCCGGATGAGATAGCCGGTATAGCCTTCATCGAGCAGCTTTAGAACCGTGCCGGCCGCGAAAATCGGAATGTCGTCCGAATGCGGCTGAATCGCCGCCAGCACTTTGCCGGTATGCGGCTTGCCGGTGGCCGCCCGCTCGATCACAAGGTCGCCGTGCCCTTCGAGAAACTCCACCGGGCGCCGCGCGCCGGACTCCTGGGCTCCGGCCGGGGCGGCCATTGTGGCGCCGAGGAATTGTCTGCGTTGCATGATAGGTTCGCCTTTCCGATTAACCTAACTATAGAATGTAGGCAGTGGAATACGAACGCATACCCGCCTCGCCCCGCCGCCGCCAGTTCAATCCGGCTTGGCTGCTGATCGGCCTCTTCTTTATACTGGTCTTCGCCCGCAGTATCGCGACGACTGTCATCGAATACCAATGGTGGAAGGAGATGGAGCAGACCTCGGTCTGGTTCAGTCTGCTCGCCTTTAGCGTTCTGCCGCGGCTCGGCGCCGGCCTGCTGGCTTTCTTCGTCTTCTGGATGGCTCATGCGCGGGCGGTGAAGTTTGCCGGTCAGAGCCTTCGCCAGATGACTGCTTACCGGCGCCTGTCCACGCTCGGTGCGCTGGTGTTGGGCTTTCTCGTTGGCGCCGCCTCGATCAACTCCTGGGCCGTGGTTCGCTACTTTGGCAGCCGGGGGTTGCCGCCCGACGCCACCACGTGGCAGGACCCGGCCTTCGGCAATCCGCTTTCCTTCTATCTGTTCGACCTGCCGTTTTACACATCCCTGCACGGCTACGTGTTGACCGTCACCGTGATCGCGGCGCTGATCTACTGGATCACCGCGCGGTTCTGGCAGATCAAAGACGACCTGCCGCGCCTGCAACAGATGGAACAGTTCGATTTCTCCATCCTGCGGCTCGAGGGTGGACTGGAGTCGAAGTTCCTCAAGGGTATCGGCGCGGTGCTCCTGTTGGCGCTGGCGGTGAACTTCATTCTCGGCCGGTATGAGTACTTGTTCAAGGACCACGGCTTCATGGTCGGACTGGATTACGTCGACCAGACGTTCACGCTGCCGCTCCAGTGGGCGCTCATCGCCTCGTGCGTCGCCGCGGCCGGGCTGCTACTCGTTGGCCGCTGGAAACTCGTCGCGATCGTGCCCGTGTTTCTCGTGCTGCGGTCGCTAGTGCCGGCGGCCGTGGGCGCCATTTACGTGCGGCCGAACGAGATCGCGATTCAGCGCCCGTTCATAGACCGGCATATCCAGGCGACGCGCTCAGCTTACGGACTGGGTGATCGGATCACGGAGACGGAATATGCAGCGAACGTAGCTTCCCGCATCGACCCGGACAACTACCGGCCGCTGCTCGATAACGTCCGCCTGTGGGACTGGCGCGCCTTTCACGACACTGTCACCCAGATCCAGGCGCTGCGGCCGTATTACGTGTTTCCGGATACCGACGTCGACCGGTACATCATCGACGGGAATCTGCGCCAGGTACTGCTCAGCCCGCGCGAACTGGACATCCGGCAACTGCCCGACGCGCAGACGCGGTGGATCAATCCGCACTTTGTCTATACCCACGGTTACGGGATGGTGATGGCCGAAGCAAACCGTATCCAGCCGGACGGGCTGCCGGTGATGTTCGTCCAGGACGCTCCGCCGCAATTGCGGACGGGCACGCTGAAGTTGACCCGGCCGGAGATCTACTATGGCGAGCAACCGCACGAGCCGGTGTTCGTGCGGACGGGCCAGGAGGAGTTCAGCTATCCATCTGGCAACGACAGCGTTTTCTCGCGTTACGAGGGCCGGGGCGGTTTCCCGATCTCGAATTACGGCCTCCGGATGGCGGCGGCCCTCCGCGGGGCCGACGTCAATATTCTGCTGACCTCGCTGATTACATCGGAGAGCCGGATGATGATCCGGCGGCGCGTGCGCGACCGCATCGAATCGCTCGCAGCGTTCGTCACGTGGGACCGCGATCCCTACTTGGTGTTGACCGACGAGGGCCGGCTCGTGTGGACGATAGACGGATATACGACATCGGCGGCCCACCCGTATTCCCGGTCGCTGTCGATGCAAGGCTCCGGATCGGTCAACTACATCCGCAACTCGGTGAAGGCGACCGTGGACGCCTACGACGGGAACGCCAGGATCTATATCTTCGACCCCTCGGACCCGATCATTCAGGCCTACAACAAGCTGTTCCCTACGCTGTTCCGGCCGGCCTCCGAGATGCCCGCCGACCTGCGCAGCCATGCGCGCTACCCCGAAGGCTTTTTCCGCATCCAGGCCGAGATCTACCGGACCTATCACATGCGCGATCCGCAGGCTTTCTACAACAAAGAGGACGTGTGGGACATCGCGCGCAATTTGTACGGGGCGGATCAGCGGGCGACACCGTTGCCGCCCACCTACGTCGTGGCGACGATGCCGGGTGAGGACACGCCCGAGTTCCTCCTGCTCCTGCCGTTCACGCCGCGCAACAAGGACAACATGATTGGCCTGATGGTCGCGCGCTGCGACGGCGAGCATCTCGGCGAATTGCTGTTCATGCAGTTGTCGAAGCAGGAACTGATTTTCGGCCCGATGCAGATCGAGGCGCGGATCAACCAGGACCAGCTCATTTCGAAAGACCTGAACCTGTGGAACCAGCAGGGTTCGCAGGTATTGCGCGGGAGTATCTTGGTGTTGCCGATCGGCGATACGTTCCTTTACGTGGAGCCCATCTACATCCAGGCCGCCGAGGCGCGGATGCCACAGTTGCGCAAAGTGGTCCTTGCCATGGGCAACGATTTGATATACCGGGATACCTATGAGGAGGCGCTCGAGGAGTTGGGCTCCATCGGCGGGCACACACGAACGCGCCGGGAACAGGAGTTGACGCAGACCGAGCCCGTGGGGGGGGCGCCGCCGGTAACGGCGCGCGTGGCGGCCGCCTCCGATGCCTCGCTCGGCCAGGTGCGCCGCCACTTCCAACGCTATCGGGAACTCTCCGCGCAAGGCCGCTGGGCCGAAGCGGGCAGGGAACTCGAAGCGCTCGAGCGCCTCATCAACATCGAGTAGAACCCCCCTCCCCGGGGGAGAAGGCTCGGGCCACAGGAAGGTACCCTCGATACCTGATATAGGTCGCGATACGATTCTCGCGGCCCTTCGCCGCTTGTTTCGATCGGCTTTAGGCGCGGGGCGTCGTCGCCGAAACCAATCGGCTGGGCGGCCGCCGAATCGGGTTTGCCACAAGACTGGCCGAACGACGTGGCGAAGCGCTTCGTTTCTCCGCAGGCCGAGTTTCGCGATCTCGAAGACGCCGATTTCACGCATCTCAGGATTCAAGTCCCAACCACCGAATATCTGCTTGCGATGAAAGTGATGGCCGCTCGGGCCGCCCTCGGAAGCGTTGCTGGAAACAAAGAGGACATCCGGTTCCTGATCGCCGGATAGAACTGACAAGCCCGGAGCAGGTGATGGACATCGTCGCGCGCCGCTACGACCCGGCGCGGATCCTGTTCCGGTCGATGTAGGTTGTGGATAAGATCTTCTCCGAGGAGGCCAATTGAGCACCGTGCTCCCAAGACCCCGGACGCTCGCTGAAGTCGCCGAATGGAGCTGGAGTTGGGACGAGGTAGCGTATCACCTCACCGACTTCCTGCACGAGTTTTCCGCCCGGCCATCGGCGGTGACATGGCCGCCACCGCCGCGACGCTGACGCCGCAAAATCGGTGAAGTGAACGGAGCCCAAGGAACGCTATCTGCGGACGCCCTGGTTTGCGAGTCTGGGACCGCCATGCGCGCTTGTCTGCTTCTGGAGAGCCCGGCGCGGTTTCGCGAACGTAACCTCTTCGTGACCGCGAATGCATTGTCGGTCGCCTGAGCGATCTTCGGACCGGCATCTGATCGACC
>CAYPUQ010000212.1:0-10742 GCA_964413655.1 uncultured Solibacteraceae bacterium | reverse complement strand
ATGGCCGAGATATTCCAGGAGGCCGAACGCGCCCAGGTGAGCTTGCTCGCCCCTCTTGAGAAACGCGTATTGCTGTGGCTGGCCGAGCGCATGCCGCGTTCCATTAACCCGGATCACCTCACGGGTCTTGGCCTTGTGTCGCTGCTCGGAGCCGGCCTGAGCTACTGGTATGCCGCCCATAACCCGGCCGGACTCCTGCTGGTCATCCTGTTCCTCGCCACGAACTGGTTCGGCGACAGCCTCGACGGCACGCTGGCGCGGGTCCGGAAGCAGCAGCGGCCGCGCTACGGGTTCTACGTCGATCACGTCGTCGACGCCTTCGGCACGTTCTTCCTGCTGGGCGGCTTGGCCCTCAGCGGCTACATGAGCCCCGCCATCGCCTTCGGGCTGCTGGTGGTCTACTTCATGCTGTCGATCGAGGTGTACCTCGCCACCTACACGATCGGCACGTTCCACCTCTCGTTCGGGAAGTTCTCGCCCACCGAACTGCGGGTGCTGCTCGCCATTGGCAACGTAGTGCTGCTGTTCCTGCCACGGGTACAACTGTTCGGACGGGACTACCTGCTGTTCGACGTGGGCGGTGCCGTGGGCATCGCCGGCATGGCCGTGATGCTGATCCTTACCGTGGTCCGGCACACCATCTACCTCTACCGGGCGGAGCCGCGCCAGTGACCCGGCTTGGGCTGGTGGAACGCTGGATCAAGTTTCACGCGGTCGGCGCCGCCGGGGTCTTCGTACAACTCGCTTCGCTCGGCCTGCTGCACCGGCTTGCCGGTTGGAACTACCTGACCGCGACCGCCGTGGCCGTGGAACTGGCCGTGCTTCACAATTTTTTCTGGCACGAGACCTGGACCTGGCGCGACCGCCGGTCCGCCGGGTGGCGCACCTTGGCCGTCCGGCTGGTCCGCTTCAACCTTTCAGCCGGGCTACTCTCGATTGCCTCGAACCTCGTGCTGATGCGGCTGCTGGTCGGGCGCCTCGGCCTCCACTACCTGGCGGCGAACGCCCTGGCCATCGCGGCCACCGGTCTCATCAACTTCCTGGTGAGCGAAACGCTCATCTTCCGCGCCGCTCACCGCCGGGCCTGAGCGAGTTGGGCCGGCAACGGCTGAGGCCATCCGTGAAACCGGCGCCGGATTTCGCGAGAGAATCGTCAGGGACCTGGGTGCGGCAAGTCCATTTCGGCCGTCTCGCGGCTGGCGCGCTGGACGCCGTGACTCAGCGGGGCCGCGCCCGTGCAGAGGTCCGCGTTATTCGCACTGATGGGTTCCGCCTGACTACTTCGTTCTCTCCCCCTCGCCGCCTGTCCCTCCAGATAGTTGTAAAATGTGCGGAACGCAGGCTGACGATGCGTTGTAACCGATTGAGCGAGGGCTTATGTACTGCAAGAAGTTCTGTCTTCTCGGGCTGCTGACATTTTGCTTTGCCACTGGGGCAGACAAGAAGTCGTTTATCGTCGAGGTGTCGAAATTGCCTTGGACCGCGGTCGAGATTCCGGGGGTGCCGAAGGGGCTTATGGAGCGGTCGCTCCACAACAACCAGCAAAACAAACTGGTATCCTCCATCGTGCGTTTCCCTAAAGGCTTTGTTGAGCCGCGGCACTATCACACGACGTGCGGGCACTCCATCTACGTTTTACGTGGAAGGTTGCAGTCACCCGAGGGTGTCCTTACCGCCGGGACGTTCATCTATTCCGCGGTCAATGAGCCCCACGGACCGTTCACAGCCGTCGAGGAAACGGAAATTCTCTTTTACACCGACGGTCCATTCGATTATCACCTGGCCGGCAAGAAATGAAAGGCACCCTCATGCGGTTTTTGTTCATGCTGTTAACGCTGCTGATTGCTGCGGCTGCCATCGGCCGCGAACCCCTGGAGCAGAGAATCGCGCGAACCGACCCATCGAAGTACCGTCAAGCCAAGCGCGTTCACGGAGGGGCCGGAGAACTCCACTACATGGGGCTGTTCGGTGCGCAGGACCTGAATACAAACCTCATCTTTCTCCACCGGGGAGTGTTGCCTCCCAAGGGTGGGATCGGCCACCACTACCACAATCACATGGAGGAGATGTTCGTCATTTTTGACAATGAGGCCCAGTTCACTGTCGACGGGCGGACCTCGCTGCTCAAGGGTCCGGCAGGAGCGCCGTGCCGGATGGGAAGATCGCACGCCATCTACAACCACACCGGCACGCCGACCGAGTGGATGAACATCGCCGTGGGCAGTATTAAGGGCAAGTACGATGCCTCGGACCTTGGTGACGACCGCGTCGGTGTTCCTCTCGATCAGAGGCCGGCGTTCATTACCTTGCGGCTCGACCGGAGCCTGCTCCGGCCTGTGGAAAAGCTACGCGGGGGAGCGGGAAGCGCGCAATATCGCCGCGCGCTACCGCCCGAGGTGTTCTACACGAACTGGTCGTATATAGATCACCTGGTTCTGCCCGCGGCGGCGACGGATGGCCGGCACCGGCATGAGGGGGTGGAGGAGATCTACTACGTGATGAACGGGCAGGGTATGGCCCACGTCGGCGAGGAGTCCGCGCGCATCGGAAAGGGCGATGCCGTGCCCGTTCTTCTCAACGAAGTGCACTCGTTCAGCAACGACGGTACCGAGGATCTGGAATTTCTGATTATCGGAGTGGCTCGCACCAAGTGGGTGCTGGACACTGTCGAGGTGAAGTAGGGCGCAGGGCGGGAGCCGGGCCGGCCGAAGTCCGCTGCTGGCGCGAAAGCTATAATCGGAGCATGTCATCCACGAGTGTCGAGGTCCGGCACTCGGTCTGTTCGCTCGACTGCCCGGACGCCTGTTCGGTCCTGGTGACGGTGGAAAACGGTCGCGCCACGCGGCTGCGCGGCGATCCCGATCACCCCATCACGCAGGGGTTCCTCTGTGCCAAGGTGGCCCGCTACCTCGAGCGGCAGTATCATCCGGACCGGCTGTTGTATCCCATGCGGCGCACCGGCCCCAAGGGCGAAGGGCGCTTCGAGCGTATCTCCTGGGACGCCGCCCTCGACGAGATCGCGCAGCGCCTGCAAGCCGTCAGCGACGAGTTCGGCCCCGAGGCGATCCTGCCCTACAGCTACGCCGGCAACATGGGGTATCTGAACAACGCCGGCATGGACCGGCGCTTCTTCCACCGCCTCGGCGCCTCGCGGCTAGACCGGACGATCTGCTCGACGGCCGGCGGTGCGGGACTGACGCAAACCCTCGGCACCAGGTACGCCACCGAGCCCGAGCAGTTTCGTCAGTCCAAGCTGATTCTCGCCTGGGGCGCGAGCATCCTGGCCACCAACGTCCACCTGTGGCCGTTCATCGTCGAGGCGCGGCGCAACGGCGCGAAGCTGTACACCATCGATCCGGTGCTGAATAAGACCGGCCGCCTCGCCGACCGCCACTTCTTCGTGAACCCCGGCGCCGACCTCGCGCTGGCCCTCGGCCTGATGCACGTCATCATCGGCGAGGGACTGCATGACGCCGATTACGTCGCCCGGCACACCACCGGATTCGACGGGCTCAAAGAGCGTGTCCATCACTATCCGCCCGAGCGCGTCGAAGCGATGACCGGCATTCGGCGTGAAGACATCGTGACGCTGGCGCGCGAGTACGCGACCACCCGTCCGGCCGTCATCCGGCTCAACTACGGCGTACAACGGAGCGAACGCGGCGGCACCGCCTTTAGCGCCATCGCCATGCTGCCCACCCTCACCGGATCGTGGAAAGAGGTAGGAGGCGGATTGCAGGCCAGCACGTCGGCCGCCTTTGCCGTGAACCGCCCTGGCCTCGAAATGCCCGAACTGCAGCTCCGTTCGCCGCTCGGGCGCGAGGCGCGCATCGTCAACATGTCCACACTCGGTCAGGCGCTCACCGAACTCGACGCGCCCCCCGTGAATGCGCTGTTCGTCTACAACTCGAATCCGGGCGCCATCGCGCCGAACCAAAATCGCATCCGCCGCGGACTCGCCCGCCCGGACCTGTTCACCGTTGTCGCCGAGCAGTTCCAAACCGACACGGCCGACTGGGCCGACATCGTGTTGCCTGTCACGACTTTCCTGGAGAATACGGACCTCTACTTCGCTTACGGGCACCACTACATTCAAATGGCGCGGCCCGCCGTGGCGGCGCCCGGGGAGGCCAAGTCCAACGTCGAGATCTTCCGGCTGTTGGCTCGGCGGATGGGCCTCGACGACCCGTGCTTCGATGAGAGCGAAGACGACATGATCCGCGGGCTGCTCGCCAGCGGCCACCGCCACCTGGAGGGCATCACCATCGAACGGTTGGAGCAGGAACACTCGGTTCGACTGAACGTCAGCAAGCCGGGCGAGCCGTTCCTTCCTTACGCGGAAGGCGGATTCGGCACGCCGTCAGGCAAATGCCAGTTGCAGCCGCCGGGCTTGGATTACGAGCCGCCGGTCGAGTCGCGCTACGGCGATGCGGCCTTGCGCGCGCGGTATCCGCTGGAGATGGTTTCACCCAAGAACCACGACTCGATGAATTCGACCTTCGGCTATCAGACCGTGCTGGACCGCCAGACGGCAACGCTCCACCTGCACCGCGACGACGCGGCGGAGCGCGGCATCGCCGATGGCGATCGCGTGCGTGTTTACAACGACCGCGGAAGCTGTCTGTTAACCGCCGAGGTGGAGGGCACCGTTCGGCCCGGAGTCGTGGCGGCGCCGTCGGTCCGCTGGCCGAAGATGGCCGGCGCCGGCGGCGGCTCGGTGAACTTTCTAACGAGCGAACGTCTGACCGACATCGGCGGCGGCCCGACGTTCTATAGTTGCCTGGTGCAGGTAGAGAAATGCGGAGATTGACGCGGGCTTTCGCCGCCCTGGCGATGAGCGCCGCGCTGCTGGCTTCGGCCAACTGCAACCGCCGCCGGACCGCCCTGGTCGAGACCGTCGAGGAGCAGGGCCAACAGTTGATGTCGGTGGTCCACGTGGCCGATCCGAACGCCTCGATCCAACTGGTGCGGGGCTTCCACGACATTGAGCAAAACGCCTGGCGGTGGACGCGTGGATCGTTCGCGGTGACACTGAGGGTTCCACCGGGCGCGGCGGAGAAGGGCGCTTTGTTGGAACTCCGGTTCGTGGCGCCAGATCCGGTGATCGACCGGGTGAAGGAACTTCAGCTCGCGGCGAGCGTCGAGGGGCACGCGATTGAGCCGGAAACATACAGCCGGCCCGGCGAGTATACCTACAGCCGGGAACTTCCGGCCACGGCGCTGGCCAATGAAGCCGTCACGGTGGAGTTCACGGTCGACAAGTTTCTCGCGGCGGGCGAGGTGGAGCCGCGGGAACTCGCCGTGATTGTCAGCAGTATCGGCTTGATGGGCAAGTGAGTCTTCCAGGCCCGATTTCATGGTCGCGATACGGCCGCACCGCAATCGCACTCAGCCTCATCCTCCCGTGGGCGGCGTGTTTACTGACGTTCTGGCCGGGCATGCGGTCCTGGTTCCTCACCGACGATTTCGCCTGGCTCGGACTGCGCCTTCACATTCACAGTGCCGCCGATTTCTTCGATCTGCTCTTCGCCCCGAAGGCGCAAGGAACCATTCGGCCCTGGAGCGAGCGGCTCTACTTCACCGGGTTTCAGATGCTGTTCGGGCTGGACGCTTTGCCGTTTCGCATTTGGGCCTTTTTTACGCAGCTTGTGAACCTGGCGCTGCTGGGGGCGATTGCGCGCCGTATCACGGGGTCGATGCTCGCCGGGGTTGCGGTGCCGCTGTTCTGGGCGGTCAACGCTTCGCTCGCCGAGCCGTTGTCCTGGACCGCGCGCTACAACCAGGTTCTGTGCGCCACCTTCCTGCTGGGCGCGTTCTACTGCTTTGTCCGCCTGACGGAGAGCGGCGACCGCCGCTGGCTGGCAGCCACCTGGGTCATCTTCCTGCTCGGGTTCGGCGCGCTCGAGATGAACGTTGTGTTTCCAGCGCTGGCGGCGGGTTATGCCCTCCTCGGTGAGTGGGGCAGGGCCGCGCCCTGCAGCGGACCCCCGGTCCGCCCAAGCCAGACGGCCTCGGAGGCCACCGCAGCCCGAGGGGCTACCCCACTTCTGAGCCAACACTTGCTCGCCACCCTGCCGATGTTCGCCGTCTCCGGTCTCTATGTCTTGGTCCACCGCGCGGTCTCGCCGCGGATCGCGTCCGGGCCCTATGCCATGCATTTTGACGCAGCGATTCTAACCACCCTGGCCACCTACTGGGAGAATTCGTTCGGCGGCGCGCGACTGGCCCTCATGCCCGTCGATGAACGGCTACAGGCAGTGGGCCAAATTGCCCCACTTGTGCTCACTATTGCGCTCGCTGCGTTTCTGGCCGCAGGGCTGTGGGGGCGAGCTTGGCTCCGGCTGTTCCCGCTGCTGTGGTTTTTGGCGCTGATCGCTCCGGTGCTGCCGCTCCGGGACCATATCTCCGATTACTACCTTGCAACCGCCACGATTGGGCTGGCGCTGCTCGGCGGATGGGCCTTCGCGGCGGCGTGGTCCGGCGGACTGGCGGCACGGGTTGTGGCATTACTCATGGCGGCGCTGTATCTCGGAACATCGGCGCCCGTCGGTCACGCGATTGCCGAATACAGCCGCCAGCGCAGTCAGGCTGTCCGGAGGATGGTGCAAGGCGTGGTTCACGCCCGCCAGTTGCATCCCGGTCGGACGATCCTGCTGCACGGCGTCAGTTCGGACCTGTATTGGGCCGCCGTCAACGACAACCCATTCCGCGTGTATGGGGTGCAGGATGTCTTTCTGACGCCGGGCTCGGAGGGGAATATCGAAGCGCATCCCGAACTGGGTGACCCGGGCGAATTCGTTCTGCCGGCGGCACAGACGTTGTCGCTGTTCGCGCGGCGGAAGGCGGTTGTCTACTCCGCGGCCGGAGTCGATCAAGGCGGACGGCTGACGAATATCACAACACTCTACGGGGCCTTGGCGCGCGGGCAGCTAAAGCCCGCCGCATCACGCCGGGTGGACGCCGGGCATCCGGCGTTCGCCGATCAACTTGGAGAGGGTTGGTATCCCGCCGAGGGGGGATATCGGTGGATGCCGCGCCGGGCTGTGGTGTGGCTGGGTGGTCCGCGGTCGGCGGAGGAACGGCTCCACATTCGGGGGTACTGTCCAGCGGAGCATATGGCGAAGGGGCCGGTGAGGATGACCGTGTGGGTGGACGGCACGAGGCTCGGGGAGGTCGAGATCGACCAGGCCGGCACCGAATTCCGCTATGAATTCGCGCTGCCTCTGGAGGCGGTGGGACGGGAACGGTTGGAAGTGGTTGTGGAGACAGACCGGACGGTCGTCCCGGCCGGTGAAACCAGGGAACTTGGGCTGGCTTTCGGCGTCCTCCGGGTCCGCTGACGGGCCGAGAGATTTCTTCGTACTGGCCACTGAATATTTTCCGCTGCCAGCCGATAAAAGCGGTGTAGAGTCTGAAACCTTGGCGAAGGAATTGCGTCTTATCCTGTACCTGAGCGTTTACGGCTGACATGCCGGAGGGCGCAATGATGAAACCGGAACGTCGAAAACACGATTATGGGGCTGGGTGGCGCACCGCAACCCTGCGTGTGTCCGGGTGTTCGAAGAGGTATGATGGCCCGCAAATTGCTGTCGCAGAATCTGATTGTTGTGCTATCATACACGCTGGTCTAGTCAGATAGTTCGCTGACTGGATTACGGCACGGCTTGGAGGAGCGTGCCGCCTTCCACTTGATATCTTAAAACTTTCAGGTGCGGTTTCAGTCCACATGTATTTGATTGGAAAGGAGTAATTTTCAGAAGACGGCGACGGATTCAGGGGATCGGGGTTGCCGACGGGAATACGCCGAGACACGAGCTGAAATGAACTAAAGAAAAGGAGAAGAAGCCATGACAAAGAATGAAATCAATAAGTTCAAAGAGATCCTCGAGGCCAGGAAGGATGAACTGGCCCGGGTCCTCCGCAATCGAGATGCGATTGCCATCGAGAAGAGCCCCGATGCCCTCGATGAAGTCCAGCACGCGGCCGAGCGTGAGCTGGCCATTCGTAATCTCGACCGCGAGTCAGCGCTTCTCCGCCTGGTCAGATTGGCTCTGCACAGGATCAAAGACGGCACATACGGGACTTGTCTTCACTGCGAGGAAGAGATCAACGCCCGGCGTCTGGCGGCGGTGCCGTGGACGGCGTACTGCATCCAATGCCAGGAAATGGCCGACCGGCTGCAGGAGCGCGGCGAGTCCATGGAGGGCTTCGAGGAAGTCCTCAGCAACGCAGCCTAACGAAAACTATCATCGTCTGAGTACGGGCGCGGGCTTCGGCTCGCGCCCTATTTTTCTTGGACCAACCTCCGCCAACGGCACAGCGCATGGGTGGGGGCAAGCGTCCACGCTTGCGAGTCGGCCTCCTGCCCGGCTTTGCCGGTTAGAGTTAGAAACCGGCCTGCAAACCTGGAGGTTCACCACACGATTGCGCCGGCCCCGGAGCCTGTGGCTACCTCCCATCCCGCCTATTCGATGCCGCGAATCCCAATCGCCGTGAACATCCGCGCCGCCGCCCGATCCCGCCGCCAAGAATGAAACTCCACCGGGCTGCAAGCAGTACAACGGGCCGCGCGGTGAATCGCCGCCTCGGCTACGCCCAGTTCGCGGATCTGGCGTGCGAGACACTCCGCCAAGTCGATGCGGGTCCGCGCCGCGAGATCGTTCCGCTCGGGGAACCACCTCTCGAACCGGGACGCCACCTCGGCTCCCACCTCGTAACAACACTGCCCGATCGCCGGACCGATGGCTACCTCGATGTCCTCCGGCCGCGAGCCGAAGCCGTCAGCCATGGCGCGAACGGTTTCGCCGGCCACACCTTCCACCGCGCCGCGCCAACCGGCATGAACGGCGCCCACGGTGCGGCGCTCCCTGTCGGCCAGTAGAACGGGCACGCAATCCGCCGTGCGGATGACGAGCAAGGCTCCAGGGTGATTCGAGACCAAAGCATCCCCTTCACCGAGACAACCCCGCGTTCCGTCCACCGTGTACACCCGTACCGAGTGGATCTGCTTCAACGTCGCATGCGGGCGGTCCGCAAGCCAGTTGCCCGCCAAGCGGGTGCCAAACCCATGCTCCAGCCAGGGAAGCCGGTCGAAGGCCTCGGCACGGTAAACCTGTTTGTCGTCGAGAGCGAAGATCGTCACGGTCCGGTCAACCCAGGAGGATGGCAATCACCAGCGGCGCGAGCAGCGCGGCCGTCAATAGCCAGGATGCCCTATTTCCGAAGTTGACGGTGTAACCCAGTCCGATGCGCTTCTCGACGAACAGCGCCGGATCGTCTGGGTTGTAGTAAAACTGCCCCCACTTCCAGGCTCGGTCGGGAGTCCTGTCTCCCACCGGATCCCCGGATTCGAGAGGAATTGCGGCCCGCCCTCCACCCTGTCCGAGACGAATCAGTACCAGCAAAGTCACGGCGATCACGAGCACGATAAGCGCTGGCACGGGCCGGGCCGGCATCTCCCAGGGCCCGAAGGCCAACACGACCGCCGGTATCGCGACGAGGTACGGCAGACCGATCAGTAGCCAAAGAGTGACACGGCGGAAAAGCGCCTCGCTTTCGCCGCGCGGCCCGGTCACCGAGATCGTCCGCGACCATCGCAGCGTGCCGTAGGCCGCAAGGAGAAACACCGCGCAGACGGCCGCCAGCAGCGCCAGGAATCCGTACACGTTCTCCGGACTACGTTCCAACCACCGGTCGGCGCCTTGTGGTCCCCAATGCACCGGGAAGCGCTCCGGCAGGCGTTCCCAAAACACCCATGTGTAGACGGCAGCCGCGGCAACGAACGCAAGCGGTCCCAGCGCCGCGGGCCAGCCGCCCGGCAACGTGGCGGGTCGTCCCGAAACGGAAGCTTCCCGAATCGGACTGGGCGTCGCGGCGTAAGCCAGGGTCGCCCGGTGCGCCCGGGCCACCGCCCAGGTCGAGCCGGCCACCAGCCACACAATGCCTGCGAGTACCGCCCAATTCTTCGCCAACAACCCGCTGAGAGCTACGGCGATAAGAATGTGCAAACCGGTCTCCAGCCAATAGCGATGCAAGATGCGGCGGGCCGGCGGCGTGTAGGCAAAATCCGTCTGCACCGTGACACCAAAATAGAGATCCGGCCGCGTCCATCTTGGCATCAAGGCGAGCAGCAGCCCGACACCCACAAGAATCCACGGATACACTGTCATCGTTCCATCTCCTCGGTAAGCTGGCGCAGTTCGCGGGCGATGGTTGCCTTGAAGACACCGCCTGCCCGCACCTCGGCGACGAGTTCCCGCAACCGGCGCGAGAACTCGCCCACCGCCGCCGAATCGGCATGTGGCGCCGCGCGATCAAGAACCACGGCGCCACGCCGTCGCCGCAGGTCGAGCCAGCCCTCCTCGGCCAACAGCCGGTACGCCTCGGCAACGGTGTTGAAATGGACCCCGAGATCGGCGGCGAGTTGACGAACGGGTGGCAGGGCGTCGCCCGGCTTCAGTTGGCCCTCCACCAGGAGCGGACGCAAGGCATCGACGATTTGCCTGTAGACCGGAACTCCCGATGCGACGTTGATTTGGATCGTCATTGTCTATTGTATATAGACAATGTACAATAATGAAAGAAGGGTGTCAACCGCTCCGAGTCGGTAGCGATGTGCGTCGGCGTAAGCGAAAATCCGCGCTTGCAGCGTCTTGTCGGGCTGTAACCGATACCCGGTACAATATTCGACGGACTGAAAGCAGCCTGCTCGATTTCGGCAAAGTAGTTGTCCGGGTTGCGAT
>CAYPUQ010000211.1:8155-10791 GCA_964413655.1 uncultured Solibacteraceae bacterium | reverse complement strand
TTGATAGCCCCCAACGGGAACAAAATTCTCGTTGGGGCCCCGATAACGGTCTAATGCACCTGAAGGTATTCGAGGACCATCTGAATAGCATCGCCAGTCAGATTCGTTCCACCGACCAGCCCTTCCGGGAACCGTTCGATATTCTGTCTATCTTTGCACGCGACCTGCGGGCGCATGCCGAACAGAAGGCGGCTGGCTTGATCCCGAATCCTTTTCGAGCCGTTTCCCCTCTTTCTGGCGAAGAAGGTCCCGAATTGTTCCGGGGCCGCGATGACGCGGTTTGGGAAATTGAGGAAACCCTCTCCGATCCTACACGAGCCGCCTCGCTTCAGTTGTTGGCTCCTCGCCGCTCGGGTAAAACATCGTTGCTGAAAATGCTCCCGAGTCTGCTGCCGGACGCGGTCTGCGTGTTCTTCGATCTCCAGGCTCATCCGGTCGATTCGGTTGCCGCATTCTGGCGCGAACTGGCCGAGCAGGCGATGTTGCAAGCGAAGCGTGACCGCCGGGTACAACTGCCCGCCCTGCCTAGAACTTCGACCAACGAGGCCGCCGCAATCTGGCTGGAGCAACTCGACCAACTTCCCGGCAACCGCCGCGTCCTGCTCTGCATCGACGAATTCGAACGGCTCGAAGATTTGTTTCCAGGGAGCCGGCGCGATTTCCTTCAATTGATGGGCCTGATCCGCGCCACGATCCAGCACCGGCGCGGTGTCCGTATACTGGTGTCCGGAGCCGCACCATTCGACGATCTGGATCGTGTATGGGACGATCATTTCATCGGCCTTCGCCAGATCAAACTGCCTTTCCTCGATCTCGCCGCATCGGTGGGACTCCTCACCAAGCCCGAACCGGAATTCCCGGACGGCGCGATTTCGGAGGAGGTGGCTCGCGAGGTCTACCGTCGCACAGCAGGACAGCCGTTTCTCCTCCAGGTGTTCGGTTCTCTTCTCGTCAGCCACCTCAACGAAGACAAGCGCCGCGAGGCCGCCGTCGGGGACGTTCAGGCAATCACGGTCCGAGCCATCGAATGGGCGGAGCCCTATTTCCGCGACATGTACAAGAGTGCGCCCGAGGCCGCTCGCATTGCTCTCGGCGATCTCGCGCAGGAACGGGCCGTCGAGCTCACGCCGTCCGTTCGCCGGTGGCTTGCTCAGCGCTACCTTCTCACCCCTGATGATCGGCTCGCAATCCCTCTGTTCGGAGCTTGGATCGAGCACCACGCCCTGGCCTGAACTATTCTCCTCGCCCTTCTGCCCAACCCGCGAACGTGCCACCGCCAGCCGCCAGTTCTTCAAGCAACACCGCCGGCCGCCAGTGATAGCCGTGTTCCTCATGGAGCGCCGCTACCCGCTCATACACCTTCTTCAGCCCTATCGATTCCGCGTAAAACATCGGACCGCCGCGCCAGGGCGGAAAGGCGTAGCCGCAGACATAGACGATATCGATATCCACCGGACGGAGCGCGATACCCTCTTCCAGGATGCGAGCACCCTCGTTGATAAGCGAGTAGATCGTCCGCTCTACGATCTCGCCGGCCGAAGCCGCGCGTTGCGGAATGCCCACGCGCGCCGCGTACTCCCGCGCAATCTCCAGCGCCTCCTCGTTCGGCGACGCCTTGCGCGCCGCGTCGTATCGGTACCATCCGGCGCCGGTCTTTTGGCCGTGGAGTCCGCGCTCGCACAAGAGGTCTTCCACCTCCGGGTACCGTACCCCCTCGACCTCCAGGTGACGGAACTCCTGCCGTATGCGCCAGCCGATGTCGAGTCCGGCCAAATCGCCTACCGCGAGTGGCCCCATCGCCATGCCCCAGTCGTAGAGGGCCTGGTCGACCGCCTCCGGCGTATTGCCTTCCTCAACCAGGAACTGCGCCTCGCGCCGGTAAGGCTCGAACATGCGGTTGCCGACGAAGCCGCGACAGTTGCCCACCAAGACGCCCACCTTCTTCAACTTCTTCGCCAGTTCCATCGACGAAGCGATCACGTGGGGTGCGGTTGCCTTCCCGCGCACAATCTCAAGCAACCGCATCACGTTCGCGGGACTGAAGAAGTGATTGCCGATGACCATCCCCGGGCGCTTCGTGGCCGACGCGATGGCGTCGATATCCAGCGTTGAAGTGTTCGATGCCAGGATGGCGTCCGGCTTAGCGATACGGTCGATCTCGGCGAACACCTGCTTCTTCAACGCGAGATTCTCGAACACCGCCTCCACCACGATGTCGGCGCTCTCGAAGCCGTCGTAGGTGAGCTGCGGCTGGATCCGCCGGATACGCTCCTCCATGTCGAGCGGCGCCAGCCGCCCCTTGCGAACGGCACTCTCGTAGTTGCGGCGGATCGTGGCGAGTCCGCGATCAAGCGCCTCCTTCGTCGCCTCCTTCAGCAATACGGGGATTCCCGCGTTCGCGTACACCATCGCGATACCGCCGCCCATGGTGCCCGCGCCCACGATGGCGGCCTGCTTCACCGGCAGCACGGGCGTGTCCTTGCCGATGCCGGGGATTTTGCCCACGGCGCGTTCGCCGAAGAAGACGTGGATCAACGCACGCGACTGATCGCCGTACAGGCAGCGATTGAACAGTTCCTCCTCGAAGCGAATACCCTCTTCGAAGGGCAGCTTCGTCGCGGCTTCGACGGCGTCGA
>CAYPUQ010000211.1:0-8055 GCA_964413655.1 uncultured Solibacteraceae bacterium | reverse complement strand
AGGTTCGCCGAACGCGCACATCTCGACAGCCAGCGCCACACCGGCAAGCCGGGGCAGACGCTGAGTTCCTCCCGCGCCGGGAATCAGGCCAAGTTTCATCTCCGGCTGCCCCACCTGCGCGCTCTCCACCGCGACGCGATAGTGCCCGGCCATCGCCAATTCGAGACCACCGCCGAGCGCCGTGCCGTGTATCGCCATTACGACCGGCTTCGGACATCCCTCGATGACGCGAAGCTGACTTTCAAGCGACAAACGCTGCCGTTCGCCCGACACGATCTTGCCGAACTCCTTGATATCGGCGCCGGCGACAAACGTCCGGCCAGCGCCAAGGATGACGATGCCCTTCACTTCGTCATCGGCGGCGGCCTCGCGAACCCGCGCGACAATGCCATCGGGCACGCCGGGGCTCAAAGCGTTGACCGGCGGGTTGTCAATCGTTACCACGGCGACCTCGCCGTCCCGCGACAGCCGTACCAGTTCACTCATGTTCTTCGCCCACCTTTACGAGTTGCTTGCCGGTATTGCCGCCCGCGAACAGCCGCAGAAACGCACGCGGGGCGTTTTCGATGCCGTACTCGAACTCCTCACGGTACTTCAGCTTGCCTTCGCGAAGCCACCCGGCCATTTGCCGCAGGCCCTCTTCCCAGCGGTCCAGGTAGCGGAAGATCAGGAAGCCCTCCATGCGGGCGTTGCGAACAATCAACTGGAACAGCAAGCGCGGCCCCATCTCGGGCTTGGTGAGGTTGTACTGCGAGATCTGGCCGCAGAGGCCGATTCGGGCGTAGTCGTTGATGCGGGTCAGCACAGCGTCGGTCAGAGCACCGCCGACGTTGTCGAAGTAGACATCGATGCCATCCGGGCAGAGCCTGGCCAACTCGACCCTGTAATCGGCGGCGCTCTTGTAGTTGAACGCCGCGTCGAATCCGAGTTCTTCCGTGATCCAGCGGATCTTGTCATCCGAGCCCGCCGTGCCCACCACGCGGCAGCCGAGAATCTTGCCAATCTGGCCGGCGAGGGACCCCACCGCGCCGGCCGCGCCCGACACTACCATCGTCTCGCCCGCCTTTGGACGGCAGATGTCCGTGACGCCGAAGTACGCGGTCATCCCGGGCATACCGAGAACGCCGAGCGCTGTGGACAACGGCGCAACGCTCGGGTCGAGCCTTCGCAGCGCCTTGCCGTCCGAGACCGCATACGTCTGCCAGCCGAGATAGCCTTCCACGTAATCGCCGGGCTGGAAGTCCGGGTGGTGCGACTCGACCACCTGCCCCACCGTACCGCCGGTCATCACCTCGCCGATTCCGGTCGATTTGGCATAGTATGCGTTCTCGCGCATTCGCCCGCGCTGGTACGGGTCTACCGAGAGGTAGACAATTCGCACCAGCACTTCGGCATCGCCAGGCTGAGGCACGGGCGATTCGACGAGTTGGAAGTCGGACTCCGAGGGAAGTCCGGCGGGGCGGGAAGCCATTACAATTTGCCGGTTAGTCTTGCTCACAGTTCCCATCTTCGCGCGAGCCGTATAATGGCGGGTGATGATTCACACCAAGTTGACTCCGGCGCTCTGTCTTCTAGCAGTATCGGCCATGGCCGCCGACCCCAAGGCAATGGTCGAAGCGGCTGAACGAGCGTGGGCTACGTCCATCGTGAAGGGCGACGCGGCCGCCATGGAGAAGGTGCTGGCGGACGAACTGGCCTATGTCCACTCCGACGGCCGCGCCGATACCAAACGCAGCTACATCGACGGCATAAAGGCCGGCAAGCAGAAATACGAGCGCATGGACCATCAGCCCGGCATGACCGTTAGAGTGTATGGCGATACGGCCTGGGTGACGGCTCGCGCGAACGTGCGCGCCGGAACGGCGCAGGTGAACGATATCGTGCTCGCCTTCCTGCACTTTTGGGTCTACCGCGACGGCCGCTGGCAGCTTGCCGCGCACCAGTCGGCGCGTCTTCCCTAATAGGCTATGCCACTTGGGCCTGAGTGGAAGGTCCGCCTGGCGCACTATCTGGTGTCCGTTCCCGAGCGCTTGGTCCGTTCGGCGACGGGCGTCGCCGCGGGGATCCTCCGCGAAACTACCGACCTCGCCGTTCCCGTGAGCCTCCGCCGTACCCAGCTCTATCAGAATCTCGTCGAGACCACGCTGCGCTTTCTGATCGAACAGGTCGGGCAGGTGCAGGGGACCTATCCGGGAACGGAGAAACTCGCGGCCGATTTCGCCGTCCGCCGCGCTGCCGGCAACGGGATTGAACTCGCGGGCTTCCTTGCCTTCCGCGCATCGCCCGTGTGGGTTCTGGCCGCTCTGGCCGATCTGTCCGGGGCGGGCCGCCATCTTGTTCGCGAGATCTCGGAGACACTGCGCCAGGAGGGCCTGCTCGATCCCGGTACGCGTTTCGAGACGATGGACCAGTTGCTCGACGGCCTGGAGCGCAGCGCGGGGCGTCTCGCGGCGGCCGTGAACACGCCGCCGCTGGATGTCGCCGGGCTCCGGAAGGAGTGGGAGGATCTGAAGCGCGAAGCTCCGAAGCTGCCCGCTTTCCGGCTGCCGTCGCCCGCCACGCTGGAGAGCGTCTGGTCCGGACTGGTGGAGGAGGCCAAAGTGCAGCAGCGCTCGGTTTTCGAGGTTTCGTCGGTCCTGGCGCTGTCCGCGGCGCGCTCCGTTCCGGAGCGGTTCCTATGGTTGTCGAAGAGCGTGCGGCTGGCAACGCGCCGGACTGGCGAGATCGCGGGCGAAGCGTTGATCGGCCATTACAAGCAGAGTCTCGACGAGATGCGCCGCGAAGGATTCCTCGCCTACTGGGTGCGCGAGTTCCAGCCCTACCTGCGCGGCGCCGCGCACCAGTTCTCGCCCGCCAACCTTACGCTGACGGAACGATTGATTCATCGAACGTCGAAGTGGCGGTAGAGATTGGCGCAGAACAACTCGGGTGCGTCGAGAAATTCAACCGGTTTGTCGAAGACCTCCGACAGCGAGCGCAGACCGTTTCGCACGACAACCTCGACGAACGACTCCGGCCGCAAGGCCGCGGCAACTTGCGAGATTGCTTGCGAACGTGGGCCGGATGCCTCGATGCGGACCCTGGCCGCGGACTTCGATTCTCGCAACCACCGTGCCAGCGCCACCAGTTGCGCCGCCTGCAAACCCAACGGCCGCTCACCCGCGAACGCGATCATCTGCGCGAACTGCGCCGGGCGCACTTGTTTTGGCACAGCATCGCCGAAAAGCAATAGATTGGCGGCCAGCACCTGTTCGCCGCGGTTGATTCGCTCCGAAGCTGGCTCGCCCATCGGCTTCCGGCCATCGTCGTTCAGCAGGATCGTCGCTGTTCCGGCGGCCGGCGCCGGGAGGGCGCGGAACCAGACGCCGGTCGCGCTCAACCCATTGGCGAAGTCGAAGCGGTAGGACTCCGATTCCGCGCCCCGGCTCTTCGTGCTCCATAAAGCCCAGGCGCGACGGACCGGCGCGTCCTGAAACCGGACCACATCGCGGAGCGTCCCCTTGCCTTCGGCGGCCCGGTTTTTCTCCGCCATCCGCTTCGCCAACTCCAGAATTGTGAGGTTGCCTTCCGGCAGCCCGGCGGCGAGTTCTTCCGGCGAGCGAACGTCGCCGTCCACCGGCTTTTCCTTCTCCGCGACAGTGAGACCGAAGTGCCGCGTGAAGAAGGCGTAGGATTGTTCGCGGTTCTCCAACTGGTAGTTGTGGTCGCCGGGGTCGGCGTTCTCGTGCCATGCCAGCCTGTCCTCTGCACCGAAGGCGCGGAAAAGCGGCCGCACAAGATCGAAGATGCCCCGCCTTACGAGCGGCGCGCGAAAACAGCAGTCGTCCTCCGCGTTGTAGATGAGCAGCGTAGGCTTTGGCGCGCGCATGGCCGTGAGGTGCGAATAGTCCGCATAACGCAGCATGTCAGTCGGATTCTGCTCGATATCGCCGATGTCGCCGGTCCGCTCCAGCCGCGCGATGACGTCGGAGTACCCGGCGACGGGGACCGAAACAGCCACCCGTTCGTCCAGGGCGCTGAGAACGATGGTCTGCCACCCGCCGCCGGATAGGCCCGTGACGCCCAAGCGCGCCGCATCGACGTTGGGATGTTGCTCCAAGTAGTCCAACCCCTTGCGCATGGCAAGGTAGAAAAGTCCCACGCCGCGTGCGCCGGCCAGATCCAGGTGCGCGCCGTACCAGTGGCTGTTGCCAGGAACGTTGAGCTCGCCATAAGAGAACCATTCCAGGTTCAGCGAATAAATGCCCTGAAGCGCCTGATTGATGCAGCGCTTCTGCTTGTACTCGACGGCCTTGCCCGGGGCACCGACGTGTCCATTGACATTGACGATGCCCGGGGCTTTCGCGGCTGACCGCGCCGGCTCGTACAGCAGCGCGGTACCAGCAAATCCAGGCACGATCTCATAGCGGAGCTTGCGGACGCGATAGCCCGCGCCCTCGTAGGCAATCCCGCGGTCCTCGAAACGGGGCGCGGCTTCGATCCATTCGCGCGGCCAACCCTTGAACACAACCTCATCCAGCAATTGCCGCCGCACGCGCGCCATCTCGGCCTGCCACGCGCCCTTGTCCGGCGCCGGCGCCAGCGGCCGCGCCTTCTCACGCAGGTAATGCTGGAGCTGGTACGTGACTACGTCCGGAGCAATCAGTTCCCGCTCCAGGAGCGGCCGCAGCCGGCCGGGTTGCGATTGAGCGATCGCCAACCCGGCCAGCAGTAACAGCAGCGAGCAGAGTCTCATCCGCGCTGGCTAAAAGCTGTAGCGCAGACCCAACTGCACGATGCGCGGTTCGCCCGCAGTGGTGATGCGCCCGAACAAGGCATTGATCCGCGATGTGTTCGGGTTGCCGAAGTTTGGCCGGTTGAAGAGATTGAAGAACTCCGAACGGAATTCCAAGCGGTGCGTCTCCTTCCAAGGCATCGAAAAGGCCTTGAATATCGAGAAGTCCACCGTGGCGAGACCGGGACCGCGAAGGGTGTTCCTGCCTAGCGTGCCGAATGTACCCGCCGGCGCTTGGGCGAAGGCACTCCGGTTGAACCATTCGAAGATACGCTCGCCGCGCGAGCGGCCACCCGGTAGGTTTGGATCGCCGACGATGTCCACGCGGTCCTGACCGATGCCCGTGAAGGAATTGTCTACTCCGTTGAAGATCGTGAGTGGTCCTCCGGTTTGCATCGTAATGATCCCGTTCGTCTGCCACCCGCCGAGAACCGTGTTGACCGGCCCCCGGCCAACAGCGGGCAGCGCATAGTTGAACGACCCCGTGAATCGGCCGCGCCGGTCGAAATTCGACGGCCCGTAATCGCGGTCAATCAAGTCGTACGGATGCGTGTTGCCGTTGCCTTCGAAGGCGGTGTTGGACAAAAGGTCCAAACTCTTCTGCCAACTGTAGCCGGCCAGGAACGTGAGGCCCGACGAGAATCGGCGCTCCACGCTCATCACCAGCGCGTGATAGTTCGACCTCCCGTAGGTGCCTGCGTAAGTGATTTGAGTGTATTCGGGGCGCGGCCGGCGCTGATCTGTGTTCGCGAGGGTAGCGCCAGGTCCGTAGGTGGCTGGGTTCAACTCGGAGGCGTGAAAGAGACGGCGTCCGGCTGCGCCCTGGTAGGTGGTGCGCAGGATCAGGGAGCCGGGCAGCCCCTGTTCGACGGTGAAGTTCCACTGATGGATGTTGGGGTAGGTGAACTCCGGATCGAATCCGACGATCAAAAACGGACGCGGGAAGTTCTGGCTCGAAGCGATCGGACGTGTCACAGGGAACGGGTTCACGAAGCCCGTGTAGGGATCGCGCGTACTGAAGGGCGCGTTGATGTCCACCCGCACCGAGTTCGGTGGCGAAGTGACCTGCCGATTGTAGGTAAGTGCCGGGGTCTGATCATGAAAGCGCCCATAACCGCCGCGGAGGCTGGTCTTGCCGTTCCCAAACACGTCGAACGCGAAGCCGATGCGTGGATCGAAAATGCCGTAAGCAGCGTTTACACCCGATGTCGGAACGCCAGGATCGCCGCCCGCCAACTGTCCCGGCGGCAGATTCGGAAAGCGCTGCGACACGATGCCTTGCCGGTAGGCGTTGTCGTTGAACTGCGAGATCTGATTGGCTGGGATATCCGTGAACGGGATGAACGGATTCCAGCGAACGCCGAGGTTGAGCGTCAGCCGGCGGGTCGCCTTGAAGTTGTCCTGGATGTAGAGACCGTACAAGTTCCGCAACAGATTGTTGTAAAGCGGCGAAATCTGCGTGAAGGCGCTCGGCTTGCCGTACATGAAATCGACCAGGTTGTCGCCGGAGAATCGCGCTCCAAACGTGAAGCTGCCGTCGGAGAGGAAGTCCTGGTCGAGAATGCTCTGCTCGCGCAGGACATCCACTCCCCAATCCAGTTCGTGCCGTCCGCGGATCGCGGTCCAGGAATGCTGGAAGTTGTATTGATTGCGCGGCACGCGGTACAGCGCGTTGTACGAGTTCCCGAAATACTGCGACACGCTCATCCGGAACGTGGTGCCCGCGCTCAGGGTCGGCACATTGATGCCGAGTTCGCGGTGCCCCGGAAAATCCGGTCCGTTGGCGATGTTCGAGGCGCGGTTGTAGCTGAGGGCGGTATTGGTGAGCAGCGCCGGGCCGAGCGTCCAGGTGTAATTCAGCACGGCGCTCTGGCTCTGCCAGCGGCGATCGGCGATAGCGGTGAGGATGTTGCTCCTGTCGAGGACGGCGGGAATCTTCAGCGAATCGAAGAAGTACCGGCCCGACAGGCGGTGGTTCACGTTGAACTGGTGGTCGACGCGGCCCAGGTACTGGTTGTCGGTCTGCTTATCGCCACGCTGGTAGCGCAGCAAGCCGCTGGCCTCGGTGGCTACCGGAACCACTTGCAGGACCTGGAGCGCGATGGGATCCAGTTGCGAAGCCGGAATGATGTTTCCTGGAATCGGCTCGCGCGTACGCGGATCGATCAACTGGGCGCTGAGGTTCGAAAAGTTCCCGGTCCGTTGCGCGGCGGTCGGCGTCACCGCCGTCAGGGTCGCGGGCAAAGCGCGCACTTGCGTGCCCTGCCACGATCCGAAGAAGAACGTCTGGTTCCGCTTGATAGGCCCGCCAAACGCAAAGCCGTACTGGTTCCGCTTCAGCCCATCGTTCACCGGAGCGAAAAAGTTGCGGGCGTTCATCTTCGCGTTGCGCAGGTATTCGAAGAAGACGCCGTGAAACTCGTTGGTGCCCGAGCGCGTGACAATGTTCACCACGCCACCGCCGCGGCCTGCGAACTTCGCGCCGTAGTTGTTCGTTTGGTAGCTGAACTCCTGTACCGCGTCCGGGTTCGGCAGCACGTTGGCAACCTCGGTGTACGGGTCCTCGTGAATGCCTCCGTCCATGACGAAGGTTGTCGAGTTGCCGCGTCCGCCGCTCGCCGAGATCAGCTCGCTGCTCGCCTCGGGCCGTGTGGCGGCTTGGCCGAAAGTGCCCGGCGCGGTCAGCGTGCCCGGCGTGACGCGGAGCAGTTGCAGCACGTTGCGGCCATTCAGCGGGAGATCGTTCACCATCTTGGTATTGATGACCGTGTTCAACGTGGAGTTGCGCGTATCCACCTGCGCGGCCTCGCCAACAACACTCACGGTCTCGCTCACCGCGCCGAGTTGCAGCGCGATATTGGCCGTGGCGTTCTGGTCCACTTGGAGCAGCAGGTCGGGGATTCCGAACGTCGAAAAGCCTGGCGCGGTTGCGGTAATCGAGTAGCGTCCGGCGGGCAGTGCCGTCACGGCGTAGTAGCCGGCATTGTTCGACATGACGCTGCGCTCCACACCCGTCTCCAAATTGCGGACGGCAATACCGACGCCGGCGACAGGCGCGTTCGATGGGTCGGTCACAAGGCCCGCCACCGAAGCGGTGGCCCGTTGCGCGTGAGCGCCCGGCGCCAGCCACAGCACGCAGGTCAGAAGAACGATCAAAGAAAGTACACGATTGGTGTGCATCACCATACCCCTAAATTAAGTTTCTTTACTTGGCAAAATCAGGCGAAGCCCGATTAGGTTGGGGGTAGTATATCAATATTGCGCCGGCGCAGACCGGCGCC
>CAYPUQ010000210.1:0-10841 GCA_964413655.1 uncultured Solibacteraceae bacterium | reverse complement strand
CGATGATGTCGGGCGAGTCCGGCAAGGTTGTCCTCGACTGGACCGCCTAAATCAGCCCTTCTTCGGCGTCCACCGCACGGTTGCCGGATCGAAGTTGTAGTCGCGCATCCGCGGCGCATCGGGCGCCTGCTTCGCCGGAATCCATTCCGCCAGCAGGTTTCGCTCACCCATCCAGATCGCGCGCCCGGCCAGGTTCACCCATTCGTGCGGATCCTGCCGCCGGTCGTACAGTTCCTCGCTGCCGTCGTGATACCGGATATAGTGCCAGCGCCCGGTGTAGATGCCGTGGTTGCCGTGCAGGTACGTGCTGATCGCCGGCCTGTCCCAGGCCTCTCGCGGTTCGCTGAGCAGCGGCCGCAAACTCACCCCATCGACGCCCGCGGGAGCGGGCAACCCCGCCAGGTCCGCGAGAGTCGGGTAGAGGTGCGCCAAGTCCACCGGCCGCTCGCACCGCGCGCCCGGCGTGGTCACACCAGGCGCGGACACGATGAACGGAACGTGCGTCGCCCGCTGCCACAGCGCCTGCTTGTGCCAGTGCCATTTCTCGCCAAGATGGTAGCCGTGATCGGACCAGAACACGACAATCGTGTTGTCGCGGTTCGGGCCGGACTCGAGCGCGTCCAGAACCCGTCCCACCATGGCGTCCGAGAACGTGATGCAAGCCAGATACGCCTGCACAGCCTTCTTCCAGTTACCCGTGCTCACCATCAGATCGTGCCGCGAATGCGGATTCAGCGCCATCTCACGCGCCACCGGCGGCAGGTCCGCGAGGTCGTCCTCCTTCACCGGCGGGACAATCACTTGTTCCAGCGGATACATGTCGAAGTACTTTCGCGGCACGAACCACGGAATGTGCGGACGGAAGATTCCCGCCGCGAGGAAGAACGGCTTGTCCTGCTTCTCGCGCAGCACGCCCGCCGCCCACGATGCCACCTTGAAGTCGGGCATTGCTTCGTCCGGCACGTCGATCGGCGCCCAATCGAAGTTGCGCCACGAGACCGACGGCATCGGCGTCACCGGCCTTTCCGGTTCGGGATCGGGCGGAAAGCTGTAGCCGTCGTGCCAACCGTTGGCCCGTGCTCCAGGGTTCCAGAAGAAGTACTCGTCCCACGACGCCGGATCGTTGAAGCCGCGCCCGTGATGGTAAATCTTGCCTCCGCCGAGCGCCCGGTAGCCATGCGCGCGGAAATGCTGCGGTAGCGTCACCGCATCGGGCATCGCCGTGCGCCACACCTGGTCGTTGTCGTAGACGCCCGAGGTCCACGGCCGCCGGCCGGTCATGATCGCAGCGCGGGATGGGTTGCAGATCGGCGCGGCGGTATGCGCGTCGGTGAACAGGACGCCGCGGCCAGCCAACCGGTCGACGTTCGGCGTTAGCACCTGGGGATGGCCGCCCAGCACGCCAACCCAGTCGTTCCAATCGTCCACCGAGATCATCAGCACGTTCGGCCGCCGCGTCTGCCCGCGCAACGCCGCCGCCGCGCCGCTCAACAGAAACTGGCGCCGGTTCAACATGACGGCATTGTATACCGGCCGCGCAGGATCTCGATAGAATGTTGCGCGACTATGGAACGACGCGCATTTCTGCAAACCGTGGCCGGCGCGGCCGCCGCTTGGTTTCCGCTGGCGGCCCAGTCGCGCCGCCCGAACATCATCGTCATGATGGCCGACGACATGGGCTTCTCCGACATCGGCTGCTACGGCGGCGAGATCCGCACGCCCAACCTCGATGGCATGGCCAAACGCGGCATCCGCTTCCGCCACTTTTACAACACCGCCCGCTGCTGTCCCACGCGAGCCTCCTTGCTAACGGGGTTGTACGCGCACCAGGCGGGCGTCGGCCACATGGTGAATCCACGCCCCTACCCTGCCTATCAGGGCGCCCTCAACCGCCAATGCGTCACCATCGCCGAAGCGTTGAAACCGGCCGGCTACCACACGCTCATGTCCGGGAAGTGGCACGTTACGCCCATCTCGTCTTCGAAACACAACTGGCCCCGCCAGCGCGGCTTCGAGCGCTTCTTCGGAACCATTCACGGCGCGGGCAGCTTCTACGATCCCGTCTCACTCACTCGCGACAACGACCCCATCCACCCCGGCCGCGATTTCTTCTACACCGACGCGATCAGCGACAACGCCGCCGCCTACATCCGCGAGTACGCCGCCAAGCCGAACCCGTTCTTCCTGTACGTCTCCTACACCGCGCCGCACTGGCCGCTGCACGCGCTGAAACACGACATCGCGCGCTATCGCGGCCGTTACAAGGACGGCTGGGACGCTCTCCGCGCCGAGCGCCACAAGCGGATGACCGGAATGGATATCGCCGATCGCCGTTGGCCCCTGACGCCGCGCGACGCACAAGTGCCCGCGTGGGCGGAAGCGCCTAACAAGGAATGGGAGCAGCGCCGTATGGAGGTCTACGCGGCGCAAATTGACAACATGGATCAGGGCATCGGCCGCATCCTCGCCGCGCTTCGCGAGACCGGCATCGAAGACAACACGCTCATCCTGTTCCTGGCCGACAACGGCGGCTGCGCCGAGGAACTAAACGACCGCGGCGGCCCCCGCGCGTTTCACGTTCCGGGCCGCACGCTCGCAGGCGAGCCAGTCCACTTCGGCAACGATCCGAAGGTTATGCCCGGCCCCGAAAACACCTACCAGAGCTACGGCGTCCCTTGGGCCAACGCGAGCAACACGCCGTTCCGCCTCTACAAGCACTGGGTCCATGAAGGAGGCATCGCTTCGCCACTGATCGCTTACTGGCCATCGAAGGTTCGAAACGCCGGGTCGATGACGGACCGCACCGGCCACGTCATCGATCTGATGGCCACATGCCTCGACGCCGCCGGCGCCCCCTACCCCGAAACCCACGAGGGCAACCGCATCACGCCGCTTGAAGGAAAGAGTCTCCTGCCGGCTATTGACGGCCGCTCGGGGCCCGATCACACAGAGATTTACTGGGAACACGAAGGGAACCGCGCCGTCCGGCAGGGGAAGTGGAAACTCGTCTCCCGGCATCCTGGCGAGTGGGAACTGTACGATCTCGAAGCCGACCGGACCGAAATGCGGAACGCCGCGGAAACGAATCGATCCAAGGTGGAGGAGTTGCTCGGCCAGTACGAGGGTTGGGCGAAGAAGTGCGGCGTCGTGCCCTGGGATCAACTCCGAACGTGAACCGGCTCAAGGCATCCACGATGACGACAAGGCGCGATACTTGCGCAGCAGTTCGTAAAGAACCACCCCACCGGCCGTCGCCACATTCAACGAATGCTTCACACCGAGCATCGGGATTCGCACGTGCGTATCCGCCAGCGCCAGCACTTCGGGACGCACACCGTCCACCTCGTGGCCGAAGAGCAGGCACACCGGAAACCGCGGTTGCCAGTCAAACAGGTCGACCGAATGGGCGCTCGTCTCGATGGCAGCGATCTCGTGGCCGCGCTCGCGCAAATCGCGGAGCAAGCCAACCGTGTCCCACGTCTGCTCCCACTCGACATGGTCCTCGGCGCCCAGCGCCGTTTTCCGGATCGCTTTCTCCGGCGGCTTTCCCGTGATACCGCAGAGATAGAGCTTCTCGATGCCGGCCGCGTCGCCCGTGCGAAAGAACGCGCCCACGTTGTAGAGGCTGCGCACATTGTCGAGCAGCACGGAGACCGGCATTCGACGTAGCGCGCCGTAGGAAGCCGCCGCCCGCGATGCCAGGAAGGGAAGTCGCTCCACCTGACTCAGCTTGCCACAGGAACGCCGGCCACCAAAAAGGAACGGTAGTCCGCTAAATCGGTGTCGGATTTAGCGGACTACCAAAACGCACGGTAAGATTGGAACAGGTGATTCCCTGAACGGTACCGGGGAAGCGCAATGGCAGCCTACCTACAACACGCCCATCGCTTGCTCGATGAACTGGGCCCCGACCAACTCGCCGCCGTGGTCCGGTTGCTCGAGGTGATGGTCCACTACGAGGAAGATCGAGACACCCTGAGTAACGCCGAGCGCAAGGCTGTCGCCGAGGCCGATGAATGGCTCAGGCATAACCAGCCGATCCCGCATGAGGAAGTGCTCGCCGACTTCGGCTTAACTATGGCCGACTGGGAAAAGATGGGCCAGGAGCCGTCGCCGGACGAACCACACCGGCGCGATGGCTAAGCGTATCCACTGGACCGCACAGGCCAGGGCTGAAATCCGCAGCATCGAGCAGCCTGTCGCCCTACAGGTCCTGAGGAAGCTTGCGCGTTACGCTCAAACCGGCGAGGGCGACACAAAACAGCTTCGAGGCATCGAGCCGCCCATGATCCGGCTCCGCGCGCAGGATTACCGCGTTTTCTTCCGCGACAAGGGTGGTTACCTGGAGGTTTCCCGCGTGCTCCATCGCAGGGAAGCCTACCGCTGAGATCCCGTCTGTTATTCCAACCCTCACCGGTACAGCCGCGTCACCCATTCGGCGGCGCAGGCGGGCTTGGCGCTGTTCTCGAGTTCGATGGTCGCGAGCCAGACCACCTGGACCGCCTCGCCGATGTCTTCGACCGCCTTCACCGCGAACCGGCCGCGCACGCGGCGCCCCGCTGGCACAGCGGCCGGAAACCGCACGCGGTTCAGACCATAGTTGATCCGCAGCCGGAAGCCGCCGCGAATCTCGATGCTGGCGCGGCTGAGCTGCGACAGCAGCGACAAGGTGAGGAATCCGTGGGCGATCGGCGCGCCGTACGGCGAATCGGCGGCGGCCCGCGCGCGATCGACGTGGATCCACTGGTCGTCGCCCGTCACGCCGGCGAAGCCGTCGATCATGTCCTGAGTGACGGTTACCCAATCGCTCACCGCCGCTTCCTGCCCTTCGAGCGCCCGGAGTTCGTCGATAGTTTCGATGATTCGCATGACAACCTACTCCAGTTTCGCGCGCCGCGTCTCCGGCAGCGCGAAGATCAACCCCGCCGCGAGGAGGAAGAATCCCGAGTTCAACAGCAGCGCCCAACCGAGCCCGTATCTGTCGGCGAGCGATCCGACCGCAAACGGCGCCAGCGCCGCTAACCCGCGGCCGAAGTTGTACGCGAATCCCTGCCCCGTGCCCCGAATGGCAGTCGGGTAGAGTTCCGCGAGCATCGCGCCAAATAGCGAGAAGTAGCCGCTGCCAAAGAAACCGATCGGCGGACCCAGCAGCAACAACACCAACGGCGCGTTCTCACCGGCCCAGAACGGCGCGGCGCCATAGCTCACCGTCAGCAGCGCGGCAGCGATCATGAACAGTAGAAAAACCGGCCTGCGGCCGTACAGGTCGGCCAGCCAGCCAAAAGCCCAGTACCCGAACAGCGCGCCAATCTGCATGGTGAAGATCCAGCCGGAGGTGCGCACGATGGGGAACCCGGCGCCGCCCTGTTCGGGCGGCGCAGACAGGAACCCGGGCAGCCAGGTGAACAGTCCCCAATACGCCAGCAGAGTGGCGGTGGCAAGCGAGGTGGCGATCAAGGTCGTGCGGCCGAGCGGCGACCGGAACAGCATCGACACCGGCGCGGTCTCCTCGCGCCGCAGCCAGATCTCGGGCTCTCGAACCTTGCGGCGGATGAAGAAAGTGAAGAAGGCCGGAACCAATCCGAACAGGAACAGCGCCCGCCAACCGAAGCGCGGCAGGATCGCCGCGCTCACTACGGCGGCTGCCATGTAGCCCATCGCCCAGCCGCTTTGCATGAACCCGATGGCGCGGGCGCGGTACGCGGCCGGCCAACTCTCGGCCACCAGCACCGCCCCGGCCGACCATTCGCCGCCAAGGCCGAGCCCCACCAGCGAGCGCCAGAACAGCAGATGAACCAAGTTCCCCGAAGTAGCGCTTCCCGCCGACGCCAGGGAGTACACCAGGATCGTCCAGATCAGCATCCGGCGCCGGCCGTACCGGTCCGAAAGAATGCCGGCCGCGACACCGCCGAACGACGATGCCACCATCGTGAACGAGGCCACCAGGCCAGCCTCGGCGGCCGACAATCCAAACTCAGCCCGGATCGACTGGAGAGCGAACAAATAGAGAAGTACGTCCATCGCATCCATCAGGAACCCGCCGGTTGCCGCCCACAGAGCAAGCCAGTGCGGTTCGGACGTAAGCGATCTCCAGTTCCAGTTCAGCGGGCCGTGCATGGGGGTGCGTGTATCTGCAAGAGTACAAGGGTTTGGAGTAACCTGTAGCGTTATTTTGCCGCCTTTTCTCCAGGACGCCAGTCTTGTATCCTAGTAGTGCGTCCCCAAGATTCGAGGTGCTCATGTCAGCCGCCGGCCATCTACGACCCGTTACTCTCCCTCCACCTCCGCAGCCTCAGCAACCCGCCACCGTCGTTCCACCCGAACCGCCCAAACGCGGCTGGGTGAAGGTTGTCGCGGGCGCCGTGATTGTGGTGGCCGCGATCTTGGGCTATGCTCTCTGGCCGAAGGCAACCACCCCGGCGCCGGCCGGCATTGCGACGGCGCGGACGGCGCGGATCGTGGTGGGACCCATCGAGCGGACCATGATGCTGACGGGTCAGACGTCCTCGCTGGATTTTCGCGATATCAAGGCGCCCACGCTGCGGGGCTTCGAGGCAAGCCGGGAGATGATCCTCCTGTCCCTCATTCCTTCCGGGACACGCGTCAAACAGGGAGAACTGCTGGCCCAAATCGACGCGCAGACGCTGCAGGACCACATTGACGACGTGCACGATCAAGTGCGTGGCGCCGAGGCGGATATCCGCAAGCGGCAGTCCGAACAGCAAATCGACCGCGAGAATCTCCGGCAGACCCTGCTGGTCGCCGAGTCGGAATTGAACAAAGCGCGGATTGAATATGACGCGAGGGAGACGCGAACGACGATCGATCAGGAGTTGCTGCGGCTGGCAGTGGAAGAGGCCGAGGCGCGACTGAAGCAATTACGGGCCGATGTCAGCCAGCAGGAGATCTCACAAGCCGCCGAACTGCGGATCCTCGAAATCACGAAACTCCGCCACGTGGGCCACGCCGAGCGGCACGAAATGGACCTGAAGAAATACACCTTCCGGTCGCCGATGAATGGGCTGGCGGTGGTGCAATCAACGTGGCGCGGCGGCGAATTCGCGCTGGTGCAGCAGGGCGACCGCGTCAATTCGGGCCAGTTGTTCCTCAAGGTGGTGAACCCCGAAAAGATGCAGGTCGAAGCAACTATCAACCAGGTGCAAAGCGAGGAATTACGCATCGGCCAGAAGGCCCGAATCGGGTTGGACGCCTTCACCGGGCTCAAGTTGGAAGGCAAAGTCTCCAGTATCGGGGCGATCGCCGTCGGCGGCCGCTTCCAGCAGTATTACATCCGCAACATTCCGGTGAAGATCGCGATTCATGGCTCCGACCCACGGCTGATTCCCGACCTCTCGGCTTCCGTGGAAGTGGTGGTGGAGCATCAGGACCAAGTGGCCCAGGCGCCGCTCAGTTCCCTCTTCGAAGAGAACGGCGAGACGGTGGCTTACGTCAAGAAGGGCCAGCTGTCCGAACGCCGCGTCGTGGAACTGGGTCTCCGGAATTCGACCCATGCGGCCGTCAAATCCGGCCTCAGCGAAGGCGAAGAGGTTTTCCTGGAGAAGCCGCCCGCCAAGACCCCGGAAAAGCAGTAGGCTTCAGCGGCTCTGCCATCCCGAGGCAACAGGCGCCAGTGGATCGGTAGTCTCGAACTCAAATACCGTGCCTGCGGCCTGCATACTCAACTTTCCCGCGCCGAGCGCCTTTCCCCCGTTCGGATAGAAGACCGCGCCGTCGGTCGATTCCCCCGGCTTCAGCTTCACCGGCACCATTACGATCGCCGAGGCCGCGGCGGCTGCTTTGATGCGAGTCGAGTGGACCTCGGCGAAGGCCGCCTGGCGCCGCTGTTCGTAGCCGTTGGTGGAGACGTGCCGGTTCATCCCGTACAGGCCGGTCTCGTAGGCGGTGACGAGTTTCACCACGTCCGTCCGGCTGCCGCGGTTGATGAAATCTTCCACCACACGGCGGGCGGCGGTGGCCTGAATGCGGCCGCCATGGACCGGCAGGAAGGCGAAGTCTTCCGGACGGACCGTCCAGGCATTGGTCGAACCATTCGAGACGGCCACCTGGATGACCGCATACTCGCGGACCTGAACCGGCAATTGCGCGAACATCACGGTGACGCCGTTCTTGGTTTGCGTCAGGTACTTGAGACCGCCGGACTCGAACTCGATCACCTGGGCAGACGCCGAGCCCGGTATCAGCAGCGCCGCCGCAGCCGCCAGAGTCAACCGGCTCAGCCTCTCCATACCTCCATGATAGACTGGTCGCTTCCGCGAAACGTATGCAAAACGCAGGCAACCGCCCAAGTCGTTACGGGCTAACGGAACACGGCATCAGAAACTGGGATGTCGCTTACTGGAACCTGAGTACGGCGCAGCTTATCGAGAAAACGATTCAGCGTCACGAGGGAGTTCTGGCCGACAATGGCGCTTTGGTCGTGCAGACGGGCCACTTCACCGGCCGGTCGCCAAAGGACAAGTACATCGTCCGCGACGCAGCGACCGAGAACACCATCAACTGGGGCGCCGTAAACCAGCCGATGTCGGAGGAGCAGTTCGACGGTATTTACTCGAAGCTGATGGCCTTCTGGCAGGGCCGCGAACTGTTCGTCCAGGATCTGACGGCCGGCGCCGACCCGACCTATGCGATGCCCGTCCGCGCCGTCACCCGGTATGGTTGGCATAGCCTGTTCGGCCGCCAGTTGCTAATCCGGCCACCGCTCGACGCGCTCGACAATCACGTGCCGCAATTCACGCTGATGTTCGCACCGACATTTCAGGCGATGCCGAACGAGGATGGAACGAATTCCGGCACGTGCATCGCGCTCAGTTTCGCGCGCCGGATGGTCATCATCGCGGGCACAAGTTATGCCGGCGAGTTGAAGAAATCGGTTTTCACCATCCTGAACTACATATTGCCGGAACGCGGTGTGCTGCCGATGCACTGTTCGGCGAACGTCGGGCCGGACGGGGACGTCGCCCTGTTCTTCGGACTTTCGGGGACGGGGAAAACGACGCTATCGGCCGATCCAGAGCGCCGGCTCATCGGCGACGACGAACACGGCTGGAGCGACCGGGGCGTCTTCAACTTCGAGGGCGGCTGTTACGCCAAGTGCATCCGCCTCAGTCAGGAGAACGAACCGCAGATCTGGAAAGCCATCCGGTTTGGTTCGGTGCTGGAGAACGTGGTCATGGACGTCGAGAAGCGGACCCTCGACTTCGACTCGGATCTGCTGACCGAGAACACGCGCGCCGCCTATCCGGTGGAGTTCATCGACAACGCGGTGATTCCCGGCGTTGGCGGTCATCCGCGCGCTATCGTGTTCCTGACCGCCGATGCGTTCGGCGTTCTGCCGCCGATCGCGAAGCTGACGCCCGAACAGGCAATGTACCACTTCCTCAGCGGGTACACGTCGAAGCTGGCGGGCACCGAGCGCGGTCTGGGCAAGGAGCCGCAGGCGACGTTCAGCGCCTGTTTCGGCGAGCCGTTTCTGCCGCGCCCGCCGCAGGTCTATGCCGACCTGCTCGGCGAGAAGATGCGGAAGCATGAAGTCTCGTGCTGGCTGGTGAATACCGGTTGGGTAGGCGGCGCGTTCGGGACCGGCAGCCGGATCAAGCTGCCGTACACGCGGGCGATGTTGAACGCCGCGCTCGCCGGGAAACTGGATCGCGCCGCGACGGAGCAGCATCCAGTGTTCCGCGTTGCCGTGCCGAAGGAGTGCCCGGGTGTTCCCGCTGAAATCCTGGACCCGCGTGGACAGTGGGCCGACAAAAACGCCTACGACGCCGCGGCGCAAAACCTGGCGGAGCGCTTCCGCCAGAACTTCGAGAAGTTTGGCGCGGTGGCCAGCGAGGTGACGGAGGCCGCGCCGGCCGGCCGGTAGTGGGCGCCGAAACGCTCGACCCCGCGCGACTGGCGGCGTACCTCGCGGACGAGCCGGTGGCGATCGAGCCACTCACGGGCGGCCATTCCAATCTCACGTATCTGGTTCGAGTGGGCGCACGCGAAATGGTGCTACGCCGGCCGCCCGTGGGATCGCGCGTGAAGTCGGCCCACGACATGGGGCGCGAGTACCGTGTGCTGTCCCATATTCACGGCATCTACCCGCGGGCGCCGAAGCCGTTTCAATACTGCGACGACGAGAACGTGATCGGCGCGCCGTTCTACCTGATGGAACGGCGGCACGGCCGGGTGATCCGGCGCGAACTGCCCGAGGATCTGCGAGGCCGGCCGGAATTGCTTGGGCAGCTATCGCGGGCCATAGTGGACGGCCTGGTCGAGTTGCACGCACTCGACTGGCGGGCGGCCGGGCTGGAAGGGTTTGGACGGCCCGAGGGGTACACGCGGCGGCAGGTGGAAGGCTGGACGCGGCGCTGGCGGGACTGCCAAACCGAGCCGGTTCCGGTCCTGGACGAAGTGGCGCAGTGGCTGAACGAGCGGATACCGCCCGAGCGCGGCGCGGCGCTGATCCACAACGATTACAAGCTGGACAACCTGATGCTCGACGAGCGGGAGCCGGACCGGATCGTAGCGGTGCTCGATTGGGAGATGGCGACCATCGGCGATCCGCTGATGGACCTCGGCACCACGCTCAGCTACTGGGTGGAAGCGGGCGACACGGCCGCTTATGTTCGCGAGAGCTTCGCGCCGACTGTAGCGCCGGGATTCTGGACCCGGCGTCAAATGGTGGACTACTACGCGGAGCGGTCGGGGCGCGAGGTTCCGGACGTGCTCTTCTACTACGTGTACGGGTTGTTCAAGCTGGCGGTGATCATCCAGCAGATCTACTACCGCTATGCCCAGGGCCTAACGAGCGACGAGCGGTTCGCGCGGTTCCCAGC
>CAYPUQ010000209.1:0-10850 GCA_964413655.1 uncultured Solibacteraceae bacterium | reverse complement strand
AAGGCTTCTCTCCCACCTGCCCGCACATGTAAACGGAGGGCTGACCCTTCTCGGGTGACCCGTCCCGCAGGAAGGGCCGGTTCGCCTCGGTGTCGTACTCGATCCGAAACCTCTGGTCTTTTTCGAGGAGTTCAACCCAGGGATTGGACCGGGCGCTTCCGAGCAGCACGACATTCTGCGACTTCAGATCGGCGATACTCAGATCGCGGGCGAATCGGATAACCACCGGCGAATGATGCCGGTTCAAGCTTAGTACGCGAGCCAGCGCACTGGCGTCGCCCAAGCCCGTATAGTGACGCGAAGCGATCGACGCAAGGATTCGGTCGGACTCACTCAAGCTTCCGCGCTCCTTCAACCCTGCGAGGTACCGTCCGCTCGTGTAGTCGGCGAATGGAATCGAATCGCCGCGAAGATCCTGCAAGAGCGACAGGTTGGAGTCCGACAGCGTGAGCAGTGCCGGACGCTGGGCGTCGAACATCCGGGACCAGAAAGCGGCAACACGGCGGGGAAGAGTGCCTTGGCCCACTCGACCAGGTTGAGAGGTTGGCGAGCGCAACAACTGATAAACGTTGCCAACCGACAACAGCAGGGCCAGGCCCACCAGTCCGGACAGCAGGAAACGCCGTTCGCCACCACGACTGGGAGGTGCCGCCGAAGCCGCAGAGTCCGCACGGATAGGCGCTGGATCGGCAGCGACGTTCTCGCGGCCGGTTTCGCGCCGCTCAAACGCCGCGATGTAGCGGCCCTTCGGCACATGGACGACGATCGGTTCCTCGATGCCCTCCTCGGCGAAATACGCCTCGAGCCGCTTTCGAAGTTCTCGAGCCTCAACTCGAACGATATTGTCGGCCGAAGGATCATAGCCGACCGCACGGCCGAAAACGGCGTGGCCGATACTCTGCTCATTGAGAAGTTCGAGCGACCCGTCGAAGGTGTGCCGTAAGACGTATTCGAGAAATGCACGCAGACGCGGCGCGCGGCTGAAGTGCCGGCTCGCCCCGATTCGCCCCACTAACAGCGACAGCTCACCCGGCTCCATCGAAGCGCTCGGCGAGACGCGATCTTCTTGCAAGGCGTTCAATGCATTACCTCTTCACTGTTAACTTACTGCGAATTCTCTTGCATCGCAAGGATAAAGAAAATATGATCCTAACACCCTGGCAATGGTCTGAAGAGGTTATCGGCCTCGATTGATTAAATTTAACTCAGAATGGGGCTGGAAGCTTCGAATAAGCTTCACCAGTCAATTGTGGTTCTATGGATCCGGCGTGAACCGCCAGCGTAATGCGGACGGTCTTCCCGGAACATGAAAAGCAGCCTGAAAGAGGAGTTTTGCGATGCACTTTCGTTCCATGTTGACGAATTGTCTTCTGTTTGTGCTGGCGTGTTCGCCTCTGGCCGCCCAAAGCACGACGGGCACCATCACCGGCCTGGTGACGGACATGACCGGTGCCGTGATCGCCGGCGCTCCGATTCTGGCGCGCAACATCGATACCGGCGAGGTGGCCGAAACAATCGCGTCGAGCACCGGAAACTACGTGATCCCCAACCTTCGCGTTGGCGCCTACGAGGTAACCGTGAGCGTCGCGGGGTTCAAGAGCTGGACGCGCGGCCCCATCGCGCTGAGCAGCAACGATAACGTTCGCATCGACGCTCGTCTCGAGGTCGGACAGACGTCGGAGCGCATTGAGGTCACCGGCGAGGTTCCGCCGCTGAAGACCGAGTCGACCGAGGTATCCACGGTGCTGGAGAACAAGCTGGTCAACGACCTTCCGCTCGCTGTAGCGGGCATCGGGGGCGGTATGCGGAACGCCTTCCAACTCATGATGATGATGCCCCAGGTCAAGAGCGGAAACGGCGAGTCGGCCTGGGACGACCTACAGGTCGGCGGCGGCCAGCAGCACGACTGGAACGTCAGCGTGGATGGCATGTCCGTCGAGATGGGCTGGCGGAACCATGTAGGCTACATGAACCGGCTCACGCCCGCGCTCGACGCCATCGAGGAGTTTCGCATCGATACGGCCGCCTTCAAGGCCGAGGATAGCCGGGCCAGCGGAGGCAACATCTCCATCACAACCAAGTCGGGCACCAACGAATTGCACGGCAGCGTCTTCGACTTCTTCCAATCCCAGCATCTGAACGCCAACACTTGGCAGAACAACAAGTTCGGCCGGGACAAACCTATCTTCCACCGGAACGACTTTGGCGCCACCGTCGGCGGCCCCATCTACCTGCCGAAGATCTACAACGGACGCAACAAGTCGTACTTCTTCTTCTCCTACGAGGGTTACCGGTTCCCGCAGACCTCCGGCGTCACCGAACTCACAATTCCGACGGCTCCGATGCGCGGCGGCGACTTCTCGAACTGGGTGCTGCCAAATGGCAATCTGGTGCCCGTCTTCGATCCGTCCACTACCCGCGTCGAGAACGGTGTCACCGTGCGCGACATGTTTCCCGGCAACCGGATTCCGGTCAGCCGCATTAGCCCCCTCTCGGCGGCGATCAATCAATACTTCCCGGATCCCAACGCTCCTGGCGTGCTCCGCAATTACCTGACCCCCGGCTCCGGGCCAAGCAAGCGCATCGAAAACGCCTACCTTGTCAAACTCGATCACAACTTCAGCACGAAAAATCGCCTTAGCTTCACCTATTCGCAAAATGGCCGCTGGCACGATAACGGCTACGACCGTGATCCGTTCAACCCCGACAACTACGCCGGACGCCTTCCCTTTCCTTTGGCGGGACGCATCTACTATCGCGGCGATCAGTACTACGGCAAAGTCGCGCGCGTGAACAACACCTACCTGTTCAGCCCGACCATTGTCAACACGCTGACCCTGGGTTTCCACCGCCTGACACACCCCGAGCACGATGTCACTGCCGTTCCCTTTGAACAGAACTGGGGCGATATTCTCGGCGGTTCGGTTAGAAACAATCCTTTCTACAACAACCACTTCCCAGCGGTTCGGTTCAATACGGACAACTACTACGGATGGGAGAGCACGAAACTCTGGGACGAGTACCACACCGTCTTCGGGATCGATGAGAACGTCAACTGGGTTCACCGCTCGCATAGCGTTAAGTTCGGCTACAGCGGTCAGTTGATGATGCTGAACACGAACAACCGCAATCGTGCCGCGGGAGATTTCTTCTTCCACCGGCTGGAGACCGCGCGTCCCGCCGATAACAGCGCTACCTCCGGAAGTTCGTATGCCAGCTTCCTCCTCGGCGCCGTGAACAACGGGGGATTCAGCGTTCCATTTACTCAGCAACTGCGCTTCCCCTATCACGCCTTCTTCGTGCAGGACGACTGGAAGATCACGCCGCGCCTCACTGCTAATCTTGGCCTGCGCTACGAAATGAACCTGTCCGTCCGCGAGAAGAACGACAAGTTTTCATTCTTCGATCCCACTCTGCCGAACCCGGCGGCCAACGGAGTTCCCGGTGCCTTGCGCTTCCTGGGTACCGGCCCGGGACGCGAGGGGCGCCGCAACCTGCATAACACAGCCGCCGGTTGGGGCCCGCGGGCCGGTCTGGCCTTCCAGTTGGATCAAAACACCGTCATCCGCGCCGGGGGCGGCGTCTTCTACTCGACTGTCAAGGTGCCTGGACTGGCCGGTGCCAGCAATGGATTCGCGAACTCCCCGGGTTGGGCATCGGCCGATCAGGGGATTACCCCGGCATTCTATTGGGATCAGGGCTTCCCGGCTTGGGAGCCGCCGCCGTTCATCGATCCTGGCTTCAATGCCGGCTTCGGCATTCCGTGGTGGGGCGCCGATGAAATCGCGATGCTCCCTCAGAGTGCCAACTGGAACCTGGCCGTGGCTCGGGTGCTCCCGGGGAATCTGGTTTTGGACATCACGTACACGGGCAACAAGGGCACATATCTCGCCTCGGACCGTGTCAATATCATGCAGATCCATCCGCAGTATGCCTCGCTGGGGCCGCTGCTGAATCGGCGGATTAGCGATCCGACGGTCGTCGCCGCCGGCTTCAGGCCGCCCTTCGAGAACTTCGAGCGGTTGCTCGGCGGGCAGGCGACGCTTGGCCAAGCGTTGCGCATCTTCCCGCAGTACACCGGCGTACAGACGGGCGGAATGATGAATCACAGCGGTAATTCGACGTACCACGCTGGTATCGTGAAAGTGACGAAGCGGTTTTCTGGCGGATTGACGCTGCTGACTAGCTATACTTGGTCGAAGCTACTGACCGATGCCGACTCGTCCGAACCTTGGATCGCCGGCGTCGTAGGAGCTGGCGTCGGCGCGGGTGGAGCACAGAATCACTACAACCGTCGACCCGAGAAGGCATATGGCGTCCTGGACATGCCTCACATGTTCAAGCTCACCGCAAGTTACGATCTGCCTTTTGGCAAAGGGAAAAGCTACGCCAATGAGGGCGTCCTGAATTACATCCTCGGCGGCTGGAATGTGAGCACCTTCACATTCCTGCAAAGCGGTTATCCGATGGGGGTCGTGGATAACCGTTATCCCAATAATCTGCGTGGCGGAACGGCCCGGCCCAATATCCTTACCCATGACTGGCGAGGGGCGATCACCGGTAATGAGTTCGATCCCGACAAAGACAACTTCTACAATCCGGCTGCCTTCGCGGGCAGGACGAATCCGGCACTCGACCCGTTCGGCAACGCTCCACGGCTACTGGGTGCCACGAGGATGTTCGCGAACTATCGTACGAACGTGGGAGTCACCCGGACGATACGGTTCAACGAGCGCGTCCGAGCCGATCTGCGGCTGGACATGTTCAACCTCTGGAATCAGAAAACCTGGAACCGGCCTAGTTCCCAGGACCTGTCCAGTACCTTGTTCGGCGTGGTCACGGGTGCATCAGGCAACCGCAACATGCAACTCGGAGTGAAGCTCCTGTTCTGAACGCCGTAACAGTCTAGCAGTGGGGCGGCCGATCGGCCGCCCCTGCGGTCCCGGCGCGCATTCACCGTAGCCGCAAACCCCCTATTCGCGCACCACCGGCGCGCCCAGGTTAAGCCCGCTTCGAATATCGGCGTAGATCTCTTCGATGCTCCGGTCGGCCTGGACGGTCAGCAGCAATTGCTTCTCATCGAACAGCCGCAGCAGCGGCTTCGTCTTCGCGTAGTATTCTTGCAGGCGAACCTTCAACGATTCGGGATTGTCGTCGGCCCGCTTCGTGAAGCCGCCGCCTTCGCCCATTGCCACCCGCTTCATGACGCGGTCGTGAACAACCTCGTCGGGGATGTCGAGGTAAATGGCCTTGTCCATGTTCCACCCCTCGAACAGATATTCGGCCTGGGAGCGCGTCCGCGGGAACCCGTCGAGGACAAACCCGTAGTTCCAGTCGTGCTCGGCAAGACGTTTCCGCACTACTTCTTCCACGATTTCGTCCGGAACGAGACGGCCCTCGTTCATGATGCGGCGGATGCGCGCCGCCAGCTTGGTGTGCTGGGTCATGTGCCAGCGAAAGATCTCCCCGATCGAAATGTGGACGAAGTCGTAATCGTCGCACAGAAGCTGCGCTTGTGTGCCTTTGCCCGCGCCCTGCGGACCGATCAGAATGTACTTGTGCATGGATGAGTTTGTGGCGCTGGTTGCCGCGCTCCCGTCAGAATTGGGCCCTTGTACCGGATCTCGCCGTGCGCGAGCGGAAAAGAGTCCGCGTCTGCATTGTATCCTAAAAGATTTGAGGTATTTCGATTGCGACGTCTAATTTTCGCCATCCGCAGTTTCTTCAGTCTGCTGTTCCGCGGCAAGCTGCCGGAAGACATTATTTTCGAGATCGGCCTGATGAAGCGTGCCGCGCCGAGGCCCGCCCCGGCGGCGGACGCAACCCCCGCGAAAGCGGCCACCGACGAGAGCGCCATCCGTCTGCTCGCTGCCCTTCAGCAGGAGTCGCGCCTGATCGACTTTCTCAACGAGGACATCGGTTCCTTCACGGACGAGCAGGTGGGAGCAGCCGTGCGCGATATCCACGCCAAAGCCCGCGAGACGCTGACGCGGCACGTGAAGCTGGCGCCGATCGTCGATGGCGTCGAGGGCGCCGTCACGCAACTGGCCTCGGCGGGCTTCGACCTCAAGGACAAGCACTCCTACAAGCTTCTGGGAAACGTTCCACCCGACGGTAAGGTGGAATCCGCGCTATTGCTTCACCGGGGCTGGAAGGTCGAAAGCGTCGATCTTCCCGCGCTCGCTTCCGGGAAGAAGCGCATCATCGCTCCGGCCGAGTTCGAAGTGGAATAACACCGGCCAACGTGAGTTCCTACATCGGTATCGACCTCGGCACGACGAACTCCGCGCTCGCCTACATCCGCCCCGAGGATGCCGGCGAGAGCGAGTTCCCGCCGGTACACATCCAGCACGTCCACCAGCCCGTCGCCGAAAACCGGACCGAGGACTGCCGGACGCTCCCCTCGTTCCTCCTGCTCAGCGAGCCGCCGGTCATCGGTGTCCACGCGCGGGAACAAGGCGCGCTGATGCCGACGCGGCTGATCCACTCGGCTAAGAGTTGGCTGTCGAACTCCGCCGTCGACCGCACGGCGAAAATTCTTCCCTGGGAGGCTGGCGAGAGCGGCCGGGTGATGTCGCCGGTCGAGGTCTCGACGCAGTTGCTCGGCACTTTGCGGGAAGCCTGGAACCACGCTCACACCGAACGCATGGAGGACCAGCCCGTCGCGCTGACGGTACCCGCCTCCTTCGACGAAGAAGCGCGTGAGCTCACCGTGCAGGCGGCCAACGAAGCCGGCATCGCTAACCTGACGCTGCTGGAAGAGCCGGCCGCCGCGTTCTATTCCTGGATCGCCAATCACCTCGCGGAATCGCGCAAACACCTGTTCGATGGCATGACGGTGCTGATCTGCGATGTCGGCGGCGGCACCTCGGACTTCACGCTAATTCGCGTCGACCGCCAGGGCGACCGCATCGACTTCACGCGTACCGCTGTCGGCCGGCACCTGCTGCTCGGCGGCGACAACCTGGATCTGACCGTTGCCTGGCTCGCCGAATCGAAGTTGAACACACAGCTCTCGCTACGGCAGCGCAGCGCGTTGCGCCGCCAGTGCTCCGCGGCGAAGGAACGGCTGCTCGGCGAGAACCCGCCGTCTCACGTAGAGATCACGGTTCTCGGCGCCGGCCGTTCCCTGATCGGCGGCACGCTCCGTACCGAGGTCGTCCGCGAAGAAGCCCTTGAACTCGCTCTTGAAGGTTTCACGCCGTTCTGCGAACTGTCCGACCGGCCGCAGCGCGAGGAGATGAGCCCGTTCGCGGAAACCGGGCTTCCCTACGAGACCGACCCGGCTGTGACGAAGCACCTCGCCACGTTCCTTTCCGAATCGCAAAGTCCTCCGCCCGATGCCATCCTGTTCAACGGCGGGTTCTTCATCCCGGAAATCCTCCGCACGCGCGTGGCCGGTGTGGTGGAGCGCTGGTATGGCAAGCGGCCACTGGTTCTGGAGAACCGCGACCTCGACCTTGCTGTCGCCGTCGGCGCGTCTTACTACAACTACGTCCGCTCCACCGGCGCCGGCCTGATCGTCCGTGGCGGTCTTCCGCGCGCCTACTACATAGGTCTCGAGGGCGGGGAGGGCGTCCGCGGCGTAACCATCGTCCCGCGCGGCACAAACGAAAGTTCCACGCTCGAACTCGACCGCGGGGGCCTCCAGCTCCTCGCGAATAAGCCTGTCTCGTTCCGCTTGTACAGTTCGCTCACCCGGATCGACGATTCGCTCGGGGACGTGGTCGAGTTCCCGAAGAGCGATCTCGAGTCCGGCACACTACACCAACACGCTCCGCTCCACGCCGTCATCCGTTTTGGTAAGCCGGGCGGCGAGCGGCACATCCCGGTGAAGCTCGGCGCGCGTCTCACGGAGGTCGGTACATTGGAAATCTGGGCCGATTCGAAGGTGAGCGAGCACCGCTGGCGCTTGCAATTTCAACTACGCAAGCAGGCGGCCGCCGAAACCGCCGCGCGCCCCGCCGCTGTCATCAGCGAGGAGTCCGTCCACGAAGCGCTTGAACTGATAGCGGCAACCTTCAAAGATGGCACTCTCGAACCGATGCAGCTTCCGTCGCGCCTCGAGCAGACACTGGCGCTGGGGCGTTCGGCATGGCCGCTATCGGCAATCCGGACGCTGGCCGACCGCTTTCTCGAACTCGCCGAGAGCCGCCGCCGCGGTCCGGCGTTCGAGGCGCGCTGGCTGAATCTCTGCGGCCTCTGTCTGCGTCCCGGCTTCGGGTTCCCGGGCGATGACTACCGCATCGAGCAGGCGCGCCGCATCTTCGCCGGCGGGCTGGTCTTTTCCAACCAGGTCCAGAACGAGATCGAGTGGTGGATTTTCTGGGGCCGCGTCGCTGGCGGTCTCAACAAAAATCAGCAGACCGACATCTATCAGCGGCTCGCGCCGACCCTGTTGCCGCGCAAAAGCCAGCGCGTGCGCGTCAACACCAGCCTGCTGCGCGAGATGTGGCGCGCTGCCGCCAGCCTCGAGCTGCTCCCCGTCGGCACCAAGGTCTCGCTGGCGGAGGCACTGCTGCGCCGCGTCACCAAGGGCGAGCAGCGCGACTTCGAACTCTGGTGTCTGGCCCGCCTGGGCGCGCGCGAACTTTTCTACGGTCCGGCGAACCAGGTGGTGCCGCCCGCGACGGCTTCCCTTTGGGTTGAGCAGCTCGCCAAAGTTCCAGCTGCCGCCGAGACTTGCGCCTCGATCGCCCGCCGTTGCGGCGACGTAATACGCGACCTGCCGCCGGCCACGCTCGCCCTCGTCCGCCGCTCGCTGGAGGGGCACAAGGATTCGGAGAAACTCGTCGCGCTGCTCGAAGGCGGCAAGTCGCGCGACGCCGGCACGTTGGCCCGGATGTTCGGTGAAGAGTTGCCGAGCGGTCTTGTCGTCGCCGAGCCATGAACGAACTGACCCTCGTGCGCGGCCTCCGCAAGTTGGGGAACGGAATTGGCGACGACTGTGCCATCCTGCCGCATGGGCGCGAGGACCTGCTGGTCACCACCGACCTGTTCCTGGAAGACATCCACTTCCTTCGCGATCAGCGTCCGGAGGACCTGGGGCATCGCGCGCTGGCGCGCTCGCTCAGCGATCTGTCCGCCATGGGCGCGTCGCCGCGCTGGTTCCTCGTCTCCCTCGCGCTCGCGCCTTGGTCCGGCCCGGAGTGGCTCCGGCGGTTCTACAAAGGTGCGCTCGCGCTCGCGAAGCGCCACGCGGTCGAACTGGTGGGCGGCGACTTGTCGCACGCCGGTAAGGTTGCCGCGGACGTCATCGCCATTGGCTCCGCGCCGCGCGGCAAGGCGCTGCGCCGGTCCGGTGCGCGGCCTGACGATTGGATCTGGGTTTCCGGCGCCTTGGGTGGGCAGCCTGCCCGGCCGGAACCGCGTATCGAACTGGGCCGCTGGCTCCGCACCCGCGCAACGGCGTGCATGGACCTCTCCGACGGCCTCTCGCTCGACCTCCATCGCCTTTGCCTGGAATCGGGCGCGGCGGCCGGGATCGACGAGCCGCTGCCATTGGCCCCCGGCGCTTCGCTGGAAGACGCACTCCACCGGGGCGAAGACTACGAACTGCTCTTCACCTCGCCCCGCACGAGACTTGTCTATCCCGGCCTGCCGCTGACGCGGATCGGCCGCATCGTCGCTGGTCCGCCCGGCCGCGTTACCCTATTCGGAAAACGACTGAAACCCTCTGGCTATGACCACTTCGCCCGACCCCGCTCCTGACATCGTGCTCGATCTGATCGAGGCGTTTCGCCGATCGAAGACCATGTTCACTGCACTGTCGCTGGGCGTCTTCGATCGCCTCGCGGAAGGGCCAGCCACCGCGCCCACCCTCGCCGAAGGCGATCCCGCCACGATGGAGCGCCTGTTGCACGCCTGCGTGTCGCTGGGTTTGCTGTCCAGGGACGGCGACCGGTACTCCAATACCGCGGTCGCCGCGCGGTACCTCTGCCGGAACAGTCCGGAAACGCTGGCCGGTTACATCAGCTATTCGAACCGTGTCCTTTATCCGCTATGGGGCAACCTCGAAGACGCCGTCCGCGAAGGCACCCACCGCTGGAAACAAACCTTCGACCTCGACGGCCCGCTGTTCTCGCACTTCTTCCGCACCGAGGCGGACAAGCGCGACTTCCTGCTCGGCATGCACGGCTTCGGACGCTTGAGCAGTCCGAAGGTGGTGACGGCCTTCGACCTGAGCCGCTTCACCCGTTTCGTGGATCTCGGCGGTGGCACGGGCCACCTCGCCATGGCCGCCGCCGAAGCCTGGCCGAATCTTGCCTGCGCGGTCTTCGACCTGCCCGAAGTGATCGCCGTTGCCCGCGACTTCACCGCCGGCTCGCGCGTGGAGCTGATTGAAGGCGACTTCTTCGCGGATACGCTCCCGGAAGCCGATCTATACGCCGTCGGCCGCATTCTCCACGACTGGAGCGAGGACAAGATCGAGTCGCTGCTGAACCGCATTCACGACCGCCTGCCCACCGGCGGCGGCCTGCTCATCGCCGAAAAACTCCTCGACGAAGACCTCACCGGCCCTGTCCACGCGCACATGCAGTCTTTAAATATGCTGGTCTGCACCGAAGGCCGCGAGCGCTCATTCAGCCAATACGCCGACCTGCTCCAGCAGGCCGGTTTCAGCGAAATCCACGGCCACGGCACCGGCGCCCCGCTCGACGCAATTCTGGCGGTAAAGGGAGGTGCGGTCCGCGGCTGATGAAAACCCCATGATCCTTGCCGTGCGCTCCCTCAGCGCTGATTTAGGATGAAGGTCCGCCACCGCCAGCGCCAGGAAGAAGAGGTTGCCCATGACCTTCTTCCAGAAATTCCCCGAACTCCGCGACCGCTTCCTACGCCAGACCTTCGTC
>CAYPUQ010000208.1:0-10881 GCA_964413655.1 uncultured Solibacteraceae bacterium | reverse complement strand
AAAGGCCAAACTGCAGCCTTAAAAGGATTCCTAAGTTATTGAAAGGAATGGCGGGGACGACGGGGCTCGAACCCGCGACCTCCGACGTGACAGGCCGGCGTTCTAACCAGCTGAACTACGTCCCCGCAAGAGAAGAGCGCCGAATGCCGCTCGCCTTAGTATAGCAAAACGGCAGCGGCGCATCGGTGACTATTTGCCCCTATTCGCCCGCCTCGCGGACCAGTCGGCGGTATTCGGCGCGGGCGTGATCGTAGGCGCGCTCGAACTCGCCGCGCTCCTCCAACCGGATGCGATTCAGCTTCTGGCGGTGGCAGGTGTCCACCGCTTCCAGGAGCCATTCGGCGCTGCGGCGGTCGCGGACGGCTTTGCCGCCCACCGTCACCCAAACCGGGTTGGTGTGCGAGGAAGGCAGGATGCGCAGCGCGACCCAACTGCTGCGATCCAGGCGGGCGTCGAAGCTCACATCGCGCATCTCGCCGTCGGCCTCAATTTCCCGGCGGCCGGCGGACTGGCCGTTCACGATCAGTTCCACCGGCACCCGGCGGCTCGATCCAATGCGCGCGCGCTCGACATCCCAATACGGCTTCTGATCGTAGCGGAGCTTCCGGATCTCCTCGTCGGGCTTCGGGCCGAGCATCGCGGCCACCTTGGCCGTGACTTTGACCGTGCCCGGCTCTTTCAGTTCGATGTCGCGGCCGGCGCCCATTTCGACGCCGTTCACGCGCAAGCCGATGAGGTGGCTCTTACCATCCGAGACATAGTTGCGGCCTTCGCGCAGCCCAATCACCCAGTCGTCGTAGTCCAGCTTGTCCTGGCGGACATAGCTGCGGCCGAGACCCACGCGCTCGCCATAGATGCAGGGGAAATCGGTTTCGCCGCTGATGCGGGCGCGGTAGCCCACATTCAGGGTGTGATACCAGGCGTTGAGTTCCCAAGGATAGGGCGTGTCGACGGTGGAGACGAAATCGGTGAGGCCGTGCGTAACGCTGACGACGTACTCGTTCGCGCCGATGCCGTCGAAGGGTGGCATCTCGTAGCTGAGCAGCTTCTCTTCCTTGATCGAGAGGCCCCAGCCGGAGTGCGCGTAGCCGGTGACCGCCCCTTGCTCTTTCGCCCATCGCAGGATGGGGATTCCCCAGGTCGGCCAGTCCTCGATTCGCTTGGTGCCGGGGTAGTCCTGCTCCTTGAGACCTAGCAGCACAAGGTGGCCGGTGTGACTCGATGGATGGCCGGAGATCTCCACGTCGTAGCGGATCCGGTGCTCATCCGTGGAAACGGCGTTGTCCTTGCCCTCGAAGAATGTCTTCTGGAAATACCAGCCGGGCCCCCAAGTGAGCACGGAGCCGATCTTGAGATCCTCGCCCAGAACGTGGCGGATCATGTCCTTCGGGTAGACGCCCTCGGTGGGCCGCTCATAGTGAGCGCAGCCGGCGGCATGGATGTGATGATCGCCGGAATACCAGCCGATCCGCGCCGGATCGATCCAGCGCTCCAGGCGGAAGGTGACCGTCTGCGGCGAGTTGTCGCGAACTTGAAGCTTTTGCGACTTGTTCAGATACTCCGGCCCGCGCGAATACTCGATCGTGTACGCGCCGGGCGGGAGCGCGACGTTTTCGCCGTCGGCGCGGTAGACCTGGGGATGGAAGAAGAAGTCGGGCGCCAAGCGCTTGGCTTGCGACGGGTAAACGCGCTGTTTCTCGTCGCGAATGACGAAAGAACCGGTCGTCGGCTCGTCGTTCCAATCGAGGACGCGGAAGGTGATCTTGGCCGACGGGGCGACGGTGAAAAGGATGTCCACCTCGTTTCGGAAGCCCAGATCCTGCGAGCCTTGGCCGACGTCAAACGCCAGCTTGGCCTCGCGCTTGCCGGCGTCGCGCGCATAAAGCTGGATGATGCGGTACTCGACTTCCAGCCCCGACAAGTGGGCGCGCATCGGCTGGCGGTTGAGCATCTGCACATCCATCCAGCGCCGATTCACCAGGTGCGCCGGGGCGTTGGGCAGCGGTCCGGCATTCGGGCTCTCGACGGCCAACACCGCGGTAACGCCGGCTTCGTTCGCGACCTTCACCAGGAAGCTGCGCCAGCCCTGTTCCACCAATTCCGCCTTTGCGGGACCCTGCTGCACCTTCACGCGGCTCTCGGGATTGATGTGGACGCCGGTGATGCAGTGGCGGTCGAGGATTTCCTGGATGCGGGTGACGGCCTTTGGTGAATCGACGCCGGCATCGACGAGGCGGCGCACTTCGGCGGCGTCCGCTTCGGGTAATGGCTCGCCGGTCATGTCGAGCGCCTGAACGACGCGGGCCACTTGGGCCGCGAGGGGTTGATACTCCACGCCGGTAACGATCGGCAGTTCCTCGGCATGCAATAGAACCAGAGCAGGCAGAGCGAGAGCAAGACAGAATCCACGCGCCATCAGCGCCTCCTTGATGAAAACGAGGATATCACCACCGGAAGAAGTTAAGCAGCGGCGTAGTAAAGTGGTAGGCTTGCGAGCCTGCCATGTCCAACAATACTGCACTGATTCGTGATGCTTTGACCGCCGGCGAGGGAATCGTCCGGCTGGCCCCCTGCTGGGTGCCGCGGGCGTTTCTAATGCCCGGCGGACGCCTCAAACTCGATCCGCGCGATCTTTATTGCCTCGGCGCGCACCGGGGCGGTATCGACGAGCGTTGGTTCGCCTCGACCACGAAAGCCGCCAACGGCCCTTTGACCGCTGAAGACGAGGGCTTGAGCTATATCGACTTCAGCGGAAAGCGCGCCCTGTTGAAAGAGGCGATCGAGACGGCTGGCGACCTCTTTCTCGGCGCGGACGTCATGGCCGAGCGTGGCGGCTGGAACCTGCTCTGCAAGTTCTTCGACAACCTCGGACCGATTCCGCACCACCTGCATCAGAACGACGAGTTCGCCAAACGCGTGGGGCAGAACGGCAAGCCGGAAGCCTACTACTTCCCGCCGCAGTACAACTTCAAGGACAACAATTTCCCGTACACGTTCATGGGACTGGAGCCGGGCACAACGCGCGACGACGTGCGCCGCTGCCTGGAACGCTGGAACGAGGGCGACAACGGCATTCTCTACCACTCGAAGGCTTACAGGCTGAGGCCGGGGACGGGCTGGCAGATCGACGCCGGAATCCTGCACGCGCCGGGTTCGCTGGTCACTTACGAGCCTCAAGTGAACTCCGACGTGTTCGCGATGTACCAGTCGATGGTGGAGGGGCGCGCGGTGCCGTGGGATCTTCTCGTCAAGGACGTGCCAGCCGAGCATCACCACGATCTGGACTACATCCTCGACATGCTCGACTGGGACGCGAACCTCGATCCCGAGTTCGCCAAGCACCGGCTGTTTTATCCGGCGCCGGTGCGACCGGACGCCGAGATGCGCGCCGATGGGTACTCGGAGAAGTGGGTTGTCTACTCGACCGGATACTACTCGGCCAAAGAGCTGACCGTGTTTCCGGGCCGGTCGGTCACCGTCAGAGATGCCGCCGCCTACGGGCTGATCGTGGTGCAAGGGAACGGTTCGATCGGCAAACACGCGGTGGAGACGCCTACAATCATCCACTACGGCCAGATGACCAAGGACGAGTTGTTCGTGACCGCCGATGCCGCGAAGGCCGGCGTGCGCATCGTGAACGCCAGCGACACGGACAGCCTCGTCATGCTGAAGCACTTCGGCCCGGGCAACCCAGACGCGGCCGCGCTCGTAAGGAACTGAGGTGACGAAATGAAATTCGGTATCAACACACTGCTGTGGACCTCTGGGTTCGATCGCAAGCACTTCGATCTCTTGCCACGCATCAAGGAGTGGGGCTTCGACGCCGTCGAGGTGGCTTGCTTCGATTGGGTGCGGTTTCCGGCGGCGGCGGTGCGCCGCGAGGCCGAAAAGAACGGGCTCGATGTACTCGGCTGCACGGTCATGCCGGGCGTCAGCCTCATTCACAGTTTGCCGCTGAAGCGCGAGCTAGCCGTCAAATACCTGGAGCACGCCATCGGACGCACCGCCGAGATGGGCGCGAAGATTCTGGCGGGACCATGTTACTCGCCGGTGGGCTATCACACCGGCAAGCGACCGACGGAGCAGGAATGGAAGCGGCAAGTGGAAGGCTTGCAGCGGGTGAGCCGCTCCCTCGACCGTCACGGCGTCGACCTGGCCATCGAACCGCTGAACCGCTTCGAAACGCATTTTCTCAACACGGCGGCCGACGGGGCGCGGTTGTGCGGGGAGGTGGGGCATCCGCGGGTCGGCATTTTGTACGACACGTTCCACGCCAACATTGAAGAAAAGTCGCAGGCAAAAGCGATTGCCGCCGCCGCTCCGTACTTGAAACACGTCCATTCCTGCGAGAACGACCGGGGCGCCCCTGGCTCGGGGCACGTCGAATGGCGGCAGGTGATGCGCGCGCTCCGGAGGGCGAACTACGACGGCTATCTGACGATAGAAAGCTTCGGGTTTGCGATTCCCGAGATCATCAAGGCGGCCTGCATCTGGCGCGACCTGGCGCCGACGCCGGATCACATTGCGTTCGAAGGCCTGCGTTTTCTCAAGAGTCTGTAGACGGTTCATGGACATTTACGCGAGCGTCGATCTGGGCGGCACGAAGATGGCCGCGATGCTGGCGGACTCGGCCGGCGACGTGTTGGCGGAACGGTCCGTGCTGACCCTCTCGCAAGAAGGTCCCGAAGCGGTGCTCGGCCGCGTCGCGGAATTGATCCGTGAGATGGCGGACACGGCGGGCACGGCGCCGGCGGCGCTCGGGATGGGCGTGCCGGGTTTGATCGACTTGCAGCGGGGCATTACGAAGTTTCTGCCGAATCTGCCGACGCAATGGCGCGATGTGCCCGTGCGGGCGACGCTGGAGCCGCGGGTGGGCTGTCCGGTGTACATGCTGAACGACGCGCGGATGGCGACACTCGGCGAGATGGTCTACGGGCACGGGCGGACAGCGGCGACGATGGTCTACTTCACGCTCGGCACCGGCATCGGCGGCGGCGTGGCGATCGACGGCAAGCTCAGGCTGGGACCGTTCGGCGCGGCGGGGGAACTCGGCCATCAGACGGTGCTGCCGGGCGGGCCTCGGTGCGGGTGCGGCAACCGGGGCTGTCTGGAGACGCTGGCGGCGGGGCCGGCGGTGACGGCGAAGGGCGTGTGGCTGATGTTGTCCGGACGGGCGCCGCGGCTTTATGAATTGGTGGAGGGCGACGCCTCGCGGGTGACGCCGCGCGAAATGGCGCGCGCGGCGGAGGCGGGCGACGACTCGGTCCGCGAAGAGATCATGCGAGCGGCGCACTACCTGGGCATCGGTGTGGCCAACCTGGTGACGGCACTGCATCCGGACCTGGTGGTGTTCAGCGGTGGGATGTCGGACATTGGCCCACTGCTCTACGACACGGTTCGTGACGTTGTACGCCGGCGCGTGCGGATGTTTCCCCCGGATAACGTGCGGATCGAGCGGTCGCTGTTAGGCGAAAAGGCCGGGATTTGGGGCGGGATCGCGCTCGCACTCAAGCGCGGGCGAGCCGCGATCTGACCGGACAAAATGCAGCGTGGCAAGCGCTCCAAGGTAAAGTAAGCCGCCGGCCAGGAGCGTCTCGCGGAGGCCGATGTAGAGCGCGAGGAAGATGGCCGCGCCGGAGCCGAGCACGCTCGCGGCTGCGTTTAACGACCACGCCCACCGTACCGACGGCTCGTGCCAATTTCGCAATATCGCCAGGCCAGAGGGAAACGGCATTCCCATGACGAATCCAACCGGAGCGATGAGCAAGATCGTGAGCAACACGCGGACTCCGAACGGGAGTCCGACGCCCCCATAAGTGATCGGGCTGACGGTCACTGCCAACAGGGCGACCAGCACGGCGACCAGCGCCAACACGCGGCGTAGCCGGGGCAGCGCGAACGTTCCGAATCGGCGGCTGCAGTAGCTCCCGGCGCCGCTGGATACCAGCATGGAAAAGACGATGACCGTGAGCGCATAGGTCGGATGACCGAGAAAGAGAACGAACTTCTGAATCAGTGCGACCTGAATGACGATATAGCCGACGCCGACGCAGACAAAATACATCAGAAAGCGCCGGACGCCCTTTTCGCGCGGCAGGCGGCTGCGGAGGACCAGCGGTGGCAACAACAGAAGTAGCCCGGTGGCAAGCAGACTGACCAGAACCAGTCCGAAAAGAACCGGAACCGCGATATTGATCTTGTGGTCGGCGCTTTCGGCTTTGTTCGACCCTCGGACGAAATCGACGAGTTCTCGTGGCTGAACGGTGTAGAAAAAGAACGGGCGGTTGTCGGTGACCGGGCGGACGTTGTATGGGTAGGACCGGTAGAACGCGGCACGGTCGCTGGCGCGGAGGAACCGGGCGAACGCCGAGCCGTCCGTGTCGCCCGGGAAATAAACGGCTTCGTGCCGGGATTCTCGGAGGGCGTCGCGGGCGGTCTCGACGTCCGCGCCGGAGAAGGGCTTGCGGGCGACGAGAACTAGGTCGGTAGCGCCCCAGCCTTCGAGCAGGTTTACGTTTGCGCGGCCCACGATCACGTGCCGCCACGTTTCCGTCTCGCCAAGCTGCCGGAGAGCTGCGTCGGCGAGCGTAACCAGGCGCAGCGATTCGCGGGGCGGTTCGAAGCCCCAGCGCGTGAAAGCGAGTAGACCGTCATCGGTGAGGTGCTCGAAATAGTCCCGGAACGCCTCAACCGTGTACAGATTGTTCTCCGACAAGGCGAAGGCGCCCGCGGCGGTGGAAGCCCACGTGTCGACCAGGGTCGCCTGCAAGACCTGATACTTTTCGGCGCTGCTACGAATAAAACTGCGGCCATCCTCGACATGGATGCGGACTTCCGGACGAAAGTAGATCCGCCGGCTCAGGTCCGGGAAACGTTCGCGCATGATGGTGTTCGCGATGATCGGATTGATTTCGACGCCGGTAATGTCGCGGCTACCCGAGGCGAGCGCGCGGGCAATATCCCAGCCGCCGCCCGGGCCGATGACGAGCGTCTTGGCGCCGGGCCGCAAAATGAAGGGAATTCCCGGCGTGTCGTAGAGCAAGCCGCGGCGCTCGTCTTCTGTGAGGTTCTCGAAATCGTAACGGGGAATGCCGGTGGAGGCGTCGGCGTCGATGTAGATCAGTAGCTGCTGCGACCCGAGCTTCTCCGGCGCGATGGCGATGCGGGAGAAGCTGTTCCACTTCACAAACTGTTCGGAACCGAGGTCGTGGCCCTTGGCGTACCGGATGTCGAGGATTCGCGTTTTGGCGTTCACCGCCACCAGCCCAGCCATGGCCAGCGCGACGGCCACCGCGACGACGCGGCCCCGGATCGCGCCGCTCAGCGTGTACCAGACGGCGCCGGCCGAAACGAACAGCACGGCTGAAGCGATGACGGTGTTGGGTCCGCCGAGCGTATTCAGCAGCGGGACGAGCGCGAGACATCCGCCGGCCGCGCCCAGCAGGTCGAAAAAGTAGACCTTGTCGACTCTATCGATGGTCTCGGCGATGACGAGCGAGATCACGAGGCCGGCGCCGAAGAATGGAAGCGAGCAGACGGCATAGACGAGGCCGAGTTGCCAGACGACGGGAGCCGCTTCGAAATTGAGCAGGTAGGCAAGCGCGCCGACGGTGACCGCGCCGTTCGCCAGCGATATCAGTCCGAGCGTGCGAAACAGGTTGGTCGTGCGGCCGGCGACCACATAGGAAAAGATGCCACCGATTCCGAGGCCGAAGAGCGCCAGCGAGATAGCGAGAAACGCAAAGTGGTAGTAGAAGACGACGGAGAAAATCCGTGTCAGCGTCAACTCCAGCATCAGCATCGCCACCGTGGTGATGGCCATGCCGGCGTAAATCAACGGCCAGCGCCACGAAGTCGAGTGCTGCGAAGAGGAGATACGGGACAATTTTCTATGTTACCCGTCGAGGGAGAAGAGAAACGGTTCGCCGTGGCGTAATTCCTGGTAATGAACTCGCGGGGCGCGGAGTTTCAAGGACGCGGCGAACTGGCGCGGATCGACGGCGTTGTCGGCGAACATGTCGTAGTGGCACGGGATGGCGGCGCGCGGGCCGATCTTGCCGGCGATGTCGGCGGCCTCCCAGTGGGACAGGTTGTTGAAGCCGCCGTTGATGCAGGTAATCATCAGGTCCGGCTTGAACTTGGCGGCGGAGACGAGGAGTTCCGTGTAATCGGTGTCGCCCGTGACGTAGATGCGCGGACCGCTGCCGAACCGGAAAACGAACCCCATGTGGTTGAGGTCGGTATCGTCGGTGGGTAGCGCGAAGGCTCCGTCGATGGTGGCGTCCTTGAACTCGAGGTGACAGGCGGGCCAGGACGGCGTGATCCGCGATTCTTCCACCTGTTCGCGGCGGTAGACCTCGCAGCTCGGATGTGGACCGACGAACTGCATGGTGTCGCGGTTGCGCAGGCCGCGAATCGTCTCGGGATCGGTATGGTCCTGGTGGTTGTGGGTGCAGGTGTAGATATCGACGTCGAGATCCCCGGGCGGGATGAGGACCGGGACACGGCGCTTCAGATCGATCTCCGGATGGAGCTGTTCGCAACTGTTGGTGAGGTAGAGGTCGGTGCTGACGAGCGTGCCTTCAGGGCTCTTGAAGATGTAGCCGTTCTGCCCGAACCACCACAGCGCGACGCTGCGCGGCGGCACAGGGTAGTCGCGAATCTCCCGCATTAGAGTCATGATTTCTTCTTACATCATGGCAGCCGGCGGGGCCGGTTCGTCGGGCCTGCCGGCGTTGCTCAGCGGTGTGCGAATCATCAGGAACGCGAGCGCCGCCATCACCACCAAACCTACCGCATAGGACGGCTCGGACATAATTTCTGGCACTGGAACCTCGAAGAAGAACAGGCTCGCGATGAGGAGACCTACCAGGGCCTCGCCCGCGATGAGACCGGAAGCGGTCAGCACGCCGGTGTTCTCGACGCGGATTCGCTGCGCTTCGTTCAAACCGCGATTCTCAGCCTGGCGGTCGGTGAACCAGCGGATCAGGCCGCCGATAAAGATGGCGAATGTAGTGGTGAGCGGCAGATACATGCCAACGGCGACGAGCATCGGGCTTCGGACCTGGAGCATGATCATCGTGATGCCCATGAAGATGCCGGTGACCACGAGCGGCCATGCCATTTCGCCGCCGACGATGCCCTGGGCGAGCGAGGCCATGAGGCCGGCCTGTGGGGCGGCGAGGGCGCGGTCGCCGAAGCCGGTGCCGCCGGCTTTAATGTTGCCTTCGTGAAGGATCAGCAGCGGGAAATACATTACCAGGCTCGCGCAGACGACCGCGATCAGTTCGACGATCTGGATGGTGCGCGGAGTGCCGCCGAGAATGTAGCCGACCTTGAAGTCTTGGAGGAGTTCGCCGGCGACAGCCGACGATACGCAAACCACGGCGGCGACAGCCAGCACTACCGCGACGCCGGTAACGCCCGAGACGCCGAAGGAGAGCATCAACAAGGCGGCGATAATCAGCGTGGAAAGGGTGAGCCCCGAGACCGGGTTGTTCGACGAACCGATGAGTCCCACGAGGCTGCCGGAGACCGTGGCGAAGAAGAACCCGGCGATGAGCATCACCGTGGCGGCGACGACTGTGGCCGTGAGGTCGCCCGAAACAAAGTAGTAAATACCGAGCATCGCGAAGTACATCAAGCCGATCAGCAGCAGCACGGTGCGGGAACTCATGTAGCGTTCCGTGCGGCCGGTGGACTCCGGTTCGCTTTTGGCGCTGAACTCCGCGAACGCCTTGCCGAGGCCGAGCGCGAGGTTCTTCCGCATGCGAAACAGCGTGAAGGCGGCGCCCACCATCATGCCGCCGACGGCGATGGGCCGGACGATGTTGCGCCAAACCGAAAACGCCATCGCTTCCCAGCCTGCCTCGGCGTCGCCGGGCGGCAGCATGGTTTGGAGTTGCGGGCCGAGGAAGTAGACCAGCATCGGAACCAGGAGGCCCCACGCCAGCACGCCGCCCGAGAAGTTGAGCGCGGCGAGTTTCGGGCCGATGATGTAGCCGACACCGAGGTAGGCGGGACTGACGGCGGGACCGGCAAAGGTGCTGATGGCGCCGGTCTGGACCACCTGGTTCTCCGCGCCGAGCCGGACCACGCTGCGTCCGATCTCGCCGACGCGGATCATGAAATCCTTTTCGGGCAGGAACGCGCGCATCGCGCCGAGCAGGTAAACAGCGCCACCCACGGCCATGTTGTAGAAGAGAAACTTCGCGGCCTGGCTGCCGCGTTGGCCGGCTTTGTGGATCTCGGCGGCGGCCACCGATTCGGGAAACGGCAACTCGCGGTCTTCGACCATGACCCGCCGCACGAGGGAGACGAACAGCACGCCGAGCACGCTGCCAGTCATCATGAGCGCGGTGGATTTCCAGTAGGCGTCCGCGAAACCGAACGACGGCCAGGCGCCGGCGATGACGAAGGCGGGGATAGTGAAGATCGCGCCGGCGGCGACGGACTCACCAATGGAACCGGCGGTTCGAGCGAGATTTTCTTCGAGGATCGAAGCGCGCCAAATGCGAAGGACGGCCATGCCGATGACGGCGGCCGGGTAGGTGGCCGCGACCGTCATGCCGGCGCGCAGGCCGAGATACGCGTTGGCGGCGCCCAGGATGATTGTCATCACGAGTCCGACCAATACCGCGCGGAGGGTGAACTCGGTCATCGACATGCTCTCGGGAACGAAGGGCTGGTGCTTGTATTCGCTCATGGTCGGGTTACCTGGAAAAGGCTTATGATAGCAGGGCGGGCGAATGCCCTTGCCGGGATCGAGGCCGGCGTACTACACTGGAGAAGGCAAACGGCCGTCGGGGCGTGGCTCAGCCTGGCTAGAGCGCCTGGTTCGGGACCAGGAGGTCGGAGGTTCGAATCCTCTCGCCCCGACCA
>CAYPUQ010000207.1:0-10991 GCA_964413655.1 uncultured Solibacteraceae bacterium | reverse complement strand
GTAGACCCGCCCAGGTGCTGCGTCGATCAGCCGGACGAAAGGGAAGAGCCCGTCTGGTTGGCGGTATTTCTCCTTGCGGTTCGTGAAACCGGCCAGGCGGCCGTAGTGCCGCCAGTCGGCGGCGCCCTTGTCGCCACCGAATCGCTCGGCGAGGGTGCGGGCGGCGGCCGTCGATTCCGCTTTCGGCAGGACTTCGCCATGATTCACCCAGGCCTGAAAGTTGCCGGGAGAGGTTTCGACAATCAGGCAGGGTTCAAACCCCCCTTTCTTCATCCTTTCGATGTTCGCGGCGGTCAAATCGTCCACAAGGCTCAGGGAGTGTTCGCCCTTCGGGCGTATGTAGATGTTCCGGCCGGTGCTGTTCTGATACTTCAACCAACCGACTGATTTCAGTAGTGTTCGGATATCCCAGGTGCGCGGCAGCATCTCCGGTTCCTTCGCTGGTCCGGCTGGATCAGCGGGCTTGAACAGTCCGACTTCAAACAGCACCGCCGACATGGCCGAAACTTGGCGCTCCACGGCCTCCTGGGTCGGATTTTTCGTCATGAAAACCTCCTGCACGGAAAATTTCAGTTGACAACCGGCAACGAATTGCCGTATAGCTAGCTTGTACATGCTAAATGTCACTGTCAAGTGCCAAACCACGAATTCAACCGACCAGCAGTCCCGGCTCGACGCCAAACTTCGCCGTGAGCTTGGGGATACGGTGCTGGCCGCCTTGCAAGACGGGCGTACTGAGGATGTCGTCCTGAATCCCGATTCGCGTCTTTGGGTCAAGAGACAGGGGACCGGCTTTGAATGCGTGGGGGAAATGCCTGCGACCCAGGCCCAGACGGCAATCGGCACGATTGCCGCCCAGCGGGGGACTGTCGTCAACTACGACCGCCCAATCCTCGAAACCGAACTTCCGATTGACGGAAGCCGCTTCGAAGGGATCGCTCCCCCGGTCGTGCGCCGGCCCATCTTCGCCGTTCGCCTGCGTCCCAGGCGAATCTTCACGCTTGACGATTACGAGGGGCAGGGAATCCTGAGCGACCGGTCCGACACGTTGAACCGGCAAAAGCGTCGCGGCAATTTCGCCGACGCGATTCGCGGCCAAAGTCACGGCGAGATTATTCGTGCCGCGATTCGCGAGCGGAAGAACATCCTCATCGTCGGCTCAACGGGGTCCGGCAAGACTACGCTGGTCAACGCAATTCTGGACAGCATCGCACGGGCCGCGCCCGACGACCGCGTGATCACTATCGAAGACACGATGGAACTTCAGTGTCCGGTTCAGAATCACGTGGATCTGCGCGCGGTCGCCGGCGTAACGATGCTCGATTGCCTACGGGCCTGCATGCGCCTCAAGCCGACACGGATCGTCGTCGGCGAAGTCAGGGGCGCGGAAGCGCACGTCATGTTGAAGAGCTGGAATACCGGGCATCCGGGCGGCGTGGCGACGATCCACGCCAACGACGCCATCAGCGGGCTGGTGCGGCTGGAAAGCCTGGTGGCGGAGGCCACGACGGCGCCACAACAGGCGCTGATTGCCGAGGCGGTCGATCTGGTCGTGTTCATCGACGAGGAATCAGGTTTGGCGGCTGGCCGCAAGGTGCGCGAGCTGCTGGTAGTGACCGGGTACGAAAGTGGCCGGTACCTGGTCGAGTATGTCTAACCCAATCTCATGGAGGTTCGAATGCACGTAATGACGAGACGTTTCAATGCGGTCGCCGTGCTGATGCTGATCAGCCGGGTGGCCTGGGCAGGCGGTGGTGGAGGCGGACTTCCGTGGGAAGCTCCGCTGAGCCAGGTGGCAACATCGCTCACCGGGCCGGTCGCGCTCTCCATCTCGCTCATCGCGCTGATGGTGGCGGGCGGCACACTCGTTTTCGGGGGTGAGCTCAGCGAGTTCGCACGGCGTTCGTGCGTGGCGGTGCTCGCCATCGCGTTTCTGGTTTTGGGCGCGGGGTTCATGACCAGCCTGTTCGGGGTCGCTGGCGCGACGGTGCTGTAGGACGGGCGATGCAAAAGCCGCGGGAGATTGCGATCCACCAAAGCGCCAACCGGCCCCACCTTCTTCTCGGAGGCGATCGGGAGCTTGTGCTCTTCGCCGCGCTGCTGTCGGCGATGCTGGTGTTCGCGCTCGTGACGTGGTGGGGCGTGATTGCCGGCGTGGTGCTCTGGTTCCTCGCCGTGGCCGTGCTGTCACGGATGGGGAAGGCCGATCCGCTCCTGCGGCAAGTCTACCTGCGGCACATCAAGTATCAGCCCTTCTATCCGGCGAAGAGTTCACTTCGGGCGGACTCGACCACAACTCCGAGGACCTGGAGGTAGATCCGTGCAACTGACCGAGCACCGGCGGAGCGTGCGTGGGCTTCCGGACCTCCTGCTTTACGACGCCATGGTGGACGATGGGATTCTCCTCCTGCAGGACGGCGCGCTGCTGGCTGCCTGGAGCTTCCGCGGCCCGGACATGGCGTCAGCTACTCATGCCGAAATGGCCGCCCTCAGCGCGAGGCTGAACACCGTGCTGCGCCTCGGAAGCGGCTGGATGATTCAATGCGACGCGATCCGGGCCCGAGCGCCGGAATATCCGGCCACCGGCGCATTCCCGGACGCCGTCACGCTGCTGATCGACGAAGAACGCCGGCAGCAGTTCATGGCGGAAGGGGCGCATTACGAGAGCGAGTACTTCCTGGCACTGACCTTCGTGCCACCCGAAGAGGCCGAGGAGCGGATCAAGGGCTTCATGTTCGACGGCAAGCAGGAATACAAGTCCGGCGCCCAGAGGGTACTCGATTATTTCAAGAGCCGTGTGGCCACGTTTGAAGACCTGTTCCGTTCACTCTTTCAGGCACACCGCCTGAAGGCGCGGCGGTTCTCGGATGAAGCGGGATTCCCCCACGTGCAGGACGATCTGCTCCGCTTTGTCCGCCGGTGCGTCACGATGCTGGATCACCCGTTCGCGCTCCCCGAGATTCCGGCGTACCTGAGCGATCTGATTGGCTGCCAGGATCTCGTCGGCGGGATTTCCCCGAAGATCGGGCGGAAACACATCCGGGTGGTTGCCATCGACGGATTCCCCCGCTTGAGCTATCCAGGCATCCTTGGAGCGCTCGACAGTCTCCCGATTGAATACCGGTGGCACACTCGATCGATCCTGCTGGACACGGAGGACGCGCGGTCACTCCTCGATAAGACGCGCCGCAAGTGGCGCTCAAAAACGCGGGCCTGGAAGGATCAGCTTCTGCGCACCGACACCGGTCCGGTCAATCTCTTCGCCCAGGAGATGGCGGCGGACGCGGAAGAAGCAATGAGCATTGCCTCGTCAGGCGATGTCCAGTTTTGCCTCTACACAACGCTGATTCTTTGCTTCGATGAGCGCGAAGACCGGGCCGAGGAGTCCGCGGCGCTGGTGGTGAAGACGATACAGAACCTCGGATTTGCGTGCCGGGTGGAAACGGTCAACGCGCTCGATGCTTGGCGCGGCAGCCTGCCGGGAGACGGCTATCGAAACGCGCGACGTGCCATTCTGCACACGCTGAACCTGGCGGACATGCTGCCGATCACGGCCGTCTGGGCGGGATCGAGGAAGAACCCTTCGCCGCTCATGCCGCGAAACAGTTCGCCGCTGATGTATGCGGCCACGGCTGGAGCTACGCCGTTCCGCCTCAACCTTCACGTCGGCGACCTTGGGCACACGCTGATGGTAGGGCCGCCCGGAGCCGGGAAGTCCACATTCCTCGGCGCGGTTGCCGCGCAATGGTTCCGCTATCCGCGCGCCCAGGTCTTCGCCTTCGACAAGGGCTACTCGCTTTTCGTGCTGACAAAGGCGGCCGGAGGCGAGTTCTACGACATTGGCGGGGAAAGGACGCACTGGGCGTTCTGTCCGCTACGCGAGATCGATACGCCATCGGATGTCGCGTGGGCGGTCGATTGGCTGGAAAGCTTATGCACCCTTCAGGAGTTCAAAGTCACGCCGAGAGAGCGCAACGCGCTGGCGGAGGCGGTGATGCTACTCCAGCATTCCCCGACGAGAACGCTGACCGAGCTGTGCGCGAATGTGCAGGACACGGAGATTCGCGAGGCGCTGCAGTACTACACACTGGCCGGCGCGATGGGCCATCTGCTCGACGCCGATGAGGACATGCTCGGCGACGGCCGATTCCTGACGTTTGAAACCGAGCACCTGATGAACCTCGGAGAGAAGGCCGTGGTCGCGGTGCTGTTGTACCTCTTCCGGAGAATCGAGAAGCGGCTGGACGGGTCGCCTACACTGGTGCCGCTCGACGAAGCCTGGGTTTATCTCCGGCACAACCTTTTTCGCGAGCGGGTGCGAGATTGGTTGAAGACGTTGCGGAAGTCCAACGGCGCGGTCTTGCTCGCGACGCAGAATCTCTCCGACATCTTCAACAGTCCTATTCGCGATGTCGTCCTGGAAAACTGCCCAACAAAGATCCTTCTGCCCAACGCGGAAGCAGTGAATCCGGCATCCCGGCAGTTCTATGAATCGATCGGTCTCAATGAGCGTGAGATCGAACTGGTTCAGAAGAGCATCCCAAAGCGGCACTACTACGTTGTGTCGCCGGTGGGGCGGCGTCTCATCGCGCTGGGCTTGGGCGGGGTGGCCTTGGCGTTCGTCGGCGTCAGTGGCCGGGAAGAGCGGCAGCGGGCGGAAGAGGTCGTAGACGCTTACGGGGACGATTGGCAGTCGGAGTGGCTGCGGATTCGTGGTCTGGGTGAGTGGGCCGCGTACTACGAGGAATTGAAGCTGGGAAGGGGAGCGGCATGAGAACGCTGAATCCAGGAAACGGTCGCCTGCTTGCGGCCGCATTGGCGCTGGCGATATCGGTGCCTCGCCCGGCCGCGCAAGGCATGATCGTCGGCTACGCCACGGAGTGGACGCAGATAGCGAACAACCTCCAACTGATCAATTCGTACATTCGCCAGGGAGAGGAACTCCGCCAGAAGATCCTCATGGTGATGGACATGGCCCGGAACACGGCGAATCTGCCGTCTCAGGTTTTCGGTCCGATCATGAACGACATTGGCCAACTGGCGGGAATCGTGCAACGTGGACGGGCGCTCGCGTACTCGATGGCCAACCTCGATGCCGAGTTCCGAAACCGGTTTCGCGGTTATGGCTACAACGCGCGGACGTGGTTCCGGGATTACCGCGACTGGTCGCAAACCAGCCTCGATACGACCCTCGGGACGCTGCGTGCCGCCGGTCTTCAGGGCGAGCAATTGGCCAGCGAACAGGCGGTTCTGAGTCAGTTGCGGGCGATGGCGCAGTCCTCGGACGGACGCATGCGGGCGCTTCAGGTCGGAAACCAGATCATGGAGCAACAGGTTCAGCAGCTCATGAAACTCCGCCAGCTTATCCTGGCGGATCTGCAGAGTAAGCAGGCGTTTCAGGCGGCTCAGATCCAGCGCCAGGCGGCGCAGGAGGCGGGAACCGAACGATTCTTCAACTTCGGCGGCCGATCCGGCGATGGACGCGGATTCGAGGCTGTCCAATGATGGAGGAATGAGACTCACGTTTCTCCTCCCCTTTGTCTTGCTGGCGGGATGCACCCAGGAAGGCCCCAGCGAGATTGTTCGAAAGGCTGAGTCGGCCGGTGCCGGCGACTTGACAACGGCTTCTCAGGAATCGATTGAGCATTGGTTCCGGAAGCACCCGGAAATCGCGAATGAGATCAAACAGCTTTGCGTTTCTGCTGAAGGGGCGGCTCCGGCAAACTGGGGCGATACAACGGAGGGCCGGGTCTGCAAGGCAGCCAGCGTGGCGACCGTATTCCAATTCACGCCGCGCAAGGGCGACGGACGCGGATTCACGGCCGGTCAGTAGCGACGAAGCGCAACGCGCGCGGCGTCGCTGGCTGCGGCCACTTGTCTTTGCCTGCCTGTTCTGTGCGGCGTTCCTGCTCACCTCGGGAGTCGCTTCCGCACAGACCTCGCCCAGCGCCATGCTGGACCAGTTCCGGAGCGTCCGCGGCAACTGGCTCGCCACCGCCGCCGGATACGCAAACCGGCTGTTCGGACTGCTTGCCCTCATCGAATTCGCCTGGACCGGGGCAATTCTCCTCCTCGAAAAGACCGACCTCCAGGGATGGACTGCCGCTCTGATTCGCAAGATGATGTTCATCGGCGCCTTCTTCGCGCTACTGAATTTTGGGGCGGACTGGATTCCGCGTATCATCTCGAGTTTTCAGATCATCGGGCAGACCGCTTCCGGCATGCCTGCGCTGGCTCCGACCGACGTTCTGGTCCGGGGCCTCAACATTGCGGGCAACCTGTTAAGCGGTGCGGCGAGCTCGGGCTGGATGGGGAACTTCGGGACGGCGCTCGCCCTCGTGTTTGCGGCATTGCTGGCGTTTCTTGCGTTCCTCGGCCTTACCGTGCAACTCGTCGTGACGCTGGTCGAAAGCTACCTCGTGGTGGGCGCGGGGTTCATTTTCCTGGGATTTGGCGGGTCGAGGTGGACCGCGCCGTACGTGGAGCGCTACATCGCGTTCGCCGTCTCCGTCGGAATCAAGGTAATGGTGCTGTATCTCCTGTTGGGAGCGGGGATGGCACTCACGAATACTTGGGAGGCCGCCGCGTCGCTCGTGCCTGCAAGTGCGGAGCCCGCCATCGACGCGCTGGATATTGCCTCGTCGGCGGTACTCCTGCTGATGATCTGCTGGAATGCACCCAAACTCTGTGCGGGCATTCTCGGCGGTTCGCCGGCGTTTACCGGCGGCGATGCGGTCGGAACAGTCGGAGGACTGGCGCAGGCAGCCTTGGTGACCGGGGCCGCAGTCGCGGGAGGCGTTGCCCTTGGCGGCAAGCTGCTCGCCGGTGGGGGCGGATCGATGGGGGTCGGCCAAGCTTCCGGTTTCGGGGCCGGGGGTGGCGCTGCCGGCAGTGGTGGCGGGGGCTTCGGTGGATCGGGAGGTAGCGGCGGAGGCGGTGGAAGTCCCTCTGCGGGAGGTGGCAACTCTCCGGCCCCGGCGGGTAGTCCCGGCCAGGTTTCTCCGCCGACCGCTGTGTCGGTTGGGCGTGCGGTTACGTTTCCACCATCGGCGGGATTGGGAGACTCCTCGACTTCAACCTCGGGCCGCTCCAGCCAGACCGAACGTTCCGAACAACGCTCAGGCGGCGGCAGTTCAGGGAGTGGGTCCGGCACATCCGGCCGGTCCGCCGGTTCCGGGAGATCGGAGCCGGGAGGCCGTGGATCGGAGGGGCTGCGCGGAGATAACCCGTCGTCTGAGCGCCACGGCTTCGGAGTGGGGGCTGGTAGCCAGGTGCGACCACCGTCCCTTCGGACGTCCGGAAGGGGATCGAATGAACAGTCTCCGGGTCCGGCCAGTACCGCCACACCGGATTCGCTGGCAAACGCTGAGCGGGCCGCGAATGCTCAGGTCTCTGGACTTTCCGCTGCTTCGGAGGTCCATGCGGTCGGCGCGAGGCCGGCCGGTCAGATAGCGCCCGCAACTGGTTCCAGGCCGGGAAACAGGGCAGCGAGGTTCGCCGAATCGAGCGAGGCCCTGACGAAGGGTCTTGCGGTCGGGTCCCAGTTGGCTCGCGCCGCCCAGAACGCGATTCCGCCGGACGCGGCGCCACCGGCGGCGCCCCCACCTCTTCGCACCGAAAGTTCGGAGTGACAGAGATCGACACGGACAGGAGGTCTGAAATATGGGAATGGATGCGGTTTTACCGCACATCGGAGTAACGGAAGACAGGCCGACGGAGGTTCAGGAAACCAGCGGCCGAATAGCGACAGCGCGGCGTGGTGCAACGGAGAATCCTTATCTGGCCGCCCGAAAGGAGTGGGACGAACGCTACGGGGATCTGATCACGCGCGCGCGAAACTGGCGGGCCGCGGCGTTCCTGGCGTTGGCGGTTCTCGTTGTCGAAACCGGCGGCTTGATCGCCCTCGCGATGAAGACGAAGGTTGTGCCGTACGTGGTGGCGGTCGACAACCTGGGCAGGGTCGTTGCTTCGGGCGTCGCCGAACAGGCCGCGGTTGCGGACGACAAGTTGAAGCGGGCGGCGCTGCTCCAATGGGTCGGCGATCTCCGCACGGTGACGAGTGACGGTGTCTCGCAACGGAAGGCCATCGACCGGGTCTACGCGATGATCGCCCGCAGCAGTCCGGCCCAGGTGCAGGTGAGCGAGTTCTACCGGGGCGATCCGCCACACCGGCGCGCCCAAACCCAGATGGTCAGCGTCGATGTGAAGGCCGTGTACGCCAGCAGCGAGAAGACCTACGAGGTGGAGTGGGTGGAAACCGCCAGGGGGCTCGGCGGCGACGTGCAGTCCGAGCAGCGCTGGAAGGGGTCCTTTACGATCGCTGTCAATCCGCCCACGGACGAACGCCTGGTTCGGATGAATCCGCTCGGCGTCTATGTGACGAACGTGAGCTGGTCAAGGGTGCTTTGAGAGAGGAAACGACGATGAATCATCTTTACAACTTGCTCGCGCTGGTGCTGGCGGCCTCGCCCGTGCTGCTCGGTCAGCAGTCGGTATCCGCGCCCGCTGGAGGGAAGGCTCCACCGGTGGAGGTGAAACGGCAGCCGCCCGGCGCAGTTCCGGCGCCTGAGCGCTATCCCTTTGGACGGTTGATCGACCTGGCTGTGGAGGATCCGCTGGCCGGCGCTGCGGGCAGGAGTGACCACGGAGCGGGTAGCCGGATTGGCGAAGCCGGCATAGAAGACGTCCCGCCGGACTATCAGCCCGTAAAGGATATTTCGCTGCCGCCGATGGCGCGGCAGGCGCTGACAGTGAGCCAGTCCTGGATGGCCGAAAAACACGCGCCTGCGGCCGGCAAAGATGGCCGAGTTCTTTACACCTACGGGGCGGGCCTCGCAACCGTCGTCTGCGCGCCTCTGCGAATTTGCGTGATCGAACTTGAGCCTGGCGAAAAGATCGTCGGTGAACCGCAGATTGGCGACTCCGTGCGCTGGATCATTTCCCCCGCATCAGCCGGGCGCGGTTCTCAAGAGACCTCGATGGTGGTGGTGAAGCCCAAACAACCGGGGTTGGACACGTCGTTGCTGGTCACGACGGATCGCAGAGCCTACTACCTGCGACTGGTCTCAAAGCCGGAGGACTTCCTCGCGCGGGTGGCGTTCGCTTACCCCGAGGACGAAGTGAACCGCTGGACGTTGCATCTCGAAGAGCAGGACCGCCGCCGGAAAGAGGAATTCGAGGCCGCGCGGATTTCGCCGGTGGAGTCGCTGGACAACCTGTATTTCGATTACCGCATTGTTGGCGGGGATGAGAACATGCGGCCCGTTCGTGTTGTCGACGACGGCAGGAAGACCTACGTTCAGATGACGCCAAACGCCGCTCACCGCGAAGCGCCGGTTCTGGTGGTTCTCGGCCCCCAGGGTCCGGAGATGGTCAATTACCGAGTCAAGGGGGATATGTACATTGTGGACCGGCTTTTCGAGCGGGGCGCTCTGATCCTGGGTGTCGGGAAGAAGGCGCGGAAGGCTGAGATCATCCGGGGGACGTATCGGGGCAAAGTGAAAGGCGATCCTTACGCTCGGTTTTCCAAACCAAGCAAGGAGAAACGGCCATGAACGGGCGGCCCTCGGGGGAGATCGAATCGCCGGCCGGTCTCGATCTGAACCCTGAACCGCCCGTGGCGGTCCGGCTGAGTAAACGCGCCGGTCTGCTCGGTCTGATCGTTGTTGGGATTGTGGTGGCCTTGATCGGTTGGGGTATTGTGACCCGGCGGGACCGCGCCGTGCAGATGGTATCGATGGACGAGACGAGGGGATTGACCGCGGCGACCGATGCGGGACAAGTAATCGCGGCTCAGGTGCCTCCGGGCGTCCTGACGGTCCCGCAGGGGGAGGAGTTGGAGCCTCCTGAGACCGGGGCGCGAGAGACCGGGAATCAGGCAGCGTCGCCGGGTGGCTGGCAGAGATCCGCGCCGCCCCCGTCCTATGCGTCGACTCCGCCACCGGCGTACCGCGAGCCGAGCCCTGAGGAAAAGCGGCGGGCTTGGGCGTTCCAGCAGGAGATGGAGGCGATTGAGGCGCCGACATCGGCCCGAGCGGGCTTCGGCGGCATTGGTGGCGGGTCGGCAGGCCCGGCCTCACTGCCATCCCCCGAGGGCGACATATCTCAAATGACGGCGCTGTTGAACGCGATGAGGGGGAGTCGGAGCCGGGTGCTTTCCGCCGATGTGCCCCTGACTGGCCAAGGTGGTGGTGATGGCGAAGACTACGAGGCCCAAAACATGCAAGAGCAGAAATCGGCGTTCCTGGCTCAGGCCAGAGGCGGCGCGTCGGACTCTTACCTTGCCTCGAAGCGCGAACGCCCTCTGGGCAAATACGAGATCAAGGCCGGCTGGGATATTCCAGCGGTGCTTGAACAGGCTCTGAACTCGGACCTGCCGGGCGAAGTGCGAGCGCTCGTCCGCGAGAACGTCTACGACACCGCCACCGGCAACTACCTGCTGATCCCGCAGGGCTCCCGGCTGGTAGGCGTCTACGACTCACGGATCGCATACGGCCAGGACGGAGTAATGGTGGTCTGGAACCGGATCATCTTTCCGGACGGCTCTTCCGTGAACCTCGAAGGCATGGCCAGCCAGGATGCCGGGGGCCAAAGCGGACTTCGCCACAAGGTCGACAACCACTACCGCCGTCTCATCGGCTTCGCTGTGCTTACGAGTGGGTTCAGCGCGGCGTTTCAGTTGTCCCAGTCGCCCCGCGCCGGACTGCTGGGGTATCCCTCCGCCGCCGAAATGGCGGGCACGGCCGTCGGCCGCGAATTGTCCCAATTCGGCGCGCAGGTCACGCGGCGCAACTTGAATGTTCAGCCCACCATCAAGGTTCCCATTGGCTACCGTTTCAACGTTCGGGTGAACCGGGACATGCTATTCGAGTATCCGTACTTCACCGGTCAAGATTTGGATGCCTGCTGAAAGAAATGTGACTCGAAGATGGGTGCAGCTCTTTTAGATTTTGCGATTCTCTGAGTATGAGGGGAGCTTCGCGGGTGCGAAA
>CAYPUQ010000206.1:0-10999 GCA_964413655.1 uncultured Solibacteraceae bacterium | reverse complement strand
CCGCAGGTGGCGGCAGCGTTCGCCGACCGGGTCCTACGCGCCACAGATCGCCTGGCGAACTTTCCACGGTTGGGCAGGGTGGTTCCGGAGCTGGGAATCAAGAACATCAGAGAGGTATCGTTGTGGGCGGCTACCGTGTGATCTATCGGATTCGTCTGGAGGAGGTCCATCTTCTCACGGTGCACCACGGCGCTCGGCTCCTCGACGTGAAGAACATCGACACCGGGGCCTAACAGGGCGCTGCAGGCGACGGCCAAAACCGGGCTGCGCCTGGGCGCCCGAGTCGTTAGGCCTAAGAATACAAACGACGAGGGCATTTCGATGAGTAAGGGCGGTTTTGGTGCCAAGGTCCAAGTAACCAGCAGAATGACCATGGTTGGGTTCGGAGATTCTGGTGCTTTTCTCAGCGGCCAAACGAACATCGAAATGGAAGGCACTATAACGGAATGTTGGTATCGTGACCTGCCGGAGCGGCTGCCGCTCGGAATCAAGACGTTCATTGCTCTGCAGATCGAGTTCACCGAACAGCCCGACCGGGTCCAGCAGCTGGATATCTACACGGACGATGGCGACCGATCTATTGGTGCCCTTCACCTTCGCGATCGCAAGCACGACAAGAGCAGTTTTGCTGAAAACGATGACATGGAACTCCGAGCTAGCATCAGCCTCCTTCTACCACTTGCGGCATTCAGCCAACTAGAATTGTCGGCCGAGCAAGTCTATCAGCTCGAAACTGTGCATGATCCAATCGACGATTCGACTGCAGCCCAGAAGGCAGACCATGTCATTGCGTTAATTAAGAGAATCTACCTTCAGCCGGTCTTTGGAAGTAGCGAGTCCGGGGGGCGCTGGCTAACGCTGCACCAGACGGCCGCCTCCGCCGAGACCCGCGCGCGGTCGCGGGTGAGCGCCAGCGCGTTAGGCCAAGGAGAAAGACTCCCTGCGGTCCGCTTGATTTCCTGGCTTCAAGGGCACACCGTTTTCGAAGCAAAGTATCGAAGTGCGGAGCAGCTCTGAGTCTTGGAGTGGTGAACGCAGCGTAAGCCGGATGAAACGCGAAAGATAATGAAACGCCAGGAACGCGAAGCGCTACTAAGGACATTGAAGGTTCGGTTCGAGGACAACATGAACCGACATAGGAATCTTGAATGGGCTGAGCTACAGGTACGGCTCGAAGCAAAGCCGGACAAGCTGCGATCGCTGCATCAAATGGAGGCGACTGGCGGTGAACCTGATGTGGTTGGCTATGATGAGAGCACTGGCGAGTACATATTCTATGATTGCTCGCCGGAAAGCCCCAAAGGTCGCAGAAGCGTTTGCTACGACCACGAAGCGCTTGAGTCAAGGAAAGAATATAAACCCAAGAACAGCGCCGTCGACATGGCTGCTGAGATGGGTATCGAACTCCTGACGGAAGAACAGTACAGGGAGCTGCAGAAGCTTGGAGACTTCGATACGAAGAGCTCCAGCTGGGTGAAAACACCTTCTGCTATTAGGGAACTCGGAGGAGCTCTGTTCTGTGACCGACGGTACGGTACCGTCTTTCTCTATCACAACGGGGCACAATCATACTATGCGGCGAGGGGGTTTCGCGGCTCGTTACGGGTCTGAGCTGCTGCTAGAAGAGATGAACAAGAGTAAGCGGATAGGGCGTCGCAGGCCCAACATTTGGTTGCAGCGGACGGGCCGCCGCTGAACCTAGCGTTATGCGCACAGGGATCAGGAATGGACAAGCTGTCTCGCTTGATCGCGCTTGGACGTAAGAGACGAAGGACGCGATGGCCTGGATACAACTGCATCGGTGACTATCATGGCGGTGCCTACGAGTGTGACTTTGTGTCGCCCTACACGAAGACTGCTGGCAACCCAAACGCTTCCGCTTTCGTCCTCCTCCAGGATTGGTCATCAGATGAGCGCCTGTCCGGGAGATTTGACGAGTGTGCGCGAGATCTCGGCTACACTCCGGCGCTCCCAACGAACCGGAACCTTGTAGTGTAACGGGCCACGATATTCTCCGGCGAGTTTCTCAAAGTCGGTTCTTCTTCGTCCGGCTGGTTTCTCAGATTCTTTCCGGCGCCGTCAGCGGGTCCAGGCCGCTCAAGGATGAAGAGTGGGATCAAATCCAACCGCGATCCACGGGGCGAGCGCTGCGACCGAGGAGTATCATTGCCGCTACGGCTTGAGTTCGGGCTACATGGACCGATTCGCCTCCGGGCCGTTGCGTGTGAGTGGACGAGATACCGAAGCCGAGATCCGCGCGATCGAACTTGACGGGCATCCATTCCTGTTCGCGACGTTGTTTCAGCCTGAGCGATCGGCGTGGTCCGGATCGTAGGCATCGCTTGGCGCCGGCGTTCGTTAGCACGCTGCGGCGGAAGACCCTTGACGCGCTGGCCGACCTGAACCGGCCAACTGAAGCAGTCCGGCGACCCGAAACTTCGGTGCGGCGCCTGGTGGCGCCGGGCGTGCGATTCTTGCAGTTTATGGCCCATCGCGGCGCTGATCCAGAATCTGAAGCAGCGCGGCCTGCTCGATTAGACGCATCGTGGTGTGGGGCGGTGAATTCGGCCGGCTGCCGATGCGGGAGAACCGCGGCGGGTCTTACGGGCAGTTTGCCGGCCGCGACCATCACCCGTTCCGGTGGGTGAGCGTGGCCTGAACTACGGCTCGACGGGCGGCATGGGCTGCTACGCCGCCGAAAGCCCGGTGAAGGCGCTGCTCGCGTAGAGCCGGCCGCCGTCAGTCGAGTTTCCGTATCCAGATATTCCGGAACCGCATCACCGTCTCCGGTGCGCCGGGAAATCCGCTGTGGTCCTGCAACAGCAGAGGCCGAGGCTCGCACTCGTTTTTGAACCGGCATCCGCCGCCGGGTCCGGGGATCGTCACCCGATCGTGGATCAGCACGCCGTTATGGAAGGCAGTCACCATCGCCGGAGCCGTCACCTGCCCCGCGCCGTCGCACCGCGGCGCTCGCAGGATGATGTCGTAGCTCTGCCACTGCTCGGGCGGCCGGCTCGCATTCACCAGGGGCGCCGCGATACCGTAGATCGCTCCGCACTGTCCGTTCGGGTAAGTGGGATTGTTGTACGAGTCGAGAATCTGCACCTCGTAACAGCCGTGGAGGTAGACGCCGCTATTGCCTTTCAACTGGTCCTTCTGATCCGGCATGTTCGGTACGGCGAACTCGACATGAATCTGCGCGCTGCGAAACCGCTCGACGCTCACGATGTCGCCAACGCCCGTCTTGCAGCTCATCACGCCGTTGACGACATCACACGCCGCCGGCTGACCGTCCGCCCGGCGCCAGCCGCTCATGTCCTTCCCGTTGAACAGCGCCACCGCATCCGAGGGTGCGCGCGCCGCTCCGCCCGGATCCACAACCGGCGGTTGCGGTGCACTGCGGCCGGGCCTCTGCCCGTACGCCCACGCCGCGAAAGCGCCGAACAAAAGCAGTCTGGCTGTCCAGGTTCCCATTCCGTCCAATATACTGTCATCGACGCCATGAGTATTCCGAATCCCAGCCGCCGCGGTTTCCTCGCCACGCTCGCCGCCGCCCGCGCCCTCCGCGCCTCGGACCGGCTTCCCCCCATTCGCACCATTACGAAGGGGCCTGCCTGGCATTGGTTCGGCTATTACGACAAGCTTCAGTTCGATCCCAGTTCGCGCTACGTCCTCGGCATGCAGGTAGCGTTTCAGCACCGCTCGCCCCGCCCGGACGATCACGTCCGGATCGGCATGGTGGACCTGCGGGACAACGACCGGTGGATCGAATTGGGCGAGACCCTGGCCTGGAACTGGCAGCAGGGCTCCATGCTCCAGTGGCTGCCCGGATCGGACCGCGAGATCGTTTGGAACGACCGGCAGGATGGCCGCTTCGTCGCCCACATTATGGACGTTCACAGCCGCAAGCGCCGGACGCTGCCCGCTCCGGTTTACTCCGTCAGCCCCGACGCAGGGTGGGCCGTCACTTGCGACTTCCGCCGCCTCAACGACACCCGTCCCGGGTACGGCTACGCCGGCCTCCCCGATCCCAAAGCCGGTCAACTCGCGCCAGACGACGCCGGCATCTGGAAGGTCGATCTCAAGACCGGCAAACAAACGCTGCTGATCTCTTTCGCCGATGCGGCGAAGATCCCTTACCCGCCGGGCTTCTCACCCAACGCCAAACACTGGTTCAACCACCTGCTTGTTTCCCCGGACGGCAAACGGTTCATCTTCCTGCATCGCTGGCGCGGCGACGGCGACCGCTCGTTTAACACGCGCCTGTTCACCGCGACGGCGGAGGGCAAGGATCTCTACATCCTCGACCCGCACGGCAAGACATCGCACTTCATCTGGCGCGATCCCGAACACGTCCTCGCCTGGGCGTGGCACCCTTCGCACGAGAACAAGTTCTATCTCTACCGCGACAAGACCGAACGGGTGGAGGTGGTGGCTCCAGAGATCATGACGGTAAACGGTCACTGCACCTACCTCCCAGGCAACCGCTACATTCTGAACGACACGTATCCCGATAAGGATCGGAACCAAAACATCTATCTGTACGACACAGAAACGAAGCGCCGCATCCCGTTGGGAAGTTTCCACTCGGCGCCGGAGTTCACCGGGGAATGGCGCTGCGACACCCATCCACGGTTCAGCCCCGACGGCCGCCTAGTCTGCATCGACTCACCGCACGTGGGCAACGGCCGCCAGATGCACCTCATCGATATCTCAGGGCTGATCGCCTAGCCGGGGATGTTCCAGAGGGAGAGGGTGGCGTCGTCGCGGATGAGGAGGCCGGGACCGGCCGGGACGAGGTGAGTCCAGGTGGCGGCGGAGGCGACTTCGTAGGAGGCGAGTTCGCGGTAGCCGTTGGAGGTCGCGCGGATGGCGCGGAGTTCGCCGTCGTCGAGAAGGGCGAGGATCACGTCGCCGCAGGAGACGAGGCTGGCGTGTTCGCCCTGGCGGCCATCGGAGGTCCAGAAGAGAGTGCCGGTGCGGGGGTTGAGGCAGACGAACTGGCCCTTGTTACGGTGGGAGAAGCCGTAGAGCAGATCTTCCTTGCCGTCCATGACGGGCGTGCTCATGTAGAACGCGACGTCGGGTTTTTCCCAGACCGCGCGGAGACTCCAGACGCCCTGTTCGCGAATGGGCTCGACGACGAAGGTGCCCCGGCGGACGCCCGAGAACAGGACGAAGCGCTGGTTGGCGACGACAGGGGTAACGATGTTCTCGTTCCACTCGTCGGCGAAGGGGATGGACCAGAGGAGGGCGCCGCCGTCATCGGGATCGACCGCAACGGCGCGTTTATCGGTGAGCGTGATGACGGCGCGGCGGCCGTCGAAGTTGGCGGCGACTGGCGAGGCGTAGCCTGGGCCGTCGCCATACCAGGCCCATTGCTGCCCGCCGTCCTTGACGTTGAGGGCGAGCAGACCGCCGCCCATGTCGTCGCCGATCTGGACGATGACGCTGCCGGAAAGCAGCAGCGGCGAACCGGCGGCGCCGGTGAACAAGCGGCTGGTATCGGTTTTGCGGGAGAAGTCGCGGCGCCAGAGAATCTGGCCGGACATGGGGTCGAAGCAGGAAAGCACGGCGGACACACCGAACGTGAAGAGACGGCCGTTGGTGAGCAAAGGCGTCGCAAAGGGGCCGGCGTGCATTTCGAGCGCGTACTGGTTTTTCTTGAAGGGCGCGGGGTAGGAGTCCTCCCACCAGGTCCGGCCGCTGATGAGGTCGATGGCGCGGACTATTTCGTTGCCATTGTCACGCGAGTGCAGGTAGACGGCGTTGCCCGAGACAACGGGCGCGGAGTAGCCGAATCCGGCGGGGACGGACCAAACCCGCTTGAGTTCCGCCGGCCAGCGGCGGGGCAGGGACAATCCAGGGGCCGACCCGTCGCGACTGGGGCCACGCCATTGATTCCACGGCCGGGTCTGCGATCCGGCGCGGGCGACGAGAGGCAATGCGGACGCGGCGATAAAGGAACGCCGCGTCAAGTTCGCCGGCACCCTTCGATGGTAGCAAGTCCGGCTACCATGGAGGCTGAATGGAGAACATTGAGTACGCCCGGCTGCTGGCCGAGACCGCGGATCTCATGGAGATCGCGGCGGAAGATCCGTTCCGGATCCGCAGCTACCGTAATGGGGCGACGGCGCTGGAGGGTTATCCGGAGCGGATCGAGGATCTGCTGAAGGTGGACTCGAAGAAGGTAACGACGATTCCGGGGATCGGCAAGGGGCTGGCGGCGGTTTTGGACGAAATCCGGGCACGCGGGTCGTTCGACCGCCGCGACACGCTGCTCGAGAAATATCCGCCGACGGCACTGGAGATGCTGAAGATCCAGGGGCTGGGGCCGAAGAGCATCGCGCAGATCATCGAGCATTTCCGGGTGACGACGCTCGACGGATTGGAAAGGCTGTGCCGGGAGCACAAGCTGCAGGAACTGCCAAGGATGGGCGCGAAGCTGGAGGACAAGGTTCTGCGGTCAATCGCGAGCTACCGGCAGAGCGCGGGCCGGTTCCTGCTGAACTACGCGACGGAGATGGCGGCGGAGTTGGAGTCGTACCTGGGCGACGTGAAGGGCGTGGCGAAGGTGACACACGCGGGCAGTTTGCGGCGCGGGCGCGAGACGGTGGGCGACCTGGATCTGCTGGCAGTGACGGCGGAGCCGGGGGCGGCGCTGGAACACTTCGTGAAGCATCCGCGGGTGGTGGAGGTGCTCGGGCGGGGAGAGAACAAGGCGAGCGTGCGGGCGGGGCTGGAGGGATTCCAGGTGGATCTGCGGGCGCTGCCGAAGCAGAGCTACGGCGCGGCGCTGCAATATTTCACCGGGAGCAAGAATCACAACATCGCGGTGCGGACGCGCGCGGTGAAGATGGGGTATTCGCTCAACGAGTACGGCCTGTTCAAGCTGAGCACGGAAGAGCGGCTGGCGGGCGAGACGGAGGAAGAGATTTACGCGAAGCTGGATCTGCCGTGGATTCCGCCGGAGTTGCGCGAGAACCAGGGGGAGTTGGAGGCGGCCGAGCAAGGGGAATTGCCGAAGCTGTTGCGGATGAACGATATTCGCGGCGACTTGCACATGCACACGCGGGAAAGTGACGGGCGGGCGACGCTCGAAGAGATGGCGGGAGCGGCGCGGGCGCTCGGGTTGGAGTACATCGCGATTACGGATCACTCGAAGGCGCTGGCGATGGCGAACGGGTTAGACGAGAAGCGGGCTATCGCGTTCGCGCACCAGGTTCGCGAGATGGATCAGGGCACGTTGGGCATCCGGGTACTGAGCGGCATCGAGTGCGATATCCGGCGGGACGGCGCGATGGATTTGCACGACGACGCGCTGGCGGAGCTCGACGTCGTGGTGGCGAGCGTTCACAGTTACATGAACATGGAAGCGGCGGAGATGACGGAGCGGCTGCTGCGGGCGATCGAAAATCCGTACGTGCAGATTCTCGGGCACCCGACGGGGCGCGTGCTGCTGCACCGCGACGGGTATCCGTACGACTTCGAGCGGGTGGCGGCGGAGGCGGCGCGGCATGGGGTGGCGATGGAGATCAACGCGAGTCCGGAACGACTGGATTTGCATGCGACGCTGCTGCGCACGGCGAAGGCGCGGGGTGTGCGGTTCGTCGTTTCGACGGACGCTCACCATCCGAAGCATTTGGCGAATATGAAGTATGGGGTGTGCATGGCACGGCGGGGGTGGCTGGAAGCGGGAGACGTTTTGAATACTCGGGGGGTGGGCGGGTTTTTAGGGCTGCTGCGGCGGGCATGACGATACAATCGAAAGTTCAGAATTGCGGAGCCACGGATTCTTGCAATCTTCGCCGGAGTTTCACTACGCGGTCGGCGCCACATTCACGGCCGATCCCTTGCAGCCAGTCCTGTCATTCTGGGGACGCCAACTCGATACCGCGCTGGTAACGCGCTTTGCGCCTTACAACCAGGTCTTGCAGACTTTGCTCGATCCGAATAGCGAGTTCGCGCGGAATCACCATGGCGTGAACGTGGCGCTGGTCCGGGTGGAGGACCTCGGGCAGTTCGCGGAGTGGAGCGACGAGACGCGGCGGGCGATCGAGACGAATCTTCAAACGCTGCTCGGCGCGCTTCGCGAGAGTCCTGTGCGCTTCGCCGTGCCGCTGATCTTCTGTCCGTGTCCGCCTTCGGACAGAGTCCTCGCCGCGCCGGGTAACGCGGAGTGGTTGGACCGGATGGACGCGCTCACCGGACAGTTTCTGGACGATGTGCCCGGCGTGCATGTGCTGGAGTGGGCCGTACTCCGGGAGCGATACCCGGTGGCGAAGTGGAACGATCCGGACGCCGAGCGCCTGGGGCGGATTCCGTACACCGAGGAGTTTTTTTGCGCGCTGGGCACGGCGGTCGCCCGGCTGGCGGATGCGTTATTCATCCCGCCGTACAAGGTGATCGTCTTCGACTGCGACAACACGTTGTGGACGGGTGTGTGCGGCGAGGACGGTCCTGACGGCGTGGTAATCGACGAACACCGGCGCTCGCTGCAGGAGTTTGCATTGCGGCAGCGCGAGGACGGCGCGCTGCTGGCGATGGCGAGCAAGAACAACGAACAAGACGTGCTGGACACGTTCGCGGCCAACCCGGAGATGCCGCTCGGCCTGGAAGACTTCACCGCATGGCGCATCAACTGGGACCCGAAGCCGAAGAACCTGGTGGATCTGGCGGAGGAACTGTCGCTCGGCCTCGACAGTTTCATTTTCCTCGACGACAATCCACGCGAATGCGCGGAGGTAGCGGATGCGCTGCCGGAGGTGCTTTCGCTAACCCTGCCGGAACCGGAGCGGATTCCACATTTCCTGGGCCACATTTGGGCGTTCGACCGGCCGTTGGTGACGGAGGAAGACCGGCGGCGGAACGCCTACTATACACAGTCGCAGGAGTTCGGGCGGGAGTTGAAGAAGGCCGAAAGCTTCGAAAAGTTTCTGGCGTCGCTGCGGCTGGACATCGCGCTGACGGCGGCGCGCGCGGAGGATCTGCCGCGCGTGGCGCAACTCACGCAGCGCACCAACCAATTCAACTTCACGACGATCCGGCGAACGGAAACCGATCTTCAGGCGCTACTGCGCGAACCGGGCTACCAGTGTTTGACGGCGCGGGTAACGGACCGGTTCGGCGATTACGGGCTGGTGGGCGCCGTCATCACTCGCGACAACGGCGCGGAGACGGAGATAGACACGTTCGTGCTGAGCTGCCGGGTGCTGGGGCGAGGGGTGGAGCACCGGATTCTCGCGGAGGTGGCTCGCGGCGCCGCCGGGCGCGGCAAGAGAAACGTGAGGCTGCGTTGGGCGCCGACGGCGAAGAATCTGCCGGCGCGGCAGTTTTTGGAATCGGTGCTCGAAGAGCGGTTGGACGGCGCAGACGGATTCGCGCGCAGCGTGCCGGCCGGCTCGTTGGCGAACATCGAGTACAGGCCGGCGGCGATTCCGCCACCGGCACCGAAGCAGGGGGCAGCGGGTGCGAAGCCGTCCCAGCGGAAGTTCGTGGACTTCGAGCGGATCGCGCGCGACCTGTCGACGCCGGCCCAGATACTGGAGGCGATGCGCGTGGAGCGCGAGCGGGCGGCCGGTCCGGCGGTGGAAGAGGGGGAGACGACGGAGACGGAGGCGCGGCTGGCAACGATCTGGCGGGACCTGCTGGAGACCGCGACGGTATCGCGGACAGACAACTTTTTCGACATCGGCGGCCATTCGCTGCTCGCGGTGCTGATGATCGTGCGTGTGAAGGAGACGTTCGGCGTGGAACTGCCAGTGGAGGATGTATACTCTCCGTCGATGACGCTGAGCGATCTGGCGCACAAGATCGAACACTATCAGTTGAGCCAGGTGAGTCCCAACGAGTATGCGGATCTGCTGGCCGAGATCGAGCAACTGAGCGACGAAGAGGTTCGCCGGTTGCTGGAGGAAGAGGGGACGGGCGCGCAGCCGTAACCTCAGGCGGCCGTGGCGATGAAGATTCTGCTGACATCGAACGCCTCCTACGATCCACCGCGGGGCGGGTCGACGCGGGGAAACCTGGTGTGGGTGGAGGCGCTGGCAGAGAACGGCCACGAATGCCGGATCGTCGCGCCGTGGGAAGACGCGGCGAAGGGCGGGCCGGATGTCCGCACGACGCTGCGGGGGACGATTCCGATTGTTTCGGTGCGCGACCTGTCGCGGCGAACAGGTCTGTTGAAGGAATCGATCCGCGAGTTCGGGCCGGACTGGGTGCTGGTATCGTCGGAGGATTTGGGACACGTGCTGCTGCGCGCCGCCGACGAGGCCGCGCCGGGGCGGATCGTGTATCTCGCGCACACACCGCAGTTCTACCCGTTCGGGCCGGCGTGCTGGCATCCCGATCCGGCGGCGACGGAAATTGTGCGGCGCGCGGCGGGGGTAGTGGCGATCGGGCGGCACATGGCGGGCTACATTGAGGAGCACGCGGGGCGGCGGGCCGCGATCGTGCATCCGCCGATCTACGGGCAGCCGCCGTACCGGAACCTGGGATCGTTCGACCAGGGATGGATCCTGATGATTAACCCGTCGATCGTAAAAGGGATCGAGATCTTCCTGGCACTGGCCGAACGGTTTCCGGAATACGAGTTCGCGGCGCTGCGCGGGTGGGCGACGGCGCATGCCGACGAAAAGGCGCTCAACAGCCGGCCGAATTGCTGGCTGATCGAGAACGTGCCCGATATCGAAGATGTGTTGGGGCGGACGCGTGTCCTGCTAATGCCGTCGCTGTGGTACGAGGGGTTCGGGCTGATCGCGATGGAGGCGATGCTGCGCGGCGTGCCGGTGATCGCGAGCGATTCGGGTGGACTGCAGGAGTGCAAGGAAGGCACGGGCTACGTGCTTCCGGTGAATCCGATTGCCGGCTACGAACCGGTGTGCGACGAAACGCACATGCCAAAGCCGAAGACGGCGCCGCAGGCGATCGGGCCGTGGGCAGCGGCGCTGCGCACGCTGCCGCAGGCGATCGGGCCGTGGGCAGCGGCGCTGCGCACGCT
>CAYPUQ010000205.1:0-11011 GCA_964413655.1 uncultured Solibacteraceae bacterium | reverse complement strand
ATCGGCTCCACGCCGAATCGGCTCCACGCCGACTCTAATCGTTCGACGTGTCTCGCCACCCTTGAATACCCCAGCACGGCCCGGGTCCGCTTGGCGACTTTCGCGTAGTCGGGCAGCGCGGGCATGCCCGTGAGGTTCCGCGTGTGCTGGCGCGGATAGCGGTGGAGCAGTTCCAAGCGCTTGCGCTCTTCGGGATTGCCGGACGTCGTACTTGCCGATGGATTCGCGGACGGCGCGGACTTGCCAGGTGGCGTAGGCCATGTCCTCGACGAGCGAGCCACGATGAATTGCCAGATGGGTTCCACGCCGGCGGTGCGCCGGATCATCTTCGCGGTTCGGATTGTTTGTCGACGATCATTGGGAAAGGGGCCTGCCCCACTTTTTTTGTCGCCAATTGGCTGCTCGGAAGAGTGCGTTGTGGCTGACAGGTTGACAGAGCCAGGCGTCGGTGCGACACAATGCGGGACATGCGTACCTTCTTGCTGCTGGCGGCCGCCGCGGGGCTAGCAGCCGCCGAGACTCACACAGTCTATCCGGACCGGTTCTACGACACGTTCTCCTTCGCGCATCCACCCGTGGCTCGCATCAAGCCTGGGGACAAAGTGATCACCACGCTGCTCGATTCGCGGGGCCACGATAAGAACGGCAAGCTCATCATCTATGCCGGCAATGTGCTGACCGGACCGTTCTATGTGGAGGGCGCCGAACCCGGCGATACGCTCATCGTCCGATTCGACAAGGTGCGGCTGAACCGCGACTGGGGCTGGAACGGAGTGCGTGTCGGGCTGGGGGCTCTGACGCCTTCCTACGTTCAGAGGGTTTATGACAACAACTACCTCGAGGAGTGGCTGCAACCGGGGAGACGCAATGCGCTCAAGTGGCACCTGGACGTGCAGCGCCTGGTTGGCACACCGGCCACGCCGCTTGGCGACAAGGTCAAGATGGAGTATCCGCTGCGTCCGGCGGTGGGCTGCGCGGGCGTGGCGCCTCCGAACAAGACCGTCGAGACCTCAGGTCCGACCGGACCGCACGGCGGCAACATCGACTACAACGGGCTAGTGGAGGGGACGATTCTCTACCTGAACGTCTTCGAGCCAGGCGCCCTGTTCTCTCTCGGCGATGGGCATGGCACGCACGGGGACGGCGAACTCCTGGGCAACGGGACGGAGACATCGCTCGATGTGGACTTCACCGTGGACCTCATCAAGAAGAAACGCATTGGAGGGCCGAGGCTCGAAGAGCCTGGACACCTCGTCTCGTTCGGCCTGCGCCCGAACGACATGAAGGAAGCCTTCCAGTTCGCCATCACGGACATGATCCAGTGGCTGACCACCGACTACGGGGTGACGCCGCAGGAGGCGCATGTGATGCTCGGCATGGAGGCCGAACTGCGTGTGGCGGCGTGGGGGAACACGATGCTGTGCCGGTTATCGACGAAGCGTCTTCCGTCGCGGTTGCCGGTGCAGACGATTGGGAGTGCGATTCCAGTCCGGTAGTTTGGTTCCTCTGAAGGCATACGGCCGAGACGCAACAATGGACCGGTTGCCGGGACGCGCAAGCGATACACTGGGACCGCGAATGACCACCGTTCGAATCGCACTCGCCAACATCCGTTTCCCAGCGACTCCCGCGGAGTCGGTCACACTGGCCGAACAAGCCACCGCTCAAGCGTCCATCGAGCGCGCCGATCTCATCTGCTTTCCGGAATGCTTCGTTCCCGGTTACCGGGGCATGGGGAAGGCGGTGCCGCCCCCCGACCCTGTCTTCCTCGAACGCGCCTGGTCCGCCATCGCAACGGCGGCGGCGAAGGCCAACATCACAGTCATTCTTGGCACGGAACGCGTCGCCGATAACGGCTTGTTGGCCACCGCGCTGGTCATCAATCGAGATGGAACGATCGCCGGTTTCCAGGACAAAGTCCAACTCGACCCTTCCGAGGAAGGCGCCTATTCGTCCGGCTCCGGGAGGCGGGTTTTCCAAACCGGCCCGCTGACATTCGGCATCGCGATCTGCCATGAGGGCTGGCGCTATCCGGAAACGGTCCGCTGGGCCGTGCGGCACGGTGCACACATCGTATTCCACCCTCATTTCCACGAAGCCGAACCCGGCGGTTACGTGCCGTCGAGTTTCGCCGATCCCGCGAACTCCTTCCATGAAAAAGCAGCCTTGTGCCGCGCCGCCGAGAACACCTGCTATTTCGCAACCGTAAACTGTGCACGCGCCGGGTCGCCGACCACTTCAGCGGTTGTGCGGCCCGACGGGACGCTGCTCAGCTACCAACCATACGGCAAGGAGGGGTTGCTCATCGCGGACATCGACATTACCGCGGCCACAGGCCTCCTGGCGGCACGGTACAAAGATGGATTCCCCGCGAGATAATCCGTAGCCAGGAGACCGGAATGACGTGGCAAAACCGGCTTCAAGTCCGTGGACGAGTACATTGCCTCGCAACCCGAGGCCGTGCGGCGCATTCTCGGGCGTGTGCGGAGCGCCATCCGAGCTTGCACCATACGGGCCAGCAAAGGCACGATCCGCTTCCCTCTCTCCCGGCCCGTTCCAGTGAAGTTGATCGGACGGATCGCGAAGTTCCGCGCGAAGGAAGCCGCCGGGCGCCAGAAGGCGAAGGCGGCCTCGCCGAGGAAGCGCTAGGCCCGCGCCTTGGCGCCGATGCCGTTCCTCAGGGAGAGGCTGGCATAAGCTTGAGATGATGTTGGCGACTCGCCGGCGGAGACTGGCACTTGCGCTCCTCGTCCTGGTAGTGGGAGGGGGCCTGCTGGCCGCCGTCATGCTCCGCGGCGGGAATCCGGATGTTGAAGCAGCCACTCTCGCGGACTTGCTTGATCTGCAGTCCGGAATGACGGTTGCGGAGATCGGCGCGGGGAAAGGCGCCTGGACCGTTCGTGTGGCGGAGCGTTTGGGACCTCGTGGGCGCATGTACTCGACGGAGGTGGATACCTCGAAGCTGGCCGGTGTCGAGCAGGCGGCACGGGAGGCCGGACTCGAGAACGTGACGGTCCTCCTCGGCGGCAATCGTGAGACGAACCTGCCCGCCGAGTGCTGCGATGCGGTTTTCATGGTGAAGGTCTACCACCACTTCACCGAGCCCGCCGCGATGAATGCAAGCCTGTATCAGGCGCTGCGGCCGGGCGGCCGGCTCGCGGTGATCGATTTCGCGCCGAGCGCCTGGAAGTTCTGGCTGCTCCGACCGGACGGCGTACCGGAGGGGCGCGGCGGGCACGGGATGCCGCAACAGCTTCTCGCCGACGAGATCACGGCGGCGGGGTTCCAACTGGAGCGGATCGTCGATCCCTGGGGAACCTGGCCCGGGTGGCTCTACTGCGCGGTCTTCCGCAAGCCGGAGGCGGAGTGAGGTCACGACGGTTCCGTTCCAGGCGCACTATCGTTGTTAGAGGAGACGCCATGCGATTGCAGCTAATCCTAATCCTTATCGCCGCTGGCGCGGTTGCGGCGTACGCACAGCCGGCCGCCGGCGCACCCGGCAAGATCGCCGCCGTCAACGGCATTGAGATGTACTACGAAACCACCGGGCAAGGCGCGCCGCTGGTGCTTCTTCATGGCTTCAACGCGTCGGGCCAGGTATGGTCGCGCATGGTGGCGGACTTTGCGAAGCGCTATCGGGTTGTCGTGCCGGACCTGCGGGGCCACGGCCGATCCACGAACCCCACTGGGAAGTTTACCCACCGGCAGTCGGCGCTGGATGTTTTCGCCCTGCTCGACGCGCTGGGGATCCGGCAATTCAAGGCCATGGGCATCAGCACCGGCGGCATGACGCTGATTCACATGGCGACGCAACAGCCTTCGCGGGTCGAGGCGATGGCCCTGATCGGAGCGACCATTTACTTCCCGGAGCAGGCGCGCGCGATCATGCGCAAGGCGACGGTGGAGAGCCTGACGCCGCAAATGTACGAGCGAAGGCGCGAGATTCATAAGCACGGCGACGAACAGATTCGGGCGCTGCAACAGCAGTTCCACGATTTCAGAAACAGCTACGACGATATGAATTTCACTGGTCCGTACCTGGCCACGATCACCGCCCGGACGCTAATCGTGCACGGGGATCGCGACCAGTTTTTTCCGGTCGAGATTCCGCACGAGATGTACCGCTCGATTCCCAAGTCGTACGTCTGGATCATTCCGCGCGGCGGCCATGTTCCGATCTTCGATCCGAACGTTCCGTTCGTATCCACGGCGCTGAAGTTCCTGGATGACTGGGGCGACAGCGCACCATAGTGGTGGCTCGCCAGGGCAGGATGCGCTGCTGGCGGCGCCTGGCCTGTTCATTCCGTCACCAAGCGACATACCGGATGGTATCCTGAGAAATCGGAGACCCGCCCGAGGCCGGATTGTGACCGCGCGAATCTTCGTCAAACTGATCTTCGGAGTTCTCTGTCTCCTCATCGTCGCCCTTTCGGCGGTCGACGTTTTGGCGTCGCGCGTGGCGGAATCGAACTATCGCGAGCACCTGTCGCGGGAACTCGAGCAGAAAGCGCGGATGCTTACGCTCCTCTATCACGCCGGCGACAGCGAGGCAGCGCGCGAAGCGCTGGAACAGTTGTCCGCGGTCGATGGCAGCCGAATCACCGCCATCGCGCCGGATGGGCGGGTGCTGGCTGACACCGAGGGCGACCCGGACCGCATGGAGAATCACCGGCAGCGGCCCGAGGTGATGGAGGCCCTCAACGGCCGGGTCGGCCAGTCGATCCGGCGGAGTCCGACGGTCGGCGAGGAGTTCCTCTATGTCGCGGTGCCCAGCCCGCAGGGCGCAATGCGGGTCGCCGTCCCGATGTCGGCGATGGCGGAGCAGGTGAATTCGATCCGGAAGCGCCTGCTGTTTTCCACCGCGCTGGCGTTCGTGCCGGCGATCCTGATCGCGGGCTTTTTCGCCCGCTACGTTTCGTCGAGACTGGGCCGTATCATCGACTACGCCGGCAAACTGGCCGAGGGCAATTTCCGGGCCAGGCTGGAGCGTCCCGGTACTGACGAACTCGGAATTCTAAGCGGCAAACTGAACGAGACCGGCGAGAAGCTCGAGAAGATGTTCGAAGAGTTGCAGCGCGAACACCAGGAACTGGAGAAGCTGGAACGGGTTCGGAAAGATTTCGTGATCAATGTCTCGCACGAGCTCCGAACGCCGCTGGCGTCGATTCAGGGCTACACGGAGACGCTGCTGAACGGCGCGATCGAAGACAAGCAGTACAATGTCCGGTTTCTCGATATCATCCGGCAGAATGCCGAGCGGTTGTCCAACCTCGCCGCTGACCTGCTGACGCTGTCGCGAATCGAACTGAAGACGCAGAAATTCCAGTTCGCTTCCTACTATGTCAATGTGCTGCTGCTGGACTGCGTGGATTCCATGCGCCCAATGGCCGACCGCAAGGAGATCGAGTTGCACATCGAGTACACGGAGGAGGATGCCGAGGTGTTTTGCGACTCGAAAGCGGTTCACCAGGCGTTGGGCAACCTGATGGATAACGCCATCAAATACACTCCCGAAGGCGGCGGAATTTACGTAGGCGCGCGGCCGGCGGCTGGCCCGGCGGGAGCGGGGCGATACTACGAATTCTATGTTCGCGACACTGGCATTGGAATTCCAGCCGAAGAACTGCCGCGGCTCTTCGAACGCTTCTACCGGGTCGACAAGGCGCGGTCGAGGGAACTGGGCGGCACGGGGCTGGGGTTGGCGATTGTGAAGCACTTGGCGCGAGCCCATGGCGGCGACGTGCGAGTAGAGAGCGAGATGGGGAAAGGCTCCACATTTTGTTTCACGCTGCCCGTGGACGACGAGGGCGTGCTTGAGGACAAGCCCCTTCAATCGGAATTAACCATTTCGTAATCAACCTGTAACAATGGCCGGGCTATCTTCGTATTGGGTCAACTTAGTATGAAAAAGATACTGCTGATAGAGGATGACGCGGATTTGTTCGCGCTGTTGAAGTACAACCTCGAGCGCGAAGGCTTCGCCTTGGTGGGGGCACAGACCGGCAAGGGCGCGACCGAATTGTGCCGGCGCGAGCGCCCCGATCTCATCCTGCTCGACATCATGCTGCCGGATTCGGACGGCCTGGATATCTGCAAGGGCATTCGCAGCCACCCGGAACTGGCGCACATTCCGGTGATCTTTTTGACGGCCCGGGCGTCGGAAGCTGACCGCATCGTCGGCCTTGAGTTGGGTGCCAACGACTACATTGTCAAGCCCTTCTTCATTCGTGAACTGATCGCTCGCATCAAGATCCACTTCCGGCCCCAGGTGGCGCCGCAGCGGACGTTGAAATCCGGCACGTTGGAACTGGATCGCAGCAGTTGCCGGGTGTTCATGGCGGGCAGGGAAGTGCAATTGACCGCGACCGAGTTCCGGCTCCTTGAGTTCCTGATGAGCCGGCCGGGGGTGGTATTCAGCCGCGAGCAGTTGCTGGATTCGGTTTGGGGCCATGATCGCGCCGTGACGGACCGCACCGTGGACGTCTACATTCTGCGGCTGCGCCAAAAAGTGGAGGCCGATCCGACCAACCCGGCGCTTATACGGTCCGTGCGCGGATTCGGGTATAGTTTCAACGATCCGTCGGCGCGCGAGTCCGAACAGGAGGCGGTGGCCGGCGTCTCGAACTGATCGGGTTCGTCTCTGTCAATCTGCCTGGCCGGAAGCGTTTCTGCTTCCGCCAGGCGTTTTTGTTTTGTTTCGAGTAATATCAAAATATGTCATGTAACGCAGTTTTAACTCCCTAGTTATAGCTGCGTCATTGCCCACTGCTACCATCACGGCTTATGCGTAAGCCGATCATCTTGACCGCCCTCGTTTCCCTCTTCGCGCTTCAAACGGCGGCACAGTCTCCCGCGACCATCAACGGAGCCCGCTTCGAACTCAGGTTCCCGGTTTCTCCCGGAGCCTACGCGCAGACTTATGGGTCCTTCGCCGGCGTGCCTGAGACATTCGCGCAGTCGGTGCCGCTACCGGCCGAATTGGGGGGCACCCAAGTGTTCATCGACGGCCGGCCCGCGGGCCTGTACGCCGTATCGTCCACAGTTGTCAGCTACGTAGTCCCCTTCCAAACCCCCGCCGGACGCGTGGCGGGTCGGGTCGTTCGGGATGGACAGGAATTGGGAACCTTCCAGGTTGACGTGCTGCCGGTGTCGCCGGGCATCTTCCATGTTCTCGAGGATCCGCTCAAGCAAGGTGGCATTCTCAACCAGGACAGCGTGTATGCGATTCAGAACGCCCCGGCCCGCCGCGGCCAGGTGATTCAGATATTCGCTACGGGGCAGGGTGCGGCGCTGAGCGGATCGGTGGCCGACGGGGCGGTTCCACCGGCGGGCACGCTGATCAACACCACGACGGCGCCCGACGTCCACATTTCGGTCGACAAGGCCCAGGTAATTTTCAGCGGGCTCTCTCCACAGTTCCCGGGACTGTGGCAAATCAACGCGGTGGTACCGGACAAGGATTACATTCGCGGACAAGTTCCGGTGTTTGTCAGTCTCGACGGCGTCAGCAGCAACGTAGTCAGCTTCTGGGTCGCCGAATAACGGAAACAAAACAAAAACAGGTGGTAATTGACTCCACTAACAGAAGTCTCCTTATGGGTATACGCATTCTCTCGTTTGTCGTTTTCGCCTTGTCCTGCCTCGCGCAGGACCGAGGAACCGTTGCTGGCCAGGTTTACGACGCCGCCAACGGATCTCCGGTTCGTCAGGCGATGGTCGAGGTCGTGGGTGAGGGTCAGCCGAAGACCGTCACCGACACGAATGGCCGCTTCCGTTTCGATCTTCCGCCGGGGTCTTACCAGCTTAAGGTCAGTGCGGCCAGCTACAACGCGCAAGTGGTGGAGGACCTTCAGGTGATTGCCGGGAAAGTGGTAGACGCCAGCACCGTGCTTTCGTCGGCGACCGCGGTTACGACGGTGGACGTCGTCGAACGGATCGCGGCCGTGGCTTCGAGCGCCGAGTCGGCGATCGCCGAACGGCGTCTTGCTCCGGTGGTGAGCGACAGCATCAGCGCGGAGGACATTCGTAATTCCGCCGCCTCCGATGCCGCCGGAGCGCTGGAAAAGGTCACGGGTGTATCGGTTGTGGACGGCGGTTTTGTCTACGTGCGCGGGCTCGGGGAGCGCTATAGCGCGACGATGCTGAACAACGCCATCGTGCCCACGACGGAGCCGGAGCGCCGAGTGGTGCCGCTGGACCTGTTTCCGGCGAACTTGGTGGACAACATCAAGATCCTCAAGACCTATAGCGCCGACTTGCCCGGCGAGTTCTCGGGCGGCCTTGTGCAAATGTCCACCGTCGATTTTCCCACCGCCAAGACCTTTCGCGTCTCGGTGAACTACGGCTTTAACTCCCTCACGACTTTCGACCGCTTCGGCAGTTATTCCGGCGGCGGCCGGGACTGGACGGGCTTCGACGACGGTACGCGCAGCCTTCCTTCCATCATCCCGCGTGACCAGCGGCTGTTCGCGGGCAGTTTCACCGACGAACAATTTCAGCAATTCGGCCAGGCCTTCGCGCCGAACTACGAAATCGCCCCCATCAACTCGATGCGGCCTTCGCAAACTTACTCGGTCTCCGGCGGCAACACCTGGGGCCGGGTTGGCGTCGTCGGCGCGCTCACCTTCAGCAACGCCCCCCAACGCCTCCCCGAGTTGCGCCGGTTCCTAGTAAACGCCGGTGGCGGACAGGCCCAGATCTTCTCGGACTATCCGACCTTCAACGTCGATACGCAATCCGTCCGGCTCGGCGGCGTCCTCAACACCGGCTTCCGCATCAACGCCGCCAACAAACTCGTCTTCCGGAACGCTCTCACGCGTGATACCGATCAGGAGGCGCGGTTCATCTCCGGCCTCAACGGCGGCAACGACAACTTCATCGAATCCACCCGGCTCCGCTGGGTGGAGCGCAGCCTCCTGTCCAGTAGCGTCGAGGGCGAGCATGTCGCGGCGTCCTTCAAAAACAGCCTGTTCTTCTGGCAGTTCACCTACTCGCTGTCGACGCGCAACGAACCCGATCTGCGCGAGACGATCTCCGGGCGCCCCGCCGAGGGCGGCAACTTCATCTACCTGAACCTGCCCGAGTCTGGCCTCCGCTTCTTCAACGATCTCGACGACAAAATCTACGAGCCGCAAGGCGCCTGGTCCATCCCGTTCTACCGTGGCGGGCTCAGCGGTATTTTTAAGGCGGGCCTCCGTGCCACTGTGCGCCGGCGCGACTTCGCCGGCCGCCGCTTCCGCTATTTTCCGGTCCGCGCCCAAACCATCGACTTCTCGGGAACCGCTGACCGGGTCTTGGGTCCGGACAATATCCGGCCGGATGGCTTCGTGCTACGGGAGATTACCCGCGGTACCGACTCCTACGACGCCAGCATGGACGTTTTCGGCGGCTTCGGGCTGCTCGATTTGTCGATGGGACCGAGGTGGCGCCTCATCGCCGGCGTCCGCGTCGAGGACGCCGATGTCCGGGTCACGACCATTGACCCGCTGGTGCCGGGCGGCATGCCCTCCGTCGCAAACTTGGTTAATCGCGACGCGCTGCCCTCGGTGAACCTCATCTATGCGTTGAACTCCCGCCAAAACCTGCGCTTCGGTTACGGCCGCACCGTGAACCGGCCCGACTTCCGGGAACTGTCGCCGTTCGAATTTACCAATGTCGTCGGTGGTTACTCAACCGTCGGGAACCCCGAGCTCCGGCGCGCTACCATCGACAACGTCGACGCCCGCTGGGAGTGGTTCCTTGGCGGAAATCAGGTCATCGCGGCGAGCTATTTCTACAAGCGGTTCACCGATCCCATTGAGCAGATCTACCGGCCGACCGCCTCGGAGCTGCGCCAGAGCTTCATCAACGTGGCCGGCGCTAAAAACCAGGGCATCGAACTCGAAATGCGCCGCGCTTTTCGCGGCTGGACGAGGAAACTCTCGGACTTCGCCGTACAGACCAACCTCACTTACGTGGACTCCGACGTCGAAATTCCGGTCGACCGTTTCCCTCAGTTGACTTCGCGGGCGCGGCCGTTGATGGGCCAATCCCGGTTCATCTACAACGTCATCACCGAGTGGGTTCGCCCGCAATGGCGTTCCGATGCCCGTTTCTACGTGAATTCGGTGTCCCGCCGCATTACCGACGTCGGCACGTTCCAGTTGCCGGACGTGTATCAGGAACGCAATACGTTTCTCGACCTTGTTTACAACATAAGCCTGGATGAACAGGGAAAGTGGAAGCTTCGCTTCAGCGCGGAGAATCTCACCGACAACGAGTACCGGTTCACTCAGTCAGACATTCTCGTCCGGCAGTTCCGGATAGGACGTACTTTTACCTTGGGAACGAGTTACTCGTTTTTCTGAGGTATTGACCGAAGTTCTTAGACCATGAAAGGAAGACGAGCAATAGAATGCGACGCATAATATTCGCAATCGCGATGCTTGGACTGTCGCTCCAGGGCCTTTACGGCGCCGGACCGGCATCCGGTTTCGAGAGGCTTTCATTTAGTGAGGCGCAACGGGAGCTTACCGGCTCGCTCCAATTGGAGTCGAACGCCGCCGTTTGGGTTTGGACCGACAAGCAGGTGTATTCGCCGGGCGATCCTTTAACCGTCCGCTGGACAATCAAACGGAACAACGATCTGTATCCCTACACGGTCGTCGCTTATCGTCAGAACAACCAAACCGGCGTCAAGAGCTATCTGCCGGGTAACACCCAGGCCGTAAACGATATCTTCGGCCGCCAGATGGGGGATTTTCAGGTCGTCCGGCTCTCCGACGCCACCAAGCAGGTGCTGGTCGGCCAGGGAGGCTCGCTCGTCACCGCGCCGCTCACGGTGCCGCAGGAACTCGGTATGCACACGGTCGTTGTCCAGTTGCGCGACTACACCGGAACTCGCGTCGTTAAGTCGGCGTACTTTAAGTTCGGCGTCGTCGGCGAGTTCGTGAACCTCCCGAACCAGATCACCGCCGATACCACGCTTACCAATGACAAGGCCTACCGGATTCAGGGCATCGTTTCGGTGCTG
>CAYPUQ010000204.1:0-11056 GCA_964413655.1 uncultured Solibacteraceae bacterium | reverse complement strand
GTGGGCGGTATCAACGCAGCGGCGGTCGAAAGAATGGCAAACGTCGACGGAGGGTGGGGCCGCGTGGTGTGGCTGCCGACGTTCGATTCGGAAAACCAAGTCCGGACCGCGGGCGAGGACAGGCCCTTCGTCCCAGTCGCCCGCGACGGCCGCCTTCTGCCCGAGGTACTGGAGGTAATGCGGATAGCGGCGCGGCGGGACCTTGTTCTCGCCACCGGCCACTCGACGCCCGCGGAAGTGTTACTTCTGGTGAAAGAGGCCCGCCGCCTTGGAGTGCGGCGGGTTTTGGTGACACACGGGATGCTTGCTCCAGTCAGCATGACAGCCGTCCAAATGCGCGAAGCCGCCGACGCCGGCGCCCGAATCGAATTTGTCTCGTTGGCACTTCTGCGCGGAGATTTCGGCTACAAGGAAACCGTCGCCGCCATGCGGGCGGTTGGCGTTGAGCGCTGTATCCTGACCAGTGACCTTGGACAGAAGGACCAGCCGTTGCATCCCGACGGACTCGCTCGCGTGTTCGCGGGCTTGCGCGAGGCGGGGATGACCGCGGCCGAGATCGAGGGGATGGTGAAGCGGAATCCGGCTGAACTGCTGGGGCTTCCATGAAAGTCGCCGCCGCCTTTCTGCTCGCCGGCACGACGGCTCTTGCCGCGGACGGTTGGGTGGAACTTGAATCCGGCCCCATCACTGTCTTCACGGACGCGGGCGAGCGCGAGGGGCGGCGCTGCCTGGAGCGCCTCGAAGAACTGCGCCGCGTCCTGGCGTCCCAGTGGGAATCGTCCGTCCCGGTGCAAGTACTGCTCTTCCGGCGGGAAAGCGACTACGCGCGCTACCGGCCGGATGACACGGTTCGCGGGTTTTTCCAGAGCGGCGCCGAGCACCATTTCATCGCGCTGTCGGCTGGATTTCCAGAATGGCTCCGCGTCGTTTCGCACGAGTACGTTCACCTGCTGCTTCACCATACGACCGCGCCCTTGCCCAAATGGCTCGAGGAGGGATTGGCCGAGTTCTACTCCACGGCTGAAATCCGTTCGGAGGAAGGCGTTCTCGGCCGGCCAGTGGCGGTTCACATCGCCACTCTGCGCCGGCAGGCGTGGCTTGACGCGGTGGAGGTGCTCTCCGGCGCCCAGATCCTTGCGAGGCGCGACGGAGCCGCAAAGACGGCGGTGTTCTATGCGCAAAGCTGGGCCTTGGTTCACATGCTGATGCTGGATCCCGCTTACCGGGGGCGGTTGGACCATTTCCTTCGCGAACTGGGCGGCCGGGAGCCGGAAATGGCTGTGTTCCGCCAAGTGTTTGGCAGGCGCTTCGACGAAGCCGTGATGGAACTGCGCCGTTACGCCGACCGGGCCACTCTGCCGCTGCGGCGGGTGCGCCTCAACCACTCTCCGGCAGACCCGGAGATCGCCGTTCGGGACGGGTGGCTGAGCGCCCGGCTGGCGCGAGTGGAACTGGCTCTGCTGACAGGCCGCGCGGAATGGGCGGAGTTCGATCTGGGAGATTTGGAGCAACGCCATGCCAACTCTCCAGAAGCGCAGACCGCACTCGGAATGTTCGCGCTCGGAGCGCGCGATACGGACCGCGCGGAGCGCCACATGCTTCGCGCGATGGAACTGGGCAGCCGGCAGTCGTTACCGTACTTCGAATATGCCCTATTGCTGCGCGAGCGCGGGGAACCGCCGGATCGGGTGCTGCGTTATCTGCGCGAAGCGATCGACCGGAATCCCCAGCACGCGGAAGCGCACTTCATCCTGGGGCTCGCGCTCGCGCGCGAGAGGGATGACGCGGTCGCGCTCGAACACTTCGCGACGGCGGCCAGACTGCTGCCGCGCCAGTCGAGCTTCTGGCATGCGCTGGCGCTGTGTCATCACCGTCTGGGGGATGCCTCCAGCGCCGAAGCCGCGGCGCGCCGCGCGCTGCAAGCGGCAGCCACGCCCGAACAGATCGAGATGGCTGAAGCGGCTATCCGGCTGGCGGTTTCGAGCGAGGCGCCACCGCCGGTGGACCGGCCAGCGGTGCAGGTCGGCAAAGCTTGGCAGCGGCCACAGCCGGACCGGCGCATCGACGGGGTGCTTCGCCGCATCGAGTGCCTCGGCGAGCGGGCGCGCATCTACGTTCAGACGGATTCGGAGACCGTCAAGCTTCTTGTGCGTGAGCCGGACGACGTGGTTCTCCGCAACCTTGGTGAGATTCAGTTCGAGTTTGGCTGCGGGCCGCAGCAAGCCCGGCCGGTCGTAATCGAGTATCTCGCACGTCCGGACCGGCGTATGGAAACCCAGGGTGATGTTCTTGTGATGGAGTTTCCAGCGGCGTCGCGATAGCGTCAGCCGAGTTCCGGGTTCAGCCGGCCGGCCCGGTGCAGTGATTCGAACATCTCCACCGTCTTTCGCATGCCTTCCTCAATGCTGGTGTGCGGAATTCCCGGAATCTTCGATCGGAGTGCGGTGTCGTCCATCTTGTAGGAGACGGGCACCTGCGGTCCTGAAACGCCAATCAGTTGCGCTGCGCCGGGACGAAGCCCGTCGAGCCGCGTCACGAAGTCTTCCATTTTCACGATGGCGCCGGCCAGGTTGAAGACATGAGCGCCCGGCAGGTCCGACAGGGCGCAGTAAATGAAGCTCTCGGCAACGTCCTCGACATACTGCAGGTCCATGAAGCCGGACACGCGGATCTGGAAAGGCTTGCCGAGGGCGACGGCTTTCATCGCCAGCGTTGGATCGGCGGTGAGGCCGTGGTCGCGCCCGACGCCGTAGACGGTCCACGGCCGCAGACCAACGGAGGAGATTCCGCTGGCCTGATAGAAAACGCGCGCGTTGTTCTCATTCGCTTGTTTGAAGACGCCATAGTGGGTGCTCGGCAGTGTCGGGTCCTTCTCGTTGAGGGGACGGTCGAAGTCATAGGCGTCTTCTGGCCCCCAAACCGCCGACGAACTAGCGTAGACAACCCGGACGGGGCGGCCGGCGTCGCGAGCCGCTTCGAATACGTTGAGCGTGCCGATCACGTTGATCACTCCGCCGGAAACCGGATTCGCCTGGCAGTAGGGCATCAGCACCGCCGCGAGATGGATGATGTGCGTGATCCCTTCGTCCCGGACAAGGCTCTTCACGCGATCCGTGTCTTCAATGCGTCCCTTCTCCAGCCAGAGCCGGGGCCATTCGGGCGAGTTGGAGATCAGGGAGAGGCGGGTGGTGTCCGGTTCGAGGTCGTAGCTGACGACGTCATACCCGCGATCCAGCAACCGCTGGACCGTCCATGCGCCGATACACCCCTGGGCGCCAGTCACAAGGAATCGCATCCTTACGACGCTACCACAAGCGTTTACGGAGACAGGCGCTGCCGGACGGTCTGATGCACTCTACCCCAGGTAGTCGAACAGGCTAATGCGCCGCATACGGGACTGCGATTGGAGGGCAGCTTCCTGGTTGAGTCGAGCCTGGTTCATTTCGAGAATCTCTTTCGCCAGGTCGGCGTCTTCCAATCCGCTGATTTCGGTCTTCAGCCGCAACTCCTGTTGTTGCGCGAACTCGACGGCGGCGCCTACCTGGTTCTGCAGGGCGCCGTAGTAGGCGAGTTGGTTGTTGAGGTGAGTCTCGGCGCCCTTAAGCACGGCCAGCGACTGGTTGATCGCATCGCTGTCGTCGTTCTGCAATGCGACGCGGAGATTGTTGACGGCTTGAAAGACGCTGCGCGACGGATCGGGATCGTCGAAGATGTCCTGCGCCGTAAGGGCGATCCCGAAACGGGTGCCCGCCGGGTGCATGGCGTCGCGGCTCGATGCCGCCCCTTGGTACAGGCTGAACGGGTAGGGCTCTGTAAGATCCAGCGTGTACGGAACGGTCGCGTCGGCGTCACCGGAGAAAATGTAACGGCCTTCTGTTTGTGTCGCCGCGAGATTGGTAAGATCCCGCATGAGCGACTCCACCTCGACCGCGATCCCGGCTCGCTGGCCGGCTGTCACGAAGTCGGTGGCGGCCTGCGTGCCAAGCACGCTCACCCGCTCGACAACGGTAACGGCGTTGCGGAGCGCCAACTCGCCGGCGTTCACCTCCGACTGTACCCGGCCGAGATTGCCGCGAAGCTGGACCGTGAAATCGTGAAGGCTGCGGAGGTACAGCAGTCGCGTCACATCGCCGGGCGCATCGGAAGCCTGCTGCATCTGCAAACCGGAACTGACGCGCACTTGGGCCTGCTGGAGCCGCCGCGCGATGTGGCCAAGGTCACTCAGGAACCGCTGGGTTTGTACGTCGAGGCCGCTCAGCATAGTTTCTCCTAACGCATCAGTCCGAGAGCCGTTTGGGTCAACTCGTCGAGCACGCGGACTAGCTGGGCCGTCGCTTGATAAGCGCGCTGAAAGGCGATCACGTAGACGGCTTCCTCGTCCAGCGAAACACCGGACTCGTTGGCGCGCAAGGTCCGTGCCTGCGACAGGAGCACCTCCTGCGTCCTCGTGTCTTTGCGGGCATCGGCCAGTTCCCTGCCCATCCGTCCGGCAATCCGGCCATAGAATTGGGTGAAGGTGGCGTCGTCGATCTCGCGTGAACTGCCCAGCGCCGCCAGGTCCAGTGCGTTGCCGTTGCCGCCGGGCGATCCCGGCAACGCGCCGGCCAGTTCCCGCGCAGTGATCGACGTAACCGACAAGGTGACCGCCGCTCCCAGCGTTGCGTTGTATTGAAACAGGTCCTGCGTGGGAGGCAAGCCGTCCTGGTCGACTCCGCTCTGTAACACCGCGTTCACCCGGTCGGCCAGCGCCGCGGCCACTGTGTCCAATTCCGCGGTCAGCGACGGAATAATTTCTGTTCGGAGCCGCATCAGGCCGCCAAGCCGGCCCTGGTGAATCAGTCCGCTGATGTCATCGCCGGTGCTATTCCGGATCACCGGTTGGGGACCGGAGACATCCACTTGCAAGGGGTAAAATTTGTCGCCCAGCACCAGCGGCGTTTGTCCGCCGACGTAGATCGAAAAGCTGCCGTCCTCGGCCCGCAAAACCGTGAAGTCAACGAGCTCAGCCAGTTCCTCGAGCGCGGCGTGAATCTCGGCGTCCAGACCTGGATCCTGGAGATTGCGGCGGTCCGCGCGCAGATCCTCATTGAAGGTGCGCACCAGCTCGCCCACCCGATTTACCGCCGCCACCGTGTCGCGGATCTGGGTGTTGACGTCCTGTGCCGCCCGGCCCAGCGAGAGCGCCACAAAATTGAAACTGCCCGCTAACGCACCGGCTGCCCGCAGCACGCTTTCCCGGCTCGGACCATCGTTCGGGTTTACCGACCACTGTGCGAAGCTCTGGAACAACCCGTCAATCGACGCCGCGATCCCCGAGTTCTGCGCGATGTCGAAGAGAGGTTCGATCTGGCTCAGCGTGGCCGCCAACTGCGCGGCGCTGCCGAAACGGCCCGCTTGCAGGCGCACCGCCCGCTCCAGATAGTCCTGGCGGGCACTCAGTAATGGACCGGCGGCCACTCCGCCCCCAAGTCCGATCTCCGGTTGAAAGCGCTTGGCAATCAAGTCGAGCCGCTGGCGCACATAACCCGGCGAATTCGCGTTGGTGACATTGTTGGAGGTGACGTCCAGGCCGCGCTGGAGAACATCCAGCGTGTTCGCCGCGTTCTGAAGAGAAACGAAAAGACTGCTCATAGGCGCCTCAGCCCTCCAGCGAAATCCAGCCGGTGCCCTGCGTCTGCCGCTCGGATGGAGTCAGCGCGCCGAGGCGCATCTCGAAAAGAGCCCCCAGAAGTTCCGCCCGTTCCGTCCATTCCTCACGGACCGCCGCCAGCCGATCGGTGCGGCCGGGTCCTGTGCAAGCAATGAGAAGTTGCGCCGCGCGCTCCAGTTCGGCGCTCATCCGGTCGAGCGATTCGGGGGAGAAGTCGGAGGTGGATTCGCTGGCCCGCTGGAGCCGCTCTTCCACTTCGGCCCAAGCGGCAGGATCGGCCATCCTGGTGCCCTCAGCTTTCAAAGCCAGGCAGCAACATATCGTCGACCAGCCGCGTGGCCAACTGCTGGTCGTCGACGCGGTACCGGCCCGATTCCACATCCAGCGCCAATTCCTCCACCCGTGCCAACCGGTCCGCCGTGCTCCCCAGCGCCGCCTGGAGGTGCCGCCCCAGATTCGTCAGCGAAACCCGGTCCGTCGAAGGACCGCGCTCACCTGGGCGCGAAACCTGTCCCGTGCGCCCGTAGACGGCGGGCGCGCGTTCCATTTCGGCTTTCTGTAGCCCGTTTCGTTGGGTTTCCGCCGGTGTCATCCCGTTTCCGCTTCCTGGATCCACTTTCATAAGTGCGACGGCCATTTTCGCCGTCACTGCTCTTATCGGCGGACCCGAAGAAAAGTCTTAGGGAAAAAGCGAGAGAACTACGCTGCGGCTCTCCCCCTCGGCCAGCTCAAGGTTTTTGCCGGACCCATCGGTCCAAGAGGATAAGTCGTTTATTTTTAATCGAAATGAACTGATCAGTTCATACCTGCCGGGCGGCAGGCCGTCGAACCGCCAGCGTCCTTCGGTATCCGTAATGGTCCGCTTCGCACCTCCGACACGAGCGCCTAAGTCGCGATCCGGCGCGAGCAAAAAGACCGGGGCGCCAATCGCCGGGTGGCCGTCCGCGGTCTTCACCTCGCCGACCAAGCTACCCGGCCGCCCGGCAAGCACCAAGCTAACCCGTTTGTGCTGTTTCGTTTGTAACGAAATCTCAAAGCCGTCCGGCAACAGGCCGGCGCCTCCGACGGACTCCAGGTAGCGATCCGCCGGCACATGGGCCCAAAACACCCAGTCGCCCGGCGCGAATCGCTCCGGCTTGCCACAATGGACCCGCCGCGGCGGATCTTCCGGCGAGCCCTTACGGCGCAAATACGGAACGACCAGTTCCGGCCGGACCGATCCCCCGCCCCTGACAGCGCAATCCACCTCCACCACTGGCAGTGGCCCGAGTTGCAGCGCCACCCGGTTCACCCCACCCACGACATGAACCCGCTCCAGCGCAGCCGTTGGCTCGTCCGAAGATCCGCCTTCAGCTAACACCTCATATTGGCCCGGCGAAAGACCTGAAAATTCAAAAGATTTGCCAGCCGTGATCTCACCGCTCAGATTGCCGTAATCGCTCAGCAGGGTCACGGCATTTGCGCCGCCTAAGACCGTTCCGATGATAGTGCCCGGTGTCCCCTCAACGGGCCGGATGTTAATGCCGGTGGTTTCCTCCTCCAGGTAAACCGGAATTCGCGTCGCTTCGTGGCGCGCGACCACCTGACCATAGAATGTAGACAGCAGTCCCGTGCCGTCTTCCAACACCCGGCCGGCACTGGCGATCAGGTATTCGCCCGGCTGAAGTCCGCTGATCCGATAGCGGCCCAGATCGTCGGTTGTCGCGTGACCGACCAACCGCGGCCGGTTCTCGATCCGGAAGGCATAAACCGGACAATTTGGTAGCCCAACCCGATTCTCATCGACAATTTCACCGCTGACCGCTCCTGGCCGGAACAGCCGCAATTCCGCGTGGAAGCTATCCCGTTCCCCCAGCGTCACCGGACTTCCAGGAGAATCCCAGGAAGTCTGGCCGAACTTACCGGAAACAAAACCACTTCTCCTCGCGACAAGCTGATAGGTTCCGGCCGTCAATCCGTTGAACCGAAAGCGGCCGGCGGTATCGGCGAGGACCGAGAAATTCCCGTCCTGGACCGCGCCTTCGACCACCTCGATGGTGACGCGGGTCCGGGCGAGCGGTTTGCCGGTGCGGTTTTCGACTACTACCCCCTCAATCGAGGCGGCGGCAAGCGGTGAGGTAAGCGGCGCGAATGCGAGGACAGCGGCCAGGCACAGAACGCGCTTACGCGCGCCCATGGGGTTAGCGCAGCAGATTGCCCGCGCTCCGCCAATTCCAGAGAGCGGCGCGGCCCTGACGCTTTCGTTCGGGGGCTTCGCAATCTGGATCACCTGACTGGGGCAGACACGACAGATCCGACTTTTTCCTCGCGACTTCCAGTATTTCATCAGCGTTGCAGCCGATCGCCCCGGCATACTGCCGGATGTAGCTGACCGTGAAGATGCCGCCCGGTAACTCCTCGAATCGCTCTTCTTCGATCGCGCGGAGGAACCGCAAACTCAGGTTCGACGACCGCGAGATCTGCTCCAGGCTGATGCCACTCTTGGCCCGTCGTACCGCCAAGTTCAAAGACGAGCCGTTGGCAGTGGATCGTTTCGCGGTCGTCTTTTGGTGAAGGGGCTTGGCTTTCATGATGATCAATCCCGGCTGTCAACCCCCGGGGTCGGAGGCGGGGAGGCGTTGACAGACTGCCATGATACCGCATTCGATTCGCGGATGCGAAAATTTAACAGTTTTCCCTGATCTTTCGATACGGACGATTGCGCGTCTTCACAAGAAGAGTGTACCTCCCTGGTTTCCGTTGAACCGGAACCCGGGAAACTGCCGTATATTGGACAAAGAGGAGCTTTGGGTGATGCGAACGGGAGTTCTGGCCGCTTTCCTTTTCTTCCTCGGCGCGACGGCGTGGACCGGCGCACGAGCCGAGGTGACCTTCCACAAGAGCGTGCTGCCGGTTCTGCAAAAGAACTGTCAGGGTTGCCATCGTCCGGGCGAGGCGGCGCCGATGTCGCTGCTCACCTACCAGGAAGCTCGTCCTTGGGCCAAGGCGATCCGGGAATCGGTGCTTGCCAAACGGATGCCGCCGTGGTTTGCCGATCCCGAAGTCGGTAAGTTCCGGAACGACCGCCGGCTGTCGGCGGACGAAATCGACATCGTCACGCGATGGGTTGCCGCCGGGGCGCTGGAAGGCGATCCCAACGATGCCCCGCCTCCGCACCAGTTCGCCACAGGGTGGCGGATTGGCGAGCCCGATGCCGTCTTTGAGTTGCCAGTCGAGGTGGATGTGGCCGCCGAGGGAACCATCGAATATACATATGTCATCGTTCCCACCGGCTTCACCGAAGACAAATGGGTTCAGCTCTCCGAAGCGCGCCCCGGCAATAGCGCCGTCGTGCATCACATCATCGCGTTTGTCCGTGCTCCCGGCTCGAAATGGCTGAAGGACTACGCCCCTGGCGTGCCGTTCATTCCCGACCGGAAGAGCGAAGAGGGCGCCGGCGAATTCCTGACCGGGTACGCGCCGGGAACGCCGCCGGAAGACTATCCGCCGAGCGAGGGCAAGCTGATCAAGGCAGGCTCCGATCTCGTCTTTCAACTCCACTACACCGCCAACGGCAAGGCGGCCAAGGACCGCAGCCGCGTCGGCCTGGTCTTCTCCAAGGAGAAGCCGCAGCGGCGTGTGCTGACGCTAATGGCGGCCAACCGCGAGTTCGTGATTCCGCCGGGCGCCCCGAACCACGCCGTCGAGGCCAGCATGACGCTGTGGGGCGACTCGGAACTGCTCGGCCTTCTGCCCCACATGCACCTTCGCGGAAAGGCCATGAACTACCGCGCCGTCTACCCGGATGGGCGGACCGAAGAACTCTTGCGCGTTCCCCGCTACGACTTCAACTGGCAACTCGGCTACGACCTTGCCGAGCGCAAGTTCCTGCCGAAGGGAACCCGCATCGAAGCCACCGGCTATTTCGACAACTCGCCGAACAACAAGGACAACCCGAACCCAGCCGCCGAGGTACGCTGGGGCGACCAGAGCTGGGAGGAGATGATGGCCGCGTTCTTCTGGGTGACCATTCCAGCCGACCAGGATCCGGCCGAGCTGCTGCGGAAGCCCAAGAAGCCCATGTCCGACGATTGATGCGAACAGCCGCGACTTTCCTTCTGATGGCTGTTTCGGCGCCGGTTGCCACGCTTTCGGCCGGTGCGCCCGTGTTCTACAAAGACGTCCTGCCGGTGCTCCAAAATAAGTGCCAGGAGTGCCATCGCCCCGGCGAGATCGGTCCGATGCCATTGGTGACGTACCAACAGGCGCGGCCCTGGGCGAAGGCCATCAAGGAGACGGCCCTGCTCGGGCGGATGCCACCCTGGTTCGCCGACTCGCGCGATGGGCACTTCTCCAACGATTGGTCGCTGAGCAGGGCGGAGATCGACACGCTGGCCACCTGGGCCGATGCGGGAGCGCCCATGGGCCAACTGGCCGATGCGCCACCACCGCGCCAGTTCGTCCAGGGATGGAACATCGGCCAACCGGACTTCGTGCTAGCTATGCCCTCGGCCCACCCGGTGCCCGCCGAGGGTAAGATCGACTACCAGTACATCATCGTGCCAACCGGTCTCGCCGAGGATCGGTGGGTGGAGCGAGTTGAAGTGCGTCCGAGCGATCGCACGGTGGTTCACCACAGCGTCATCTTCATTCGCGAGCCTGGATCGAAGTGGCTGCGCGACGCTCAGCCGGGCGTTTCGGTCGCGGCGGGACCGGAATCGATCGGCGGCATGGGAAGCGAAATCTTGTCCATTTACACGCCCGGTATGGTTCCCGATATCTGGAAACCGGGCCAGGCAAAACTCCTGAAGGCCGGCTCCGACCTGGTCTTCCAGATGCACTACACCGCGAGCGGCAAGGCAACGGTGGACCAGACCAGGATCGGACTGCGTTTCGCGGGCTCCCTGCCGCTTGAGCGCGTGATCACCCTCGCGCCTGCCAACACGAAATTCGCCATTCCGCCCGGCGACCCGAATTACCGCGTCGATGCCACGCTGACCGTGCCGAATCCGGCCAGGCTTCTCAGCTTTTTCCCGCACATGCACGTGCGAGGCAAGGCGTTCGAGTATCGCCTGCGTCACACCGGGGGCAAAGAACAAACCCTGCTTCGTGTGGCCCCCTACAAGTTCGACTGGCAGCTTTCCTATAAGCTGGCCGAAGCCGTTCCTTTACCGCCGGGCTCCCGAATCGAGATGTCGGCCTGGTTCGACAACTCGCCGAACAATCCGGCCAACCCGGACGCGAACGCGACGGTCCGGTGGGGCGAGCAGAGTTGGGAAGAGATGATGATCGGATTCCTCGACCTCGCCATCGACGCCAGTATGGATCGCCGCGAGTTCTTCCGGCCGGGGCGCGACCCGTCCAATGGCGAATAGGCTTATTCCCCTTCTCGCACTGGCCTTGCCGCTGGCGGGGCACATCAACATC
>CAYPUQ010000203.1:0-11189 GCA_964413655.1 uncultured Solibacteraceae bacterium | reverse complement strand
TGCCAGTTTCTCAACATCGTCAAGACTCTCATTCAGGCGTCGTGCACCCTACCCCCTGCCCTTATTTGACACTGACCGCACAGATCGGCTACCTTGGAAGTTTGTAAGACCCCCAGGGAGGTCGTCTGTCTATGAGTACCCATTTCCCGTCGGCCAAGGGTTTTGTGCGTGAATGGCACGTAATCGACGCCGACGGAGCCGTATTGGGGCGGCTTGCGTCCAAAGCCGCCAAGATTTTGATGGGCAAGCATAAACCCGGCTACACACCGTTTCTCGATACCGGCGACCATGTCATCGTCGTCAACGCCGACAAAGTCCGGCTTACCGGCAACAAGGAAAACGATAAGCAGTACTACCGCCACTCCGGCTATCCGGGCGGTCTCAAGCAGACCTCGGCACGGAAGATGCGGCAGGATCGTCCGGTGCGCATGGTTGAGCTTGCCATCTCCGGGATGTTGCCCAAAACCAAGCTGGGCAAACAGATGTACCGGAAGTTAAAAGTTTACGCCGGTTCCAAGCATCCGCACGAGGCGCAGAAGCCCGTGCCGCTCGGCTAGGAAGCCGCGACAAAGTCAGGAGAGATCGGTAAGTGCCAGCTACTTTGCAGCATCTCGGAACGGGCCGCCGGAAAACATCGGTTGCCCGCGTGTTTCTTCGCCCCGGCAAGGGCGAAATCAAGATCAACAACCGCAGTGTCGAACAGTACTTCCCGTCGGAGTCCGCTCGCGCCATGGTCCGCCAGGCGTTACTGGCCACTGAAACGGCCGACAAGTTCGACGTGCTCGTCAATACCACCGGCGGCGGCGTCATCGGCCAGGCCGGCGCCATCCGGCTCGGCATCGCCCGCGCTCTGTGCGACTTCAACATCGAACTGCGTGGCCGCCTGAAATCTCTGGGGCTCCTAACCCGCGACCCGCGCGCCCACGAACGCAAGAAGTATGGCCAAAAGGGCGCTCGCAAACGGTTCCAGTTCTCCAAGCGCTAACTCCATCCGGCGCGCCTCCGGGCCCCGCCGGTCTGTCCCGTCCTGCGGCGGCGCGCAAAATCTCGCTTTGGACCGCGCGCCAACCGCAAAACCGTGTTCCACAACCGTAAGGAGGCAATTTGCCGTCGATTTCGATGAAAGAATTGCTCGAAGCGGGCGTTCACTTCGGGCACCAGACCAAGCGCTGGAATCCAAAGATGAAAGAGTACATCTTTGGCGAACGCAATGGGATCTACATTATCGATCTCCAGAAGACGCTGAAGCTGTTCAAGGACGCCATGCGCTTCGTCGCCGAAATGGCCGCGCAGGGCAAGACCATTCTCTTTGTCGGCACCAAGCGCCAGGCGCAGGAAGCCGTCGCCGAGGAAGCCCAGCGCTGCAGCATGTACTATGTAAACCAGCGGTGGTTGGGTGGCCTGCTCACCAACTTCGTCACCGTCCAGCGCTCCATCAAGCGCCTCAAGGATCTGGACATGATGGCCAACGAGAACTCCTGGGAGGGACGCCTGAAGAAGGAAATCGTCCGGCTCGAGCGCGAACGCAAGCACCTCAACCAGAACCTCGCCGGCATCAAGGATATGAACGGCCTGCCGGATGTCCTGTTCGTCATCGACTCCAACAAGGAGGCCATCGCCGTCAAGGAGGCGCGCAAGTTGGGTATCCCCGTCGTCGGCATCGTCGACACCAACTGCGATCCCGACGAAGTCGATGTAGTGATTCCCGGCAACGATGACGCCCTGCGCGCTATCCGGTTGTTCACGAATAAAATTGCGGAAGCGGTCATCGAGGGCCGTGCGCTGGCAACCGAACACGACTTCACCGCCGAGCGCATCATTACGGAAGAGCTGCCGGCCGACGTCAGCACCACCGAGTACAGCCACTACCTCGACCCGCAATACGCCGAACAGTTGATGTCGGAGAGCCTGCGCGATGAGGACCTCCCCTCGGTGTCGCTGCCGAAAAAGGCCCCAGCCGCCGAGCCCGCTCCCGGCGCTGCCGTAACTGGCGTCCAGGAAAATTAAGATCGCAAAAACCCGCCCGCGCGCGATACGCTCGGCTTGCGCGCGGAGCCCACTCCAGGTAGGTTTCGTATGGCGGAAGTCACCGCGGCAATGGTAAAGCTGCTCCGGGAGAAGACCGGAGCCGGAATGATGGATTGTAAGAACGCCCTCCAGGAAGCGGATGGCGACATGGAAAAGGCCGAAACCATCCTTCGTAAGAAGGGCCAGTCGTCGGCCGCCAAGAAGGCTTCCCGCACCACCCGGCAGGGACTCGTCGGTTCCTACATCCACACGGGCGGCCAGCTTGGCGTCCTGGTCGAGATCAATTGCGAATCGGATTTCGTCGCCCGCACCCCCGATTTCCAGGAACTCATCCACGATGTCGCGATGCAGGTCGCCGCGGCCGACCCCCGCTTCCTCCGCCGCGAGGACGTCACGCAAGACGTGCTCGACAAGGAGAAGGAGATCGCTGCTGCCCGCGCCCGCGACGAGGGTAAGCCGGAGAAAGTCGTCGAGCGCATCGTCGAGGGCCGCCTCGCCAAGTTCTACGAAGAGGTCTGCCTGCTCGAACAGCCGTTCATCAAGGACAACACCATGACCATCGACCAACTGGTGAAGTCCAAGATTGCCAAGCTCCAGGAAAATATCTCGATCGCCCGCTTTGTTCGCTTCAAGGTAGGTGAAACGGCCGCCGATGTCCCCACCGAACAAGCCTGACCGCTGGTGGCGCACGCACTCGGGCCGGTTCTTGTACCGCTAACCCGCCATGCCTAAATACGACCGAATCATGCTCAAGCTCAGCGGCGAAGTCCTCGCCGGACAAGCCGAATTCGGCGTCGATCCGGATCGTGTCGAGGCGCTCGCCGCCGAAGTCGCCGAAGTTGTGCGCGCCGGCGTCCAACTCGGTCTCGTCGTCGGCGGCGGCAACTTCTTTCGCGGCGTTGCCGCCGCTGCCCGCCGGATGGATCGCGTCACCGCGGACCACATGGGCATGCTGGCCACCATCATCAATGCGCTGGCTCTTCAGGATGCCCTCGAACGGCTCGGCGTGCCGACGCGTGTCATGACGGCCATCACCATCCAGGCGGTCGCCGAACCCTACATCCGCCGCCGCGCCATCCGGCATCTCGAAAAGGGCCGTGTCGTCATCTTCGCCGCCGGCACCTCGAATCCCTACTTCTCCACCGACACCGCCGCCACCCTCCGCGCGTTGGAGATCCGCGCCCAGGTCGTCGCCAAAGCCACGCGCGTCGATGGCGTCTACGACAAGGACCCGCTCAAGTACCCGGACGCCACCAAGTACGGCGAGGTGTCCTATCAGGAAGTTCTCGAGAAACGGTTGGGCGTCATGGACGCGTCGGCCATCGTCATGTGCCGCGACAACAAACTCCCGATCGTCGTTTTCAAACTCAACCACCACGGCAATATAATGCGGGTGTCGATGGGCGAAACCGTCGGCACTCTAATTCGGTAACACGCACAAACTCGTACCACTGGAGCTCAACATGACCGTCAACGAAGTGGAAGCCAACGCCAAGTCGCGAATGGAAAAGGTGATCGCCGATCTGCAGCACTCCATGGCCGGCATCCGGACCGGCCGTGCGTCGGTGAGCATCCTCGATGGAATCAGGGTTGACTACTACGGCACCCCCACGCCGCTTAACCAGTTGGCCACCCTGCACGTGCCCGAGCCCGCCATGATTACCGCGCAGCCCTGGGACGTTTCCCAGATCGGCGTCATCGAGAAGGCCATTCGCGCCTCCGATCTCGGGCTCAACCCGTCCAACGACGGTAAACTCATTCGCATCCCCATTCCGGCGCTGACCGAAGAGCGCCGTAAGGACTTGGTGAAGTACTTGCACAACATGACTGAGGACCATCGTGTGGCGGTCCGCAACATTCGCCGCGATGCCAACGAGTCGCTGAAAAAGATGCTCAAGGACAAGGAAGTGAGCGAGGACGAAGAACGCCGCGGACTCGACGTGATCCAGAAACTCACCGACTCGCAGATGCAGAAGCTGGACCAGTTGTCCAAGACCAAGGAAAAAGAGATCCTCGAGATCTGACGGTTAGCCGTCCCGCCGGACGAAGCCCCGGCCTTCGAGCCACTCCAGAACCCGTCGCGCGTTCGCCTCGGGCGTCGTGCCAGTAGTCTGCACAACCAAGTCGGGCTCGGCGGGCGGCTCATACGGATCGTCGACGCCGGTGAATCCCTGGATAGCGCCGGAACGCGCACGGGCGTAGAAGCCCTTCACGTCCCGCTCTTCGCAGACATGCTGGGGCGTGTCGACATAAACCAGGACGAAGTGTCCATCGCCGATCATCCGGCGCGCGCGCCGGCGGGTGCCTTCGTAAGGACTCACCGCTGCCGTGATGACGGCGCCGTGATGCCGCACGATCTCGCCGGCCACGTAGGCGATGCGCAGGATGTTGGTATCGCGGTCTTCCCGCGTGAATCCGAGCCCCTTCGACAAGTGGGTCCGTACCACGTCGCCGTCCAATAGGGTGCAGCGGCGGCCATGCTCCCGCAGGAGGATGTGCAGCGCCTCGGCGATGGTGGATTTCCCGGAGGAGGGCAGCCCGGTGAACCAGACACAGTAGCCCTGCCGGTGGAGCGGCGGCACCGCCTCCTCGATCAGGTCACGCACCTCTGGCCGGTAGCGGCCGCCCGCGGCCGGCGGCAGTTCCGCGAGTTCGATTCCAATCTCGCTCAAGCCGGCTTCGAGGTCCTGGCGATCGATACCCGCCGGGTCGGCCAGCAGAACGGATGCGCCGAAGTTCTTTTGCACCAGGGCCTGTGTCAGGAGCCCGCGAAGATCGCGCGGCGGCTCGCGGAAGGGCAGCAGATTCACGCGCGCTCTCACCTCCGGGGGCAGTTGGCCGGCAATCAGATGGGTCGCGCGCATGCGCGCGAAGTGATCGAGGTGGGCCGAGCCGCGGCTCGTTTCCAACACCTGGATCAGCAGGGCCAGGCCCCGGGCGCGCGCGAAACTCGCGGCTGTTTCCTCCTGCTGCATGGTGAGAACGCCGCCGGTGGGCAGCGCCGCATAGCGGTCCGGCGGCAGTTCGCCAGGGCCGAGCCGTTCGGCAACAAAATCGCGCCGTGGCGGCATTTGCAGGAGGCGGAACGAGCCGCCGAGACGGTAGGTCCCTTCATCGCGCCAGCAGTCTTCCACGTAAAGGATGGCCAACCGGACGTTCTGGCCATCGCGCAGGGTGACCTCGCTGCCCGGATCGACGGATTGATCGGACGAAAGGGTGATCGGATAGGGGAAAAATTGGCCCAGCGGAAGGCGCAACTCGCGCTCGACCAGCCGGCATTCTCTCTCGTTCAGATACCGGTCAACGGGACGGAAAGCGCCTTGGGTGAGCAGCGTCAGTTCGCCCACCGACTCCGCCGGAAGCTGCAGAGAAGGAAGCGACGCCGCCCGCTCCAGCAGCGCCGGGGATAACGTCATCTCCCCACATTGTAATGGAGCCGTTTAGTGCGCCAGCAGGGTGGCCGGTCCCAGCCGGCCACAGTGCTTGCCCATCCGTTCGCGGAGCTCCAAGCGGGCGCGGAGCAGCCGGGACTTCGCGGCGGCAACGGTAATGCCAAGCCGCAACGCGACCTCGGCCATCGGCAGCCGGTGGACCTCGCGGAGCAGGAACACATCGCGCATCAGCGGCGGAATCCGGCGGATCTCCCGGTTCAGTACCGCCGCGAGCTCCGTTTGCGCCACTTCCTGTTCGGGCGTCTCGGTGTGCGCGGCCAGTTCCGTAACGGGCTTCTCTTCTCCAACTGGCGCCTCGTCCAGGTACAGCCAGCGGGCGCGCTTGTTCTGCCGGAGCCGCATCAGGCACTGGTTGACGACGATCCGCGTGAGCCACGTCGAAAACTTGGCGTCCTGCTGGAACTGGCGGATGTGCCCATACGCCTTCCAAAAGGCGTTCTGCACCTCGTCCTCGGCATCCTCTTGGTGGCGGAGGATGGATAGCGCCAGTTTCACGCAATTCTTCTGGTGCCGGGCCATCAGTTCGGAAAACGCTTGGTCGTTACCGCTCTGAGCGAGCGTGACCAGGGTTGGGTCTTCCAGGGTCTGAAGTCTTGTCTCATGAAGCTGCATCTTGGGTCACCTGAAAGCATCATACCCAACAAAACTGAATAATTTTCATCACAGTTAAAATTAGTTTCAGTAATACATTATTATTTGACTAAAATTTAAGTTATACTAAAACAAGTTGTGACACCGAAGCAGACAGTGGCGGAAACCAGCGAGGAGACCATACAGCGCGTCCTCGGCGCTTACGATCTGGGAACGAAGATCCGGCAACTCCGGCTGAAAAAGAAGATCAGCCTGGTGGACCTCGGCCGGCACACCGGCTTGTCGGCCTCGATGCTGTCCCAGCTCGAGAACGGCCGCTTGGCGCCGACTTTACCCACCCTGGCGCGGATTGCCATGGTCTTCGACGTCGGCTTGGAGTACTTCTTCGCCGACAAACTGCGCAAGACGGTTTTCTCGGTTGTCCGGGCCGGCGAGCGCATCCGCTTTCCGTCGCGCGCCGACGACCCGAATCCGAACTTCTTCTTCGAGTGTCTGGCGTTCGCGGCCCAGAGCAAGAGCCTGGAGGCCTACCTAGCCGAGTTCCCCGCGCGGGCGGCCGAGGATGTCTCCGAGCACTTCCACGACGGCGCCGAGTTCGTCCACGTGCTGGAGGGTTCGCTGATCATCCGGATGACTGAGGAGGAACACCAGTTGAACGCCGGCGACAGCGTCTACTTCGATTCATCGAAGCCCCACAGCTATCGCGGTGTTTCGGAGACGCCTGCCAAGGCGATGGTGGTCACGACGCCGATGCGGATCTAGCCCGCTGGCAATACCCGCCAGCCGGCCGCAAGGCGCCGGCTCAGACGAGCATCTTACGCACCACCTCACCGTGCACGTCAGTGAGGCGGAAGTCGCGGCCCATGTGACGGTAGGTCAGCTTGGTGTGGTCGAAGCCGAGGCTGTGGAGAATCGTGGCCTGGAGGTCGTGGACGTGGACCGGGTCCTCTTCGATGAAGAAGCCTAGGTCGTCGGTCTTGCCGACCACCTGGCCGCCTTTGATGCCGCCGCCGGCCAGCCACATCGAGTACGCGTTCGGGTGATGGTCGCGGCCGGCATTGTCGGCCTCCGCCGTGTTGCGGATCTCGCACACGGGGGTACGACCGAACTCGCCGCCCCACACGACGAGCGTGTCGTCTAACATGCCGCGGCGCTTCAGGTCCTTGATCAGCGCCGCGGTGGGCTGATCAGTGGTGTCGCAGTTCCTCTTCAACTTCGTGTTTAGGTTGGTGTGGCTGTCCCAGCTTGCGTTCATGATGAGCACGAAGCGTACGCCGCGCTCGACGAGCCGGCGCGCCATCAGGCACGCGGTGGCGAATTCACGCGTATCCTTGTTGTCGAAGCCGTACATGGATAGCGTCTCGGCCGGTTCCTTGTCGAAATCCATCAACTCCGGGCCAGCCATTTGCATGCGGTAGGCGAGTTCGTAAGACGCAATGCGCGACGCGATCTCCATATCGCCCGTGAGGTCCAGCCGCGACTGGTTGAGATCGCGAATCGCGTCGAGCGCGGCGCGCTGCGATTCCGCCGAAACACCGTCGGGGTTCGACAGGTAAAGGATGGGATCGCCCTTGGTGCGCAGCAGGGTGCCCTGGTACATCGACGGCATGAAGCCGGCGCCGAAGTTTGTCGAGCCGCCGGAAGTACCGACACCCGTTGACAGAACTACGAAACCGGGCAGGTTCTTCGACTCCGTTCCGAGCCCGTAGACCGTCCAGGCGCCCATCGTGGGGCGGCCGAACTGGGTGCTGCCGGTAAACAGCAAAAGCTGACCCGGGTGGTGATTGAAGGCGTCCGTCTTCATCGACCGGACGAGACAAATATCGTCGGCGACGGACGCGGTATGCGGCAGCCAATCCGAAATCTCCATGCCGGACTGTCCATGCTTCCGGAATTCGCGCGGACTGGCAAGAACCGCCGCGTTTGGTTTCGTAAAGGCGAGCTGCAGTTTGCTGACAATCGACGCCGGCGCGGGGCTGCCGTGGAACTTCTGCAATGCCGGCTTCGGATCGAGCAGATCCATCTGCGACGGGCCGCCCTCCATGAACAGGAAGATGACGCTCTTGGCCTTGCCCGGAAAGTGGGGCTGCTTCGGCGCCAGCGGATTCGGGAGCGCGTCGCCAGTGGCAGCCCATCCGTCCTCGCGGAGAAGGCTGCCGAGAGCGATCGAGCCGATACCGCAGGCGAGGTCTTGAAAGAGCTGGCGGCGGGTGCGGACTTCCAGATACTTGCGCAGGTCCATGCTTACTCCCTCACGATGAATTCGTCCAGGTTCAGAAGGACACGGCTCACTCCAGCCCAGGCGTCGATGGACTTGCCGCCGTTTGCCTCGCGGGCAGAAATCTGCGCCTGCTGGTCGTGATAGGCGGCGAGGCGTTCGCGCTCGGCGGTAGTGGGCCTACGGCCGGCTGTGAGCAGAAACGCGTGGTCGAGCCGGTCGGCGAAGCTACCGGATGGAGTTTCGCGGCCGGTGCGCCACGCCAAGGCCTGAGCGGCTTCATAGAACACTTCGTCGTTGAGAAGGTTTAGCGATTGCAGCGGCGTATTCGACCGGGCGCGGCCGGTGCAGGACGTATTCGAATCCGGCGCGTCGAAGTTCATCAGCATCGGATAGGGCGAGGTGCGCTGGAAGAACACGTAGAGACCACGGCGGTAGCGGTCGGGTCCCTTGGACTCCGGCCAATCGTTACCCCCATAGCCGAGCGAGGCGACGCCCTCGGGCTGCGGCGGATAAACGCTGCGCCCACCGATACGCGTATCGAGCAACCCAGCGGCGGCCAGAGCGGTGTCGCGAAGTGTCTCAGCGGGGAGGCGCAGCCGCGACTGGCGGGCGAGGAGCGTGTTTTCCGGATCGCGCTGCCGGAGCTCGGGCCGGGCATTGGAGGACTGGCGATACGTGGCCGAAGTCACGATGAGGCGGTGCATGTGCTTCATTCGCCAGCCGGATTCCATGAACTCGGCTGCGAGCCAGTCCAGAAGTTCCGGATGCGATGGCGCATCGCCCTGCGTGCCGAAGTCCTCGGCGGTGCGGACCAGGCCGCGCCCGAAGAATTCCTGCCAGGCCCGGTTCACCCAGACCCGAGCCGTGAGCGGGTTGTCCCGCGAGACGATCCAGTTGGCGAGGTCGAGCCGCGTGGCCGCGCCAGCGGACGCCTTAAGGGGTGGAAGGACGGCGGGTGTGTCGCGTTCCACCGGGATTCCCTTCTGACGCCAATCGCCCTTGATATGGATGTGCGTGGGCGGCGCTTCCGGGTCCTCCACCATCACCTGAGCTTGCGACAACGCCGGAAAATCCTTGTCGAGATCGCGCAGTTTCTCGCGGAGTTCCTTGAAACGCCCAATCTTCTCCTTGTCGAGGCCCGGCGCGATGCCGGGACTGCGGACAAAGTAATTGGTCAGGCGGTACTGCTCCACTTCGGTGCGCGCATCGCCCTTCTTCAACATCCGGACGGCACTGTTGACCATCGCCCGCATGGAGGTGAGCGAGAAGTCCCACTCCGGCGAGCGGCCCGGGTGATCGACCGCCTCGATCATTCGCGTCTCCCACTGCTTCATCAGCGCGGGGACTTCGTACTCCTCCAGAAGCGCCTGGCGCTTTCGCTTCCACTCCGGCAGCGCCCGCAGGTACGGTCCGAGTTCGCCCGGTAGCGGCGCATCGATGTCCTCTTCGCCGGCGCTGTTGAAGAATGCGAACAGCGAGTAGAACTCCTTCTGCGACAGCGGATCGTACTTGTGGTCGTGGCACTGCGCGCAGCCCGTCGTGAGGCCGAGCCAGTTGGTGCCGACGGTGCTGGTTCGCGAAACGATTTGCTCGAAGTGCGCTTCGTCGCGGTCGACGCCGGCCTCGCGGTTGGTGAGCGTGTTGCGGAGGAAGCCGGTGGCGACGTGCTGGTCCACCGCGCGGTCCGGCAGCAGATCGCCGGCAAGCTGCAGGCGGGTGAACTCGTCGAACGGCGTGTCGCCGTTGATCGCCTGGATCACCCAGTGGCGCCAGCGCCAGGCGTAGGGCCGGGCAAGGTCCTTTTCGTAGCCGTCCGAGTCGGCATAGTGGGCGAGATCGAGCCACTGGCGCGCCCAGCGTTCGCCATAGTGGGGCGAGGCGAGCAGGCGATCGACGACCCGCTCATACGCGCTGGGGCCGTCGTCGGCGAGAAACTCTTCGATCTCCTTCGGGGTCGGCGGAAGGCCGGTGAGGTCGAGCGAAACGCGTCGCAGCAGCGTGGTCTTGGCGGCCTCCGGCGACGGCGCGATGCCCTCTTTCTCAAGCCGGGCGAGCACGAAACGGTCAACGTCGTTGCGCGGCCAACTCGCTTGCTTAACGGCAGGCGGCGTGGGCAGTTGGAGCGGCTGGAAGGCCCAGTGCGACGATCGCGGCCGAGTTGGCTTGGCGGAGGACTTGGCGGGCGAGTCGGGCCAGACGGCGCCTGCATCGATCCAGGCGCGCAGAGTGGCGATTTCCTCGGCCCTCAGCCCTGGGCCGGCGGGCGGCATCCGCTCCGGCGGCTTTTCGGCCGAAGCGCGTTGGATCAGTTTGGACGCGGCGCTGTCGCCTTTCACAATGGCCGGGCCGGCGTAGCCGCCGCGATAGGCGTCCTCCCGCGAATCCAGGCGCAGGCCGCTCTGCTGCATGGCCGCGCCATGACAGCCATAACAGTTCTTGCGCAGAATTGGTTCGACCGATTTCTCGAAGTCGGGCGCGGCCTGCGCGAAGCACGCGGAGGCGGCGAGCGCTAGAAGAATTGCGTTAAAGATCCGGGGATGCATCCCTGACTACCAGTATATGATTCCCCCATCGCGCCCGCCGCCGGATTCGGGAATCGCCAGCGCGCGGCTACAGACCGATGCGTTTCATCAGGTCCGAGTAACGCGGATCCGAACGAAAGGCATCGAAGTACATCCAGGACAACTCGTGAATTCGAGATGCGCGAGTCTGATATGCCCTGTCCAACCAGCGGGACGTCGAGTCCGCATCATCAATCCCGGCGTACACAACGGCAAAATCCATCGGCGAGACATATCTCTGACTGGACAGCGCCGTAAGTTCCTCCAGCATGCGGAGAGCCTTCGTTTTCTCTCCGGCAAGGCCATAGACGTGGCCCAGCAGCGCGCGAAACACCG
>CAYPUQ010000202.1:0-11190 GCA_964413655.1 uncultured Solibacteraceae bacterium | reverse complement strand
AGCGAATTGCCAGGCGGCGGTGCGGGGTATTGCGCGTCTTCTCATGGTTGTAGCAGGCGAGCAGGAGGCTTTTCGCCCATCCTTCGCCGACTTCCCGATGTTAGAATCGGCCCATTTTTCCTCCCACGCTGCCGCAGAAGTTTGGCGAACGGAACGGACGCCTTGCCAGGCAAACAGCCTGACGTCGCTCTACGGCGCGGGCCGGAAGAAGTTGTCACAGACATGTTTGGCGACCCTGCGTCCGATCTGGGCGCCATGGCGCGTCGAGTGCCGCCAGTGCAGTCCAGCCCACACACGGGCGCTATCGATTTCCCTCATCAGTGCGTTTAAATCACGGTAAGTCCGCTCAGTCTGAACCACTTGAGGGACGGCTGCCTTGCTGGTTGAAATCGTCCACACGACCTTGTTCGTGCCGAAGAACCTCGCCACCGCGTCGGTCAGTGCCGTCGACCAGAATCCGTGGGCCGCCGGGTATTCGGGGTGGTTCACCGTCAGCAGCGGAGTCCAGCTTGGATCCGCGTCGGTGTCCGGATTGCCGTCCGTATCCGCCCGCGGAATCGCCGTCCTCGGCCGCCAGAACCGGTAGAAGTACTTGGCTTCGAATCCCGCGATCACCGCATCCGCCGCGGAAGTGTGGACCATGGCAAAGAAACGGGCCATGTCGCGGACGTTCAGACCACGAGCGACCGCGAGGTTGATGAGATTACGATTCCAATGCACATAAGCATGCTCCGACCAGAAGTACGCGATGTCGGTTTGCGCCGCGCCACGCACCACGCTGTTCGAGCGGCCGTAATCGCGAGTCTCCGCGAAATTCTCCGCGTACTCGTTCGATGTCATCGGGTTCGGGCCGTCGGGCCGGAGCCGCCCGATGCCGTCGAAGGTGAACAGCATGACCTGGCCCAGGTGGGCGTCCACAGGTTGAGTGCCGCACCCCGCGTTGGGCTCGAATTCGCCGGGAGGAGGCGGATTCGAGCTGCACGCGTAAGGGGCCGCATTGCCGAATCCGTCGTTCGCCCGGAGGGCCAGGATTGCGTCCGCGGCGGCTGCACCAACCTGGATGCCATTCGTCTTGGCGGGGCCGTCCGGGATGGCGAGAGCGAGAAGGTAGGCCGCGTACTGTGCATCAAGATACGGTATTTGGGACGCCGCTACCCGCGCACGGGCCGCGCGGTACGCTGCCGTCGCAGCGGCTACCCGGACATCCGTCCCAGCGGGCGACTGGATGGCCGCGGCATACGGCTGATACCCGCCCTCCACCGCCACAACAGCGTCATAAGTGGCAAGAGCGACCATCGTATGAAGCACTTGCGCGCTGGCGGGCGGCCGCGGGGCGGCGGCGCTGTGAATCGCCGGCTGAACGATTGCCGCCCAGTCGCTGACTACGTTTCCCTGCCCGTAGACACAGACAACAGGTAGAATTCCGAGTGCCAGAGTTCTCATGGCTCCCTCCGTCGAAGTGAAGTGGTGCGAACATGACCCACCCTACGCCTCGACCGGGCGGTTCTCAATGATCGTGGGATGAATTCTGATGTACAGGCATGAATTGGGCCTGAATTGGTAGAATCAGGCGTCAGGAATGGCCCATGCAGCCATCGCCACAACAAGTTCCGTCGTTTCAGTTCGGCGACTTCACGCTGGACACGGAAAAGGGCGAGCTTCGGCGGGGCAATGAGCGAGTAGCTCTTCAGGAGAAGCCGTTCCGATTGCTTTCGCTGCTGGTCACGAAACCGGGACAAACCGTCACACGCGATGAGATTCGCCAGAAGCTCTGGCGAGGTGATACGTTCGTCGAATTCGACGACAACCTCAATCATGCGGTGAAGAAACTCAGGGAGGCGCTCGGCGATTCAGCGGACGCCCCACGCTTCATCAAGACCCTCCCGAGGCAGGGCTACCGGTTTGTCAGCGAAGTCAACTCGACGAACGGAAGGCAGGCCGTTGCTCTCGATCGCGTTCGCGTTCGCGGCCGGGGAATGTTGATCGGCGTCGGGACTCTGTTCCTGCTTGCGTTTGGCGTGCTGTTGGCGCCTATAGCGCGGCGGGAGTTCGTCGCTCCGCCAGCTTCGCTGCTGGTTCTGCCGTTCCGTGCACTCGATGATGCCGCGCGGCAGGGCCGGATCGGGGAAGGCATCAGCGAACAGGTGACGGCCAAGCTGATGAACTTGAACGGGCTTCGGCTGCTCTCTCCCGAGGCCGCCTATCGGGTGAGTACGGCAGGGGGTAGTCCGGAGGCGGCCGGCCGGCGTCTGAATGCCGAAGCCGTGCTGATCGGTTCCGTGAGAACCGCCGAACGCAAGATTCGCGTGAATGCTCAACTGATACGTACCGAGGACGGCCAGGTCCTCTGGGCCGATGGCGGCCTTGAGCTCGAGGCCCGCGACTTGCTCGAAGCCGAGCGCGTATTCGCCACCGCCATTGCGGCTCGGCTGCGCGGCGCGCTCACCTCCCGCGAACGCACCATGATAGCGAGCACACCGACCTCCAACCCGGAAGCATATGAGTTCTTTATCCGCGGGAAACTCGCAATGCGCGATGAGCAACTCGGGGATCGCCTGCCGGTTGCCGAGCAACTCTTCGAGCGAGCGGTCCGCCTGGACCCAGGCTTTGCGGAAGCCGTTGCGTGGCTTGCTCTGGCTCAGGCCTACAAGTTTACAAGCGGCTCCGCGGGCGATGATGTCCGCCGCGGCAGCATCGAGAATGCCCGGAGAGCAATCGTCATCGACCCGTCCGTTGCAACCGCCCGGCGCGCGTTGATCACCATTTTCCACACGACCGGTCAGGCGGAGGAAGGGCTGAGGGAAGCCGCTATTCTCCGTCAAGCGAACCCCGGAGATGCCGGTGCTTTTTCGGGTATTGCTGCCGCGTACGCGCGCGCGGGGATGCCCGACCGTGCCGTGCCTTTTTACCAGCAGGCGCTGGATATGGATCCGGAAGAGCCAGGCTCCCGAGGACAGTTGGCCTTCACGGCCTATTGGGCCGGCCAACACGAGTTGGGGCTCCGGGTCCTGGAGGGCTACCCTGAGCGGGGGGCGCTACTGCCGCGAATGAATCTTGCCGTGTCCACGGGTAATCGCGAAATGGCGCGCTCCGCCGCTGTTCAGCTCCTGCGGGACCACAGTCCGCTTGACGTCGCATTTGCCGCGCTGTGCTTGCGGAGCCTCGGCGAAGGCGAGATCGTTCGGCCTATCCTCCAGAAACGGCTACCGGTTCTCGAGCGTCAGGGCGTCAACCTCCGGAACGAGCGCTTCCACATCGGCCTGGGTCTGATTCACTCATTCCTGGAAAACGGGCATCGCGCTCGGGAACAGGTTCGTCTCGCATTCCACGCAAATCCCGGCGATCCATGGACCTCATTCTATTCCGCCGAGATCTCCGCGCAGTTAGGCGAGGACCGCCAGGCGCTCGACTACCTGCGCCGGTCGGTCGCCGGAGGATTTCTCTCCTTGCATTTCCTGGATTGGCCACACTTTCGGCTGTACGAGCTTCGCTCGCACCCAGAGATTCGAGCGTTGCGAGATCAACTGAGTGCGAAGGTCTCGATGTTGAGAAAACAGTATTGACTCGCTCTGGCCTCTTGCCCTGGGCGCTCCTCGTCGTCAACGGCCAGTTGCCTTCCGCCAAGCCAGCCGCACCCTCCCCGCCCGAGCCTACCGGCATCAACTTCGTCGAGTTAGTCAATGAGAAAGATGACGAGAAGGAAACCTTCTTCGGCTTCAAGAAGACGCCTTTCTCCGACAGCCCCGATGCCAAGCAGTTGTTTGCTTCGCAGTCCTGGAGTCAGGTCAAGGCGCGGCTCCAGTTTCTGGTCGATCATCACGGCGCGGGACTGCTGACCGGCGAAGTCGGCTCGGGCAAATCCACCGCGGCGCGCAGCTTCACCGCTGCTCTGAATCCCAATCTGTTCAAAGTGATGTATCTGTACTGGACGCTTGGCTCGACTCTCGACCTGCTCCGCCAAGTTGCACTGGAGCTGGACCTGGAGCCGGCGTACTATCGCGGCGACCTGACACGCCAGATCTCACACGCCATCGTGCGGCTGAATCAGAGCAAAAAGCAGCACCCGATTCTGATCTGCGACGAAGCCCAACTGCTGCGCCATCCGGCGCTCGAGCAGCTTCCCCTGCTGCTCAACTTCGACAGGGATTCGTCGCGCTACCTGACGCTGCTGCTGGTCGGCCAGCCGTTGCTGCGCCGCACGCTGTCGCTGCAGATGCACGAGGCGCTGCGGCAGCGCATCGCCGTGCAGTATCACCTGGAGGGACTCTCGCGCGAGGAACTGGATGCGTATCTGGCGCATCAACTCCAGGCCGCCGGCGTGACGCAGCCGCTGTTTGACGACACCGCGCGACAGGCTCTCTATTCCAGGCGGCCTGACCTACTGGCCGCCGGACTGGATGGCTGGCTCCGGGTGCTTTTCCCGCAGCCGGCCCAGTTCTTCTTGAAAGAGCCGGTTGGCCGGGAAGCGTGCCGAGAGACCGTCCAGCAGCGCGATGGCCGAGCGGGGCTCCTTCTCGCGCAGGTAATAGACGCACAACAGGACTTCGGCGAACGGGCCGAGGTAGCGTCCCTTGTCCATCACCTGTTTCAGGTTGGTCTCGGCTCGCCTCTTGTCGCCTTCGACGCCTTCGAAGCGCACAAACCAGCGGACGAAAAAGGGCAGGCTGCCGACCAGGTATTCCGTGAGTCCGGTGGTCAGGTGGGCGTCGACGAAACCGGGGTCGGTGCGCAACAGCTCCATGGCGTACTTATTCGACTGCTTCGCAAACGGCAAACTGCGGAGTTGTTTCTTCTCGACGAACGCCGTGTAATCCGTCTTCATTCCTTCGCCGAGAGTAAGCGCAAAGAGCGAGTGACTGTGCGCCGGATCGCGGGCCAGCGCGGCAAAGGCCGTCCGCTCGGCGTCCTCGACGGCGGCGAAGAACTTCACTCTGATCTCCGGATCGGGTTTGAGCGGCTTCTCGCTCTTAATCTTCCGGTCGTCGGTGAAGAACTCACTGGCGAGGATGCGCAGGCGGTCCAGTTCGTAGAACAGATAAATCGCTGCCCGCACCGTGTGCCCCATCGGATCGGTGGGGTAACGCTCGATGTGGGTGTTGGCGTGGGAGTGGGCGCGGTCGAACTGAAAGCTGTAAAGCGACTGAAAAGCGTGGTGAACGGCCGTCCGGTCCGGCTCGTTCGCCGCGGCGGGCGCCAGTCCGGACACGGCGAGCGCGAGCATGAGCCGTAGGATCACTCCCTCCATCTTATGAAAAGAGCCGGTTGAAGTATTCCCGCGTCCGCGTGCGGATCTGCTCCAGTTCTTCGGGTAGCGGCTGGTCGTGCAGGTGATCCGGCGTCCAGCGCTTGACGAGATCGGTGAGCATTTCCAACTGCTGCGGCGCGCCGGGAAGGGTGCCCTCGGCGTGTCCCGTGGAGAGCCGCAGTCCATGGTCGACCGCGCGATAGAAGGTGGCGGCGTCGCGGAGGAAGTGCGCGTCGGCGCGGTCCAGGTGCCCCATCTTCTCAATGACGTCGATCCGGGCCGGCGTGTTCAGCACCGGGTAGAATATCCCGGCGCTTTTCAGCCGCAGGAACATCAACGCGAAATCGATATCGTAGTAGCCGCCCTCGCCGGCCTTCAGCGGATTTTCGAGACCTACCTCGCGTTCGAGGCGCATCCGCATCTCCCGCAGTTGTTCGCGCGACCGTCCACTCTGGCCGTACCGCCGCCAGTCCACCTCCTGGAGTTCGTTGAGAAATGCCGTCGACCGTTCCACGTTGCCCGCGACGGCTCTCGATTTCAAGTACGTGATTCCCTCCCAGGCCTCGGCCCGTTGAGAGAAATAGTCCTTGTATGTCCCCTCCGTTTGAACTAGCGAACCTTCGCGGCCGTTGGGCCGCAAGCGCGTATCGACACTGAACAGAACGCCTTCGCCGGTATAGGCGGTGATGAGGTTGATGAGGCGGTTCGCAACTCGAGTCCAGAAGACACACTCGTCGCCGTCCCGGTCGGGCAGAACGAAGACGAGGTCGGCATCCGAGGCAAGGTCGAACTCCAGCATTCCGAGCCGCCCGAGTGCGACCACCATCATCTGGTCGCGCGGCACATAGCCGGCCGTGGCTGGCGGCATCTTGGCAACGGTGTGTTCGACGGCCAGCGAATACGCCGTGGCAATGACGCAGTCGGCCAGATCCGAAGTGCGCCGCAAAGTCTCGAAGATCGGCCGGCGGAGGCAAATGCTTTCGGATTGAATGCGCAGCATCTCGCGGCTAAAGAACCGGCGCAGGGCGACCGGATCGGCGAGCAGCGGCGGCATCTCGGCATACTGCGTCTGCTTTTCCGGCGGGAGCGGAAGCTGCCGCAGCTCCTCGATCAGGTCCGGTTTCCGGTTTAACTGCTCGGCAAAGAACGGGCTGTGCTCGAAGAGGTCTACAACATAGCTCGCCAGTACCGGGTCGTCGTCCAGCCAGCGCAGCCAAGCCGGGTTGTCGAGTATCTTTTCGAGAAACAGTTCGAAGGCGGCGGCGCCACGGCGGATGTTCAGCCGCGACAATGAGCCGGCGAGGCCGGGTGCGCGCTGGTCGAGCGACCGGATGAGGCTGCTCGTCTGGGGGTTCATCGGCTCGGGCGGGTGGGGCGGCGTCGGTGGTTCTTCGCCGGGAGATGCCATGAACGGCGCGGCTTCCGAGTAGTAATAGAGCGGATTGTTGGCGCGGATGACCCGCTCGTAGATCTCGCGAACGGCTTCCAGGTACGCGTGAACCTGATCGATGAGGAGCGCCGCCGACGGATCGGTGCCCAATTGGGAAGAGTCCATGCGGCGCGCCAGCAACTCCAGCTTCTCCGGATTCTCGGGCAGCGCGTGGGTTTGCAGATCGTGCTCGACCTGGAGACGGTGCTCCAGGTTGCGCAGAAACTGATAGGCCGAGGCGAGTTGGGAGTATTCGTAGTCGGAAAGCTTTTCCTTGTCGCGCAGCCGGAACAGCGCGAGGAGTGTGCCGCCGTGCCGCACCCATGGCTCACGCCCGCCGTGGAGGCGCTGGAGACACTGCACCAGGAACTCGATGTCCCGGATGCCGCCCGGCGCAAGCTTGATATTGAACTCGCCCTTGCCGCCGCGCCGGCGAGCCAATTTTTCCCCTATGCGCTCCCGGGCGTCCGAGACGGCTTCAATGGCTTTGAAGTCGAGCGTGGTGGAGTAGATCAACGGTTCTACGAAATCGAGTAGCGCGCGCCCGGTCTTCCGATGCCCGGCGGCTACCCGCGCCTTAATGAGCATCTGCAGCTCCCAATCCCGGGCGCGCTTGGAGTAGTAGTGGCGGGCGCCGTCGAGTGAGATGCACACCTCCCCCAGGCTTCCTTCCGGCCGCAACCGCAGATCCACCCGGTAACAGAGCCCCTGCGCGGTGTACGTCGACAGCAGCTCCGTCAGTTGAACGGCGAGCTTCTTGAAGAACTCTTTGTTGGAAACAACCTCCGGCCCGCTTGTTTCGCCATTGGCCGTGTAGATGAACATCAGGTCGATGTCGGAGCTGTAGTTGAGCGCCCGGCCGCCTAGCTTGCCGAGCGCCAGCACGGCACAACCGCAGTCGCGCTGCGCGCCGGTGGTTTCGTCGACGTAGCGCGGCGTGCCGTAGCGGGACTGCAGGTGCGCATAGATTTGCAGATAGCTTTGTTCCAGGATCGCGTCCGCCAGATTGGAAAGCTCTTCCACAATGTCGGAGAGGGTGGCGTAACGAAGCACGTCCCGCAGGAGAATCCGCATGATCTGGCGCCGGCGAAACAGCGCGAGGACCTCAGCGGGGGGAATGACCGGGCCGCACGGCGCGAGCAGGGTCTCGAGGCGGGCACAGTATTCCTCCGCCGAGAGGACGCGGCGCATGTCACCGGCGCCCGGCAGCGGATCGAGCCACTGCGGCGTCTTCAGCAACTCGTCCGAAAGAAACGCGCTGTGGGAAGAGATGGTGATCAGGTACTGGAGACTGACGGGTGACGCGGCGATTCGCTGAAAGGCGGTGGGCTGTTCGTGAACTATCCGGCTTAAAAACAGCAACGCTCCGTCCGGGTCGGCGGAGTTCGCCAAAAGGACGGCGAGGCGGTTTCGCACCGCTTCCGGCAACTGCTCCGAAAGTTCGGCTAGTTCGGAAATGGCACGCTTATTGTCGCGGAAGCGGATTTGGCCGGTGAGAGCGAGCATGGATCTCCCTGCGCCGGCCCGGCGGTCGCTCCCCTGGCCGCGCCTTTCCATTATCCGCTCAAAGCGACGTGAATCGGTAACAGACCTCGCTGCAAATTGCTGACACTCCGTGGCGCACGCACTCGTGCGTGCCCCGTCGCCAATCCTGGCGACGCTTGGGCCCGGTTTCTGTCGCCAATACCGATGGGACCACTCTTCGCTTTCCCGTCGCGCTTTGCCGGCCACCCCGCCGACCGATTCGGAACCCGCCAGCCGCTCCCGGTGTCAACACCTTTGAAGGGGCTGAAAATGTTTGAGCACTCGATCCTCGAAGACCCAAGCCGCGCCCGCCGGCCGTGGACCTTTTCCGTCTCGGCATTGTTCCAGTCTGCCGTCGCTGGCATCCTGATTCTCGTTCCACTCCTACGGATCGAGGCGCTCCCGCCAGTTCGGCTGGAACCGCCGCCGTTCTGGCGCTCTGCTGTCAAACTGGCGGATACGCCACGTGCTGCCACGGTGGCGCCCGCCGCTGCGCCGCGCCGCCAATTCGAGTTCCGCGCTCCAACTGCCGTGCCGGCAAGCATCGCAATGATCGACGAACCCGTACCCGGCTTCGGGACCGCTTCGGTCCTTGCCCTCGATGGTCCGTTCCTTCCTGGAGTCGAAGCATTCGCTCAGAGCACTTCGCGCAGTTTTCATCCGGTCGCAAAACCGCCCGGCCGTCCGCCGCCGCCACCCCCCGCCAAACCTGCCGTCGCACCGGCGAACGGCCCAGTCCGTGTCGGCGGCGACGTAAAACCGCCGGTGCTCCTGCGCGAGGTGAAACCGGGCTATCCGCGGCTTGCAATTCAGACGCGGACACAAGGCGTCGTCCAGTTGGAAGCCGTGATTGGCCGCGACGGCCGGATTCGATCGCTGCGCGCCACCAGCGGCCACCCTCTCCTGGTCCCCGCCGCGCTCGCCGCCGTCCAGCAGTGGCTCTACCGTCCCACTTTGCTCAATGGCGAACCTGTGGAAGTAGCGCTCGCCATCGACGTCAACTTCACCCTTGCTCGCTAACCCTTGCTTCCGCGGGTGGGCATCAAAGTCTCCGGCCATCGGTCGTTGCCGGCGGCCTGGCTACTCGGTGAGAAACGCTGTCGTCTTGATGCCGCTGATGTCGAAGCGCTTCCGGCAGCGCATATCCTTGCACATCACTTTGTCGTCCAGCAACACCATGTAACTGGCCGCCTTGGCGAATTTCGCGCGGTCGCGCTCGTCTGCGCCGCGCGGTAACTGATCACGCTTTTTGCGCACCAGCCAGCGAAGGTCGTACGACTCGGCCTGGCGGCAGTAGGGACACACGAGGCGGGCTGGTTTCGTGGCCTGCGATTCGACGTAAAAGGCGCGTTCGTCCACTGTCTCTTCCGGTTCACCATAGTAGCAGGCTCGAACGAATCTGCAATAATTGTGGTCGAGTGCAGTTGACGAATCCGGCCGGTGGAGCGCTGGACGCCGTGCTTGGCAAGGCGCGGCGCCGGTGGCTCGGTCTCGAAACAATTCAGCAGGCGGCGGTCGGGGTGTGTCTTGCGCTCGGCGGCGCGGTGCTCCTGTTGCTCGCCGGAACCCAGATCCTCGACTGGTACTGGCCCGTCGCCCTGTTCCTCGGCGCCTGCGTGTATGGAGCCGTTCGCGTCGCGCGGCGCATCCCGTCTCGCTACGAAATGGCCCAATTGTTGGACCAGCGCCTCTCCTTGCGCGATACGCTCTCGACCGCGGTATTCTTCGCATCGGTAAACGACCGCCGCGCTCCGGCTGAACTGGTCCGGGCCCAGCGCGCGGTGGCCGAAGATCTGTCGGCGTCCGCCGATCACGCGATGGCGCTCCCGCTCGTTCGACCTCGCTCGGTCTGGATTGCCGCCGGACTGGCCGTGGTCGCCGCCGGATTAATGGCGGTGCGCTACGGCGCCACCGGCAGCCTGGACCTGCGCGCGCCCATCGTCACCGCCGAGGCGCTGTTCAGCCACACGATGCAGCAGCAGGCGCAAAAGAAAGGGCCCAAAAAGGCGGTTCCCGAGAAACCGTTCGCACTGGCGGTGGAACAGGGGGCCGAACGCCCTAAGGAACTCGACGCCGCGCAGGATTCCGTGCTCGATATCGTCGATGTGCCCGATGTCAATAACGAGGACGCGGTTCGCGGACGTGAGCGATCCGATCAGGTCTCCCTGCAAGCGAAAGCCGATCCCGCCGAAAGCGAACCTGGCTCGGACGAGGGCGGAGAACAGTCGAGCGGCGGCGAGAGTGCCACCACCGATCCGGCGGGCCGCCCGAACGCCGCGTCGCCGCAACAGCAGGGCGGCCGCCAGCAGCCGCCGTCGCCCGAAGAGTCCAACCTCATGGACAAGATGCGCGATGCCATGGCCAACCTGATGGCGAAGCTGAAGATCCCGCCGCGCGCCGGCGAACAGGGTACACAGGCAGGCGCCCGTAGCGAGCGCGGCGAGTCCATGTCGCGCGAGCGCGACCCCAACAGCCGGCAGAAAGGGCAGGCCGGGCAGTCGCAGTCGCAGGCGAAAGGGACAGACAACGACGCCGAAGGCGGCGAGTCCGACGCCCAGCAACAGGCACAAGCGAGCCAGGGTCAGAGTTCCGATAAGGGGGCCGACCAGGGCGACCCGTCCAACAACAAAAGTGGGATGGGCTCGCAGGACGGAGAGAAAGCCATCCGCGACGCCGAGCAGATGGCCGCGATGGGCAAGATCAGCGAGATCTTCGGCAAGCGTGCGCAATCGGTTTCCGGCGAGATCCTGGTGGAGGTGACGTCCGGTAAGCAGCAGCTCAAAACCGCTTACTCTCAGCGCGGCGGAGCGCATGCGGAGGCCGGCGGCGAGATCAGCCGCGATGAAGTGCCACTCCAGCACCGGCATTACGTCCAGCAGTATTTCCAGGAACTCCGCAAGAACGGCGAACGGTCGCTAACGCCGCCCGCCGCCGCGCCCGATCTGCCGCCACCCCCGGAATCCCCCAGCGGCTCCGCCCCGCCCCCGAGCCC
>CAYPUQ010000201.1:4433-11206 GCA_964413655.1 uncultured Solibacteraceae bacterium | reverse complement strand
TTCTCCAGGACGGCGATCTGGAAATCGACAATGGCGCCACCGAGCGGGCGAATCGCGACATCGCGATCGGGCGTGGGAACTGGACCTTCTTCGGCAGCGACAACGGCGGCAAGACAGCAGCCGTGTTGCTGAGCTTCATCGCGATGTGCAAGCGGAATGCGGTCGAGCCGTTCGCTTGGTTCCGGGATGTGCTGTCGCGGATTGCAACGCATCCGATCAACCGCCTCGACGTGTTGCTTCCGCACAACTGGAAGCCCCTCGCTGTTGCCGCCCAGGCCTGATTCTGCAGGAACCACCGGGACGCGCGAGGTGAGGCGCAAGGCGGTTCACCAGACGCTCACGGCAAGCGGATGATCGGGCTATCGAGGAGGACGACAGCGTTCGGGCAGAGGGAAGGAGTCGGGGGCGGCCACAGGAAGGGGAGCAGGAAGTGACTACGGATGGTGGAGAGAACGAGGACTTGTGCGAGAGCAAGCGACCGGTCGGCGAGGGACGAACGAGCCGGTGAGCCGGAGATCGGCCTCGCCCGACACGGCCTTGAGGCGGCTATCAGCTGCGGCTACTTCAGGCGGCTTTAGCCGCATGCCGACTTTCAGTCGGCAAGAAACTTACCGGCTTTAGCCGGTAGTCCCTTAGAACGAATACTTCAAGGCCATCTGAATAATCCGGGCCGGCCGGGCCGCCTGAATGACGGCGAATGTCGCCGGCTGGCCGATATTGGTGAGCGGATCGCGAAAATTGGTCCGGTTCAGCGCGTTGAAGAACTCCGCCCGGAACTCCAGGCCCTGGTCTTCCGCCATCGGGAACTGCTTGCGGATCGAGATATCCGTCTGCACAAAACCCGGACCGATCACGACATTCCGGCCCGCCGTACCCGAGCGCTGGCCGCCAGCGAGGTCGGGCAGCCGAACAAACGCAGACGTGTCGAACCACTGCTGAGGCGTCCGCGGGCCGCTATTGGGATCGCGGATCAAATCGGGCCTGTCGGCGAGGAGTCCTCGCAGGCTCCGGTCTACCGGCTCGGTAACGGTAAGCGGTCCGCCGGTCTGCGCCGACACGATGCCCGCCAACTGCCAGCCGCCCAGTAAAAGCGCCGCCGCCCCGCGCCGCCCGCGGAAGAACGGCAGATCCCAGCCATAACTGCCGGCCAGCCGGTGCCGCACGTCGAACGCTGCAAGTCCGCGGACGTCGCGCAGACTGAACGCGTCCTGCGGCCGGTTCTCGCCGCCGAAATTCACCGACGACTGGTAGTCGATCGCCTTCGCCCAGGTGTAAGACAGCAGGAAGTACAGGCCGCGCGAGTGGCGCTTATCGAGGCGCGCCTGCAGCGCGTTGTAGTTCGAGTTGAACCGGCTGAACGTCGGCCGCACCAGCGAGTAGTCCGAATGCAATCGGCGCTGCTGCGTGTTTTCCCGGGTGGCGCCCGGCCCGGGAACGGCCGGATTCACCTCCAGGTAACCAGCCAGCTTCCGGGCGAGCGACCCCACATACCCGATCTCCAGCAGCAGGTTCTGCTCCAGTTGCCGCTGGACTGAGAAGTGGAAGTTCTGCGAGTACGGCGTCCGAAAGTCGGGCGAAAAACCAATCACCAGGCACGGGCAGGGGAACGCGCGCGCCGGGTCAGTCTGAGGATTCACCGGGAATCCGGCGTACGGGTCGGCGAACGACCGCGGAATGTCCACCTGCACAAACCGGTTAAAGGGTGGAACATTGATGTTCTGGAAGACGGCCACGCCGGGCACGGCGTCGTAGAAGATGCCGTAGCCGCCGCGCAGGCTGCTGCGGCCATCGCCGGTGACATCGTAGGCGAAGCCGAAGCGCGGTGCGAAATTGTTGCGGTCCGTCTGGATCGTCGCGCGCGGCACGCCGCCATCGCCCGGGAACAGCAGGTTCGCCGGCGCGCCGGGATACACCTCGGACTGCCGCCCCGGCTGGAAACTCGCCATCCGGTCCTGCTTGTCGTAGTAGGACAGCGGCAATTCGTAGCGCACGCCGAGGTTCAGCGTCAAGCGCCGGGTGGCCTTCCAGTCGTCCTGGAAGTAGAAGCCCGACTGCCGCCCGATGAAGTGCTTTGCCGGCTGGCCCCCGCCCTGCCGGAACTGCGCCGGCAGGCCGAGCAGAAAGTCGCCCAGCACGTTGCCCGACCGCGCGCCCGTAATGCTGAAGTCGCCATTCGGACGGTTCGGGAAAACGAGAAAGAGCTGCTGGTATCGGTAGTCGCCGCCCAACTTCAACGTGTGCCGGCCCCGAATCCAACTGAAGTTATCGAACGCCTGCCACGTATTCCGCGCCAGTTTCGTGTAGCTCTGCGCGACGTCGCCGAGACTGAACAGGCCGCTGATCGAAACAATCGGCAGCCCGAGCGCCGATGGCTCGGTGCTGCCGTACTCCCACCCGTATGACGCCGGATCGGCGCCGCTCCAGGTGGCCGGCCGCGTGAATTGCCGGAGAAACGCAACGCTGGCTTCGTTGAGCCGGGTGGGCGATAGCGTGGCCGTGTGCGACAGCACCGCGGAGTGGCCGTGATCCTCCGAACGCGACCCCTCCGGCGAGAAGGTCCCGGCGCCGAGCGGGTTCCGCACATTGTTCCGCCGGTAGGAGTAGCGCACGAAAAGCAGGCTGCTGTCGGAGAAACGGTGGTCGGCCCGGCCGCCGAACTGCTCGCCATCCTCCGCCACCGAGGGCGCATCCAGATACCGGTTCGGCCCGGTATTCGCGCGCGGAACCAACTCGTCGAGTAGCCGCCGGCTGATGGGATGAATACGGCTGGCGGGAATCATACCGCCGGGGAAGAGTTGATTCCCGATGTCCGGGTCGCGCGGTGGCGGCATGACACCGGCGAGGTCGCCGGCACGTTGCGCATCGGTCGGGACCACCACATTCCGCACGGTGCCGGTGCGGGCACGGAGGCCCTCATAGTAGGCGAAGAAGAACGTCCGGTCGCGTATCACCGGACCGCCGAGCATGGCGCCGAATTGGTTTTGGCGCAAGGGGGGCCGGGAGGCGGCAAAGAAATTCCGCGCATCGAAGACGTCGTTGCGGAGGAAATTCCACAGACGGCCGTGAATCTCGTTGCCACCGGACCGGGTGATGGCATTCACGACGCTGCCGGCGTTTGTGCCGTAATCGGCCGAATACGTGGAATTGATGATCTTGAACTGGTCTAGCGCGTCGGGTGGCGGCGTGAACACGTATCCGTTGAATTGCGGGTCGTTATTCGTCACGCCGTCGAGCAGGAAGCTATTGGACTGGGTGCGCAGACCATTCACGGAGAATCCGTTCCGCGCGGCCTGGAGCCCCTGCACCTCATAGCGGGAAGGCGATTGGACCGCACCTGGAACGAGGGTCCCGAGCGACAGGAAATCGCGACCGTTCAGCGGCAGTTCGACGATCTGCCGAGCGCCGATGGCCGCGCCGCCGGTTGCGTTCTGCGTGTTCACCTGAAAAGCGTCGGCGACAATGGTGATCGACTGCTCGGTCGCGGCCACTGCCAGCGTGAAGTCGACCCGCGCGGCCTGGTTCACGCCGACGCCCACCCCTTGGCGCACGACCTGCTGAAAGCCCTGCTTTTGGGCGGTGAGGCGGTACGTTCCCACCGGCACCGCCAGGAAACGGAAGACGCCGTCTTCCGGCCCGCTGACGGCCTCGCGCCGCCATCCTGTTTGTGTGTTGGTGAGCCGAACCGCGGCGCCCGCGATGGCACCGCCGGACCCGTCGCTGACACTGCCGGTCAGCGAGCCGGTCCGCTCCTGGGCGGCGAGGCCGGCGGCGAGTACAACGGCAAGGACCAGAAGGTGGGGCAGGCTCCCGGCTTGCGGCGGCCTCCCAGGCTGCCGGTATTGCCACCAGCGATGAAAAGGGAACAATAGACAGGGTACAACATCGGGCGGGCGGTGACTCTTGCTCCTGGCGGCGCGCCCAAATCTACCTCATCCCGATAGACTTTGATCAGATTCCGTGCTAGACTGGAAGACAACTTCGCATTTCCATGCTGTCCTCCCGTACGCTTACGCATCTTCGCGCGCTGGAAGCCGAGAGCATCCACATCCTCCGCGAAGTTGCCGCCGAGTTCCAGAAACCGGTGATGCTGTACTCCATCGGCAAGGATTCCTCGGTGATGGTGCGGCTGGCGCAAAAGGCCTTCCACCCCGGCCGGATCCCATTTCCGCTGATGCACGTCGACACGACGTACAAGTTCCAGGAAATGATCGAGTTCCGCGACCGGTTCACCGCCTCCATCGGCGCTACTTTGATCAGCTATACGAACCAGGAAGCGATCGCCAACGGCGCGAACCCCTTCCGGCTCGGAACCCAGAAATGCTGCGCGCTCCTCAAGACTAAAGCCCTGCTGGACGGCCTCACCCTCCACGGCTTCGACGCTGCCTTCGGCGGCGCCCGCCGCGACGAGGAGAAGTCCCGCGCCAAGGAACGCGTTTACTCCTTCCGCGACCAGTTCGGCCAGTGGGACCCGAAGAACCAGCGCCCCGAACTTTGGAACCTCTACAACTGCCGGATCGATAAGGGCGAAACCATCCGCGTTTTTCCGCTCTCCAATTGGACGGAACTCGACGTTTGGCACTACATTTACCTCGAAGACATCCCGGTGGTGCCCCTCTATTTCGCCAAGCCGCGCCCGATGGTGGTTCGCGGAAATGCGCTGCTCCCCATCGAGTACGATCTCCCGATCCTGCCCGGCGAGAAACCGCAACTAGTGATGTCCCGCATGCGATCGCTCGGCTGTACTTACTGCACCGGCGCCATCCGGTCGGAGGCCGACACCCTGCCGAGGATCATTGAGGAACTGATTCAGTTCCGGCGCTCGGAGCGCGAGAATCGCGTGATCGACCACGACCAGGAAGGTTCGATGGAACAGAAGAAGCGGGAGGGCTACTTCTGATGGCCGCGCCGCTGGAGACGCAAACTGTCGTGGCGCCCGCCACCATCGAGGAGTTCCTCGCCCACCACGAGCGGTCCGAACTTCTGCGCTTCTCCACCGCCGGCAGCGTCGACGACGGCAAGTCCACCTTGATCGGGCGCCTGCTCTACGATTCGAAGGCCGTCTATGAGGATCAGCTTCACGCCGTCAAAAACTCCCGCGTGAACCGCGCTGCCGGGCCCATCGATTTCTCGCTGCTCACCGACGGCCTCAAGGCCGAACGCGAACAGGGCATCACCATCGACGTCGCCTACCGCTACTTCTCCACGCCGCGGCGGAAATTCATCATCGCCGACACGCCGGGCCACGAGCAGTACACCCGGAACATGGCCACCGGCGCTTCCACCGCGCAATTGGCCATCATCCTGGTGGACGCGCGGAACGGTGTGTTGCCGCAGTCGCGCCGACACACCTATATTTCCTGGCTGCTCGGCATTCCTAACCTCGTCGTCGCCGTCAACAAGATGGACCTCGTCGATTTCCGCGAGGAGGTCTTCGACGCCATCCGCGAGGACTTTCTCGGCTTCGCCGGCCAGCTCGGCGTGCCGGACCTCCGGTTCATTCCCCTTTCGGCGCTCGACGGCGATAACGTCGTCACCCGCAGCGCGCGCACCCCTTGGTACGACGGCCCCAGTCTGCTGGAATATCTCGAAGCTGTGCCCGTTGCCGCGGCCGCTAACTTCGACGATCTGCGGCTTCCCGTGCAGTACGTCATCCGCCCCGATCTCGACTTTCGTGGCTATGCCGGCCAGCTTGCTTCCGGCGTACTCCGGCCCGGCGACACGGTGATGGCGCTCCCGTCCGGCCGCACCACCCGCGTGAAGCAGTTAGCCTCCTACGACGGCGACCTCGCCGAGGCCTTCGCGCCCATGTCGGTAACCGTCGCGCTGGAAGACGAACTCGACATCTCGCGCGGCGACATGCTGGTGGATCCCGCCCGCATGCCGCACGTCTCGCGCCGCTTCGAGGCGACAGTCGTTTGGATGCACAGCGAACCACTGCAGCCCGGCCGGCCGTACCTTTTTAAGCACACCACCCAGACCATCGGCGGCAAGATCGAGGAACTGCAGTGCCGGGTGGATATCAATACGCTGGATCGCCAGCCGGCCGAACAGCTTCATCTCAACGAGATTGGCGTGGTCCGCGTGGAGACCAGCCGGCCGGTGTTCTTCGATCCTTACCAGCGCAACCGGACCACTGGCGCCTTGGTCGTGATCGACCCGCTGCACAATGGAACGGTCGGCGCGGGTATGATCCACGAGAGCCGCGCGGCGCACCGCGAGGATGGCGCCGGGCGGTTCCTCCGCGTCGATTTGGAAGGGGAGCGCGTCACCCCAGCCGAGCGGTACGCCCGCGCCGGACACCTGCCGGCTGTCGTTTGGCTGACCGCGCGCAAGGACCTCGCCTGGCACATCGAGCGCCGCCTCTTCGATCGCGGCTGCCTGGTCCAGGCCCTCGCCGACGATGCCGAAAGCCACGAGTTGCCAGACATCGCGCGTATCCTCCACGCCGCCGGGCTGATCGTGGTTTGCTCGGTGGCCTCGGAAGATCCAACCGACCGCGAGCGCATCGCCTCGCTTCTGCCGCCGGGCCAGTTCTTCGCTCTCGCGCCCAGCGAGCTATCGCCCCGCGACCCCGACGCCGCCAACCAGGTGATCCGCGCGTTGGAACTCCGCGCCATCCTCCCCGGCGCGGACCTCACGCCCGGCGAAGGCATCTGACGGAGCGCGCGCACTGCGTGCCGAGCCGACACTCATGTCGGCTCTTGTCGGTCCGCTCCTGAGTCAAACGCCACAGGACTAGCAGGGGCTGGAGAACGGTGTGTTGCTGGATGCGG
>CAYPUQ010000201.1:0-4333 GCA_964413655.1 uncultured Solibacteraceae bacterium | reverse complement strand
GGGACTGGGCAAGAGCGAACCGGTGCAGTTCGCGCTGCTGAAAACCATGGCCAGCACGGCGCCGCTGGAAACTGTTGCTGGCCAACGGCGAGCGGCTGCGGATCGCCAACGGCGTGGACGCGGCGACCCTCCCCGCCTGGTGCTGGTGAAGGAGCGGCCCTCGAAGCTCACGCCGTCGAATCGGACGCGCGTGCTCGTTCCCGGCTGGTCGATGCGGACGAAGCTGTCGGGCGTCCGGGCGGCGCCCGAGTAAACGGCCACACTCCACTCCGCGGACGGCGCCAAGGGGAGTGCGAACAGAGTCGCGGCCAGAAAAAAGAGGCACACACCAAAATATTTTCAAAAAAAGTCTAAAACTTTTCGGGTTGCTGCCGATGGAAGGTTGATGTTGCTGGTACCCGATCCACCAACGACGCCTCCTCCTCTCTCTTTCCCGGATCCGGCCGCCCGGTTGGAGCCGTCAGCCGAACCATGGCTGGCCAACCTGATCGGCCGGAGCCCGGGGATACAGCGCTTGGCGGCGGCGATTCAACTGATCCGGAACCGCCGTTGTACGGTGCTGATCACCGGCGAAACGGGTACCGGGAAAGAGGTAGTGGCACGAGCCATTCACAACGCCGGAGACCGCGCCCGGCATCCGTTCGTCGCCGTGAACTGCAGCGCCCTGCCCGAAAACCTCCTGGAGGCCGAACTGTTTGGCCACGAGCGCGGTGCCTTCACCGGCGCCTTCCAGCGCCGGATCGGCCGCTTCGAGCAGGCGCACCGAGGAACCGTCTTCCTAGATGAGATCGGCGATATGCCGCTCGAACTTCAGACCAAGCTACTGCGCGTTCTTCAGGAACGCGAGATTCAGCGTCTCGGCGGCGGGGAAATCGTCAATGTGGACGTCCGCGTCATCGCCGCCACCAATGCCAACCTGTTGCGCCGCGTCAGTGAGAGAGAGTTCCGCGAGGACCTCTTTTACCGGTTGAACGTCGTGCCGGTCCGCGTTCCGCCGTTGCGCGAACGCCTCTGCGACATACCTCTGCTCGCCACGCACTTCGTCGAGAAGGTCTGCCGTCACGAGGGTCTGCCGGTCAAGACGCTGAGCCCCGGCGCCCTCTACGATCTGGCTCGCTATTCCTGGCCCGGCAACGTCCGCCAGCTCGAACATGCCATCGAGATGGCGGTGATTTTGAGCGGCGACAGGGAAGAATTACTGCCGCCGGACTTTGACCTGCCGGTCGAGGACGACCGCCGGCCAGCGGCGCATGCCGGGCCGCACCGCATCCTGGTTCCGGATCACGGCATCGACTTCGAGGCCATCGTGAACGGCATCGAACTCGATCTCATCCGGCAAGCGCTTCGCCGGACGAACGGCAATAAGAAAATGGCCGCCGATCTGCTACGGCTGAAGCGAACCACTCTGACGGCCAAGATCAAGAGCCTGGAAGGGCTCCATGCCGTCGCGAGTAGTGGAGCGTGACACCGTCAACAGCGCCGTCAGAGTCAGGAGGGATGCGTTGTCATGAAATGACGCCCTCGGTGACCAAACGCTATTCGTGAAACGGCGTCAATCGCGAAAGGTTGCCGAGCAAAATCCACCACACAAACACCACGAAGGCCACTGCACCCGGCCCAACGCCGACTCGGGTACTGCCTCCAGCGCATACGCCAAGTTCCACCACCAAGCCGCCGGTATCGCGTAAACCAGTGCCGGGACAATGCCATTCTGCCACACGCCGCTGAGGTTCGCGCCGATGCTCACGCAGGTAACCACCAGCAGCAGAAAAGCCACGCAAAAGTCCTGGGCCCAGGCGACCAAGCCAGGCTGCATCCTCTCGACCGGCCGGCCCCGCGCCAGACGGCTCATCGCCTCCGCCACGCCAACGCCGGAAACGAACCCAAACGATTGCTCCATGACGCTCCACCAGTTGGTCTGAATCTGAATGGCGCTGGCGCGTCCCATCGCCTGCAACCAGGCCCAAGAGGACCGACAGCAGAAGAAAACCCGCCCACCAGCCCAAGGCAATCTGGAGTGTCAGCGAAACGGCGGCGCTGCCCTCGTGGCGGATCAGCCGGTAGCCGCTGGTGGATATCAACAACAGCGAAACACCGATCCAATCGGTATCGAACCAGTTCAGCCATGCGGCAGCCCCTCGGGCCATCGCCGTCCCGGCGCCTCCCACAAGCCCCCAACAGCGCGGTAAAGAACAGCATCGCAAACCCGTGAGCCGCCAGCCGCGAGTGGGTCATCCCGTCGCGTGCGCAAACGATCCGCCACAGCCAGCACCGACAGCGCCCCCGGAATCATCGCACCGTACTCGTGCCCCCAGTTCCCGCGCACGCCCCCGCCGATCGAGAGCGACAGCGCGACCAGCAAGACGTTCCAATGCCGCGAAGCATCCAGCACAGTTAAAAGAGGGCCCGCCGCCCGATACACTGGAGTCTGGACCGTCGATGACCCCGCGGACCCTTCTCCTCCGCAACCTCGCTCACTACTGGCGCACGAACGCCGCGGTTCTCGCCGGCGTCGCGACGGCCGTCGCGGTGCTGGCAGGCTCGCTGGTCGTGGGCCGCTCCGTTCGCGAAAGCCTGCGGGAACTCGCGCTCGAACGCCTCGGCAATACGCACGCCGCCGTCCTGTCGGCGAACCTGTTCCGCGCGGAACTCTCGAAAGTGTTTCCTGGCGCGGCGCCGCTGATCGCGCTCGAAGGCATCGTCTCCCATCAAACCACCGGCCGCCGCGCGACCCGCGTCGCCGTCTATGCCGTCGATCCGGGCTTCTGGAAATTTCACGGACGCGCCGCGCCCTTCATCGAACCGCGGGAGGCGGCGTTGTCCGAGGCCCTGGCGGCCGACCTCGGCGCCGCGCCCGGCGACCCGGTGCTGCTGCGCGTCGAAAAGCCCTCGGCGATTCCGGCCGAATCGCTGCACGGCCGCAAGGAAGACGCCGCCGCGACCATGCGCTTCACCGTAAAGACGGTGCTCGCGCCGGAACAACTCGGCGAGTTTTCGCTGCGTCCCCAACAGGGCGACGTGCGGGCCGTCTTCGTGCCGCTCGAACGACTGCAAACGGAACTCGGCGCCACTGGGCTGGTGAACACCATTCTGCTGGGGCCGGAACCGGACGACCCAGGCTCGACCCTCCGGGAGCACTTCACGCTGGCCGACCTCGGCCTCCGCGCGCGCTGGATCGCCACGGCGGGAGCCTTGGAACTGGACGCTGCGGCCGGAGTCCTGTCCGAACCGCTGGCCGAGACGGCGCGGCGCGTAGCCGCCGAGGCGGATTTTACGCTACTGCCGGTTCTCACTTACATGGTCAACACGATGCGCGCGGGAGAGCGCACGACGCCGTACTCGCTGCTGGCGGCGCTCGACCTGCGCGCGCTGCCGCTGCCGGCGTCCACGGAGCTACCGCCCGACGCGCTCGTACTCAACGAATGGGCGGCGCGGGACCTGGGCGTGCGCCCCGGCGACACCGTCGAGATCGAGTACTATTTCTGGGAGGCCGACGGTCGGCTGCTCACGCGGAATGCGACGCTTCGCCTAGCCGCCATCACTCCGATGCGCGGCCTTGCCGCCGACCGCGACCTTGTTCCCGAGTATCCCGGCATTACCGATTCCGATAGCGTTAGCGACTGGGACCCGCCATTTCCACTCGATTTGAGCCGGATCCGGCCGAAAGACGAGCAGTATTGGGGCGACTACCGCACCACCCCCAAGGGCTTCCTTTGGCTCGGTCGCGGCCAGGAGCTTTGGCAGAGCCGCTTCGGCAAACTCACCGGTCTGCGCCTGACACCGCCGCCTAGTGTGGAGGCCGGCGCCGCAACCGTCGACTACGAACGCCGCCTCCGCGCGGCGCTGGACCCGCAACAGCACGGGCTGGCCATCATCCCTTTCCGGGCGCAGAATCTCGACGCCTCGCGCGGCGCGACCGATTTCGGCGAATACTTTCTCTACTTCAGCTTTTTCCTGATGGTCTCCGCGCTGTTGCTGGCAGGTCTGTTCTTCCGCCTCGGCATCGAGCAGCGGCTGCGCGAGATCGGGTTACTGGAGGCGACCGGCATCCCATGGCGAACCATCGTGATGTTGTTCCGAACCGAGGGCGTCGTACTGGCCGTCCTCGGTGGGTTGGTCGGTGCGTGGGGCGCCGTGGCCTGGTCCGGGCTGATCCTGTACGGACTTCGCACCTGGTGGGTGGACGCCGTCGGCACGTCGCGGCTGGACTTGGCCGTGACACCGGACGTGTTGGCGGCGGGCGTGGCGGCGGGCGTCGTGGTCGCGGTCGTGGTGATCTCCGCGACCCTGCGGGGCCTGCGCGACATCACGCCGCGGGCACTCCTGCTCGGTT
>CAYPUQ010000200.1:0-11240 GCA_964413655.1 uncultured Solibacteraceae bacterium | reverse complement strand
CCCAACGCTTTCACTTAGCCGTATAGTCGCCATGTCGTACATTCGGACTTCCGTTGACCCGAAACGGCGTTCTGTCCGTATCCCCCGCCCTATATGGTCGGCGATCCGGAAGTCATCCAGTATTGCCTGGTCGTCGCGGTGTCTATGCCCGAGACGCGCCACACGCCTCGGCCGACGAGGCCGTTCATTGGAGGTCTGGACGCCAGAGCGTCTGTTGCGGCCTGGCGGCGCTTCGCGATCACGGCAAGGCACGGGCGGGTGTATCCGGCCTTCGGGGTCTACTATGGAAGCGAGGACGCATCCAGGTGCAGCGCCAGTTCGATGTCGTGATTGAGCGCGACCCGGAAGGCTATTACGTAGCCTCGGTTCCCCAGATCCCAGCGTGCCACACGCAGCGGGGGTCTCTCGACGAGGTCACCGACCGCATTCGCGAAGCCATCGAGTTGTGTCTGGGAAGTGGAGGGCCCGCCGGAACAGGAATTGGAGTTCGTTGGCATCGAGCGCGTGACCAATCGCGGCATGAGCCGGGCCCCGCGCGTCTCCGGGAGCGGCGCTGTCAGGCCGCGGCGCGAGGACGAACTTCTTCCCGAATCCGGGCAGCCGTCGCGTCTTCGGCAATGGCGAGGTCATATTTGGCCTGCAGGTTCATCCACATCTGAGCGGATGTTCCGAAATAACGGGCCAACCTTAGAGATGTGTCGCCCGTTATACCCCGCCGCCCTTTGACGATTCCCCCGATTCGGTTCGCGGGCACTCGCAGGGCGAGAGCCAGCGCGTTGGCAGTCAATCCCGTTTCGGTCAGCAACTCCTTGAGAACCTCGCCAGGATGAAGCGGCTGAAGCCGTTTTGATTTCTGAATCGCCATCTCATTCCCTTCTAGTGATAATCGACGATCTCCACGTCGTGGGCATCCCCGCCCCGCCACGTGAAGCAGATCCGGTACTGATCATTGATTCGAATGCTGTGCTGCCCCTTCCTGTCACCCTTGAGGGCTTCCAGCCGAAATCCCGGCAGATCGAGGTCACGGAGCGATGTCGCGGCGTCGAGGACTTCCAGCCGGACACGGGCGGACTTCTCGATCGCCTGGAGGCGCCTGCTGAATTTCCGCTCCAGTAGCCGCTGCGCGTCCTTGTCGCGGCAGGAACGGATCATACGATTCCCATATTACGACATTCGTATTATGCCGACGAACGAGCGATCAACGAGCGGCTCGCCATCGTGGTCCACAAACGGCGTTGTGAGAGACCAGCCCCGCCTTTGCTGCCCGCGTTCAAGACCTGCCAAACCGCCGGCGCATCGGTCGCCCCCCAAACTCGCCCGGTGCGGCAAGTGGCGATCGAATGCAACCTGCCGCTCCTCAATCTGACCCGTGGCCCAGCTTGGCGTTGAAGGCCAATAGGAATCCTACTCCTCCGGATCCCTGCTCACCTCAAACACCCGTGTCCCCCCCGGCCCCGGCGCCGCCTCCGCCAGCGGAACCGCCCCCGGCGGATTCGCCACGTCCCAAGTGCACGGGTTGAAACTCGCCGGCCTCCCCGGCATCGCCCGCGTCACCGTCGCCGCCATCTGCAGCGAATAGTCCGCCGCCGTCACCGTCACCCCCTCCAACGACGTCTCGCAGCTCGACCCCCGCCGGTCGAACCGCCCGAACGCCTCCGTCCCCGCCAGGTTCCGGAACCAGTTCGACCGCAGCGGCGCGCACGGCCCGCTCGCCGGCGGAATCATCGGCGCCAGCGAGGGAGCCTGCGCCGTGCTGTGACAACTCATGCACGCCGACGCCGGATTGTCCACCGGTCCATTCAACCGCCCGTCCACCCCAAGATGCGCGCGCGCAAACGCCGGCGCCGCGGGATTGATCCACGACTCCTGAATCGGCGCGCCCCCCGGATCGTTCCCCCACATCAACCCCACCGGCGCCATCTTGCGCCACGGCGAATCGCCCGCAACGTCGCGGTCGAAGGCGTACGTCGCGAAGAACCAGCCCGTCGCGCTGGCGCGCTTGTCCTTCACCGCGATGTCGATCTGTAACAGCCGGACCGTCACCGGCGTCCCGGCGGCATTCGGCAGAATGTTCAGTGCGAGCGAGCCCGCCAGCAAGTCTCGCGGAAAATCCGCCGGCCGCGCGGCGCCGTAAAGCAGTTTGAAGACCAGCGCGCCCTCCGCGAACTGCATGCGCGACAGATTCGCGGTATCGATGCCCGGCGTCGCTGTCGACCATACGCGGGCGTACGTCCGCGCGCCGCGCGCGTCGTAGTAGGCGACCGCGTAGTTCTGGAACGCGGCGGTATTTCCCCCAAGTTCTCCGGCCCGCACGGTTCGCTCCAACGTCATCCCGTACGCCGCCTCGCGCGAACCGGGCGCGCTCGGGTTGCCGTAAACCATGCGCGGCGCCGGGTACCATTTCTGCGGCCGCTGGTCAGTCGGCACGGTCCCGCCGCCGGAATCCAAGTACTCGCTATCGTCCGTCAGCTCGGGTGTCAGGCTCCGCACCACCTCGCTCGCGAAGGCGTAGTTCCGCAACGCGAGCACGTAGGACAGCCGCTCCTCGCCCTTGCGCGGGTCGAAGTTCATCCACGGCCGCCGGCTTTGCGGCACGCCCGTGTGCGCTTGCTCGATCAGATTCGGCTGGAACCACGGCCCGCCGTAGCCGGCCGGAATCGTGTTCGCCGGAACGATGAAGTCGGGGAACTGGCCGCGGCACTGCGCAATGGATGTGCCCGCCTGCGGCCGCCCCGTTCCCGTAACGGTGATGCAACGGGCGCCTGGGGCGCAACCCGTCGCGTTCGAGGGCGCGGGCGCTTCCGGCGCCGCCAACGCTTCCGGCGGTGCCACATTCTCCTGGTCGGGCTCGATGTTGTCGGTAGCTGCCGGTGGTTGCCGGCTGCAACTGGACAAGACCGCGATAGCCGCCACCATGGCGGCGAATCGCAAAAGGTGAAGCGTCATGACAGCCTCCTTGGATCGCGCTTTTCCCGGGCAAACCTCCTCCGGCCGCGCGTGCTCGAAATGCACCGAAAGCCATTCACAGCAACTCGCGAAAAATTTTCGAGCCTGTATTTTCATTCGATTACGCCCTTCATTTCGAAGTTTCTTCACCCCTCGTTTTTGGTGCCCTCATCGTACAATACGGGCGTAGTAGGAGCTACGCTCCAATATCCCCCTCCTTGAGGAGTTTTCGCAATGTCCAAAAAACGCCGTCACCAGAAGTTCGTCTCGGCCGCGGTCCGCGTCGCCAATCAGGCCAACGCCCAACTCTCCACTGGCCCGCGCACCGAAGCCGGCAAGGCCGTCGCCGCGATGAACGCCCGCAAACACGGACTCACTGCCAAACACTTCGTCATCGCCCCCGGCGAAGAGGCCATCTTCGAGACCTTCCGCAACTCGGTCGTCGAAGAAATTCAACCGCGTACCGAAACCGAATGGATGCTGTTCGAGGACATCCTCACCGGCCGCTGGAACATGCGCCGCGTCGATCTGGCCGAAGTCCACTTGTTCCAAACCACTGGCTTCGACCCCCTCCGCAACCCCGATCCAGCCATCGAAAAGCGCCACAAGCGCCTCATGTCCTACCGCAGGATGTGGCAGCGCACCTGGGAGAAGGCCCACGGCGAGATCCAGCGCCACCGCGACATGGATGCCGAACTCGCCGCCCAGGAGGCCGAAGCCACTCCCGAACAGACCCCCGAAGACGATCTGCGGAAACGAAGCCAAACCGCGGCGAACCCGAATCCCATCAACAACCTGCCCGAGATCTTGGCCGCCGGGGGCGACGAAATCGGCCCCAACGACCCTACACTCGAACAGGTCCTCGACCCGAATTTCAAGCTCTGAACCGGGAGGACCACAAAAAGAGCTATCGGCGCGCCACAATCCGCCCGGTTCAGGGGACATCATCGAACCGGAATCTAACTCGAAACCGGTCGTCTCAACTGCGGCAGCGTCCGAAGTGTGCCGGCCGGAGGGCGCGGCCAGCCGATAGCGGTTCTAATCGAGGAGGTTCTCCGCGGTGCGGAGCAAGTACCCGTCCGTCATTCCGGCCAGATAGTCGCAAACCACCCGGTGCGGGGGAGCGGCTTCCGTCTCCCGCTGGTAGGCCGGCGGAAGGAGGTCGAGGCGCCGGAGAAACAGTTCGAACAGGCGCTCGATGAGCGCCCGGGACCGGTTGCGCTCCGCCACTAGTGCGGGCGAGGTGTAGACGTGGCTGTGGAGGAAAGTCTTGAGGGCCGCGTTGGTTTCCTGGGCGCCGGCCGAGAATCGGGCCAGCCGTTGTGGATACTCCCGTACATCGTCGACCGAGGCCAGGCCGGCGGCTTCGACCGCTTCGGCCGTTCCGGCGATCAGGCCCGCCACCAGATAGTCGATCAGCGCGCGGAGCGTTTCCAGGAACAGAACGCGATCCGATGCGCCGGGAAAATGGCCTTCCATCGTTTCCAGAATCTCGCCATAGCGTGGGATATCAGCCCCGGCGTCCGGCATGGTGAAAAGGCCGGCCGACCAGGCATCGTCCAGGTCCGCCGTGTTGTAGGCCACCTCGTCGGACGGGTCGATAAGCTGGGCCTCGAGCGGCGGCCGAAGCCCCGGTAGATACTCGTCGAGCTCGGGGAAATCGCCGGGGCCGAAGTCGCGCGAATGCTTCACCATGCCCTCGCGAACTTCGAAGGTCAGGTTGAGTCCGGGGAAACGGGCGTAGCGCTGCTCGAACGAATCAACCAAACGGAGCGCGTGAAGGTTGTGATCGAAGCGCTCGTCGTGCCGCTGCATCTGGCGATCCAATTCTTCCTCGCCTGCGTGGGCAAACGGCGGATGGCCGATGTCGTGAACGAGAGCCAGCGCCTCGGTGAGGTCTTCGTTCAGGCCCAGGGTGCGCGCCACGGTCCGGGCAATCTGCGCCACTTCGATGGTGTGGGTGAGGCGGTTGCGGAAATGATCGGAGAGGGAGGGGGCGAAGACCTGGGTCTTGTTCTCCAACCGCCGGAAGGCGCGGGTGTGGATGATGCGGTCACGGTCGCGTTGAAAGTCGTTCCGGTAGGGGTGACTTAGCTCCGGATACCGGCGGCCGCGGCTCCGCTCCACCGGGAACCGGAACCGGCTCAGCGGCGGCGCCATACCGGAGTCTACCTCCTACTGTGCGGGCGCGGGCGGCAGCCCCGCGACGACAGACTCCGCGCTGCGGCTGACGGCCTGGCGCTCGTCCTTCAACAGCGGATCGAGCAGCTTGCGCGCTTCCTCCGGCTTGTCCTTCGCCAGAAGCTGGGCAAGCGTAATGGTGGCCTGTTCCTTCGAGATCAGCACGGACGGGCTGACCATTACCTCCCGGAGGAGTTTTTCGGCGTCGTCTCCCTTGCCTTCCGCCGACGCGACTTGGGCCAGCGAATACTTGGCGAGCGCGGCGTACTCCGCCGGCCCCTTGAGGCCCTCTTCAAAGAACTTGCGCGCCTCCGCCAAATCGCCCGCGTCCGCGGCTTTCGATCCAAGCTGGATGGCGGCGAAAGAAGCTTCCTTGGTGCCCGGGTACTGCTTGATCAGGTCCTCATACGCATCGCGAATGCCCTTCTCCTTCGCCTCGCGGGTCTCGAAAGTGGGACCGCCAGCCGGGTTGGAACCGGGCGGGCCGATGGTAGCTTCTTCGAACTCCATGGCGCGCGTGAGAGCCACCTGCCTGGCTTCGGCCTGGCTGCGCTTCCAATAGACAAAGCCCAGCACCAGGATCAGAACGGCGAGGCCGAGACCGCCATAACGGATCACCTGTTTGCGGTGTTCGGCGACATACTCGACCGTGTGGCCGACTTCGCGGGCAAACTTGTCGGTTTTGAGGTCTTTACGGGTTATTCTGTCCAACGGGATACCTCGGGGAAAGGACTGAATCAGTCTCCCGTCAGTTTAGCACGCGGTGGCGGGGTGGCAGCTCTACTTCCGCCGCTGCCCAATGCAATACAGATGACCCTTGGTGCGGATGAAGATCTGGCCGTCGGAAATGGCCACCGAACTCAGAATGTAGTCCTCCAGCGGGTTCTCGGCCAACACCTCGAACTTCGGTCCGGCCTTCAGCACGGTAGTTAACCCTTCTTCGTTCGAAATGTAGATCTTGCCGTCGGCCAGCACCGGCGAAGAACTGTAGACCGCCGGCTTGATCCGTTCGCCGCCATAGATCTCCTTGCCGGTCTTCTGATCGAGGCAGTAGACGATGCCGCGGTCGTTGATGATGTACACGCGTGTCCCATCGCTGACCGGCGTCGGCACGTCCGGGCCGTTCTCGTTGTCCCAAGCCAGATGCGACTTGGTAATGTCGCCGCTGCCGCCGAGCCGGAACACCTGCATGGGGCGCACGCGTGTGGGCACGACGACCGTGCCGTTCAGCAGGAGCGGTGAGGCGATGATGCGATTGAACGGATTGTTGCGCGGGTTCATGCCGCCGCCGCGCCAGAGTTCCTTCCCGGTGGCGAGGTCGTGCCCAGTGACGTAGTCGCCGCCGGTTACAACGAGAATGGGCTTGCCGTCCTGCCGCGCGATGATCGGCGTCGTGTAGGAGTCGGGGGACTCGGAGATCGCGTCGGTGGGGCGGATGTGATGCCAGAGAGTCTTGCCGGTCTTGGCGTCCAGCTTCTCGACGTAAGATGGGTCGTCCGTCTTCATGCCGTGCAGCACTTGAATATACAAAGCGCTGTCATGAAGCACCGGCGAGGAACCGTAGCCGTGGTTCAGGCCAAACCGGCCGTAGTCCTTCCAGAAATCGCGGGCCCAAAGCTCCTTGCCGCTGAAGTCGAAGGCCTTCACCACGCCGTTGCCGCTCATCGCCCAGACCGTCTGTCCATCGGTAACCGGCGAGGGCGACGACATGTTGCCCTTGCGGACATTTTCGTCGGAATCCTTCAGCAGACCTTTCCATTTCACTTCGCCGCGGCTGCGGTCGACACACCAGAGGTAGATTTTGCCGCCGTCGGAGACGTTCAGAAAGATGTTCTCGCCCCAAATGATCGGAGTGGCGCCGCTCACGGTGGGCATTGCCAGTTTCCAGGTTATGTTCTCCCGCGTATCCCATTTCACGGGAAGGTTCTTCTCGTCACTGACGCCGTTCGCGTCGGGCCCTCTCCAGTGCGGCCAGTTGCCGGCCACGGCCAGTGGCGCCAGCGCGCAGAGTAATAGCAGAAGTGTGCGGCTGATTTTCATACCGAAAGCTTATCATCGTCGCAGCAGTCCACGCTCCCGCAGCCATGCCGCCAGTTGCGCGGACCACGCGCTCACCGCCGCATCCGTGGCCGCGAGGCCAAGGCCGTGCCGGCCGCGTTCGTAGATGTGCATCTCTGCTGGCACACCATGTTTGCGCAGCGCGAGATAGAACAGCACGCTGTTCTCCGGCGGCACCCCGGTGTCCTCGTTGGTGTGGAACAGGAAGGTTGGCGGAGTCTGCGCTGTGACGCGCAGTTCGCTTGAAAGCGAACGGACGAGTTCGGGCGGCGGATTCTCTCCAAGCAGGTTCCGCAGCGAGCCGCGATGCGTGTATTCAGTGGTGAACGAGATGACCGGGTAGGCAAGGATGGCGAAATCCGGCCGGCTCGATACTCGATCCACTGGGTCGGCGGCGTCCGCCAGGCCGTCGTCGAACTGCGTCGCCGCCGTGGAAGCGAGGTGGCCGCCGGCTGAGAAACCCCACACGCCGATCCGGCTTGGCTCGATTCCGTACGCCGCCGCACGCGACCGGACGGTGCGGATCGCTCGCTGCACGTCCCCGATTTGGGTGGGATGCCGGTAGCGTGGCCCGAGGCGGTAGCGGAGGATAAAGGCATCCACGCCCAGGGAGTTCAGCCATTGCGCGATCTGGTGGCCTTCATGGTCCATCGCCAGCGCACCGTAGCCGCCACCCGGACACACGACAACGGCTGCCCCGACCGCCCGCTCGGCCGGAACACGGTAGAGAGTAAGCGCGGGCTGATCCGTTTCCTCCTGCCCCAGCGCGCCGGGCGCGCCCGCGGGCCAGAGCAGTTCCATCGGCGGTTCCGGCGCGCCGCGCCGCTGCGCCGGCAGTAGCGCGGCCAGCGCGATCAGGCCAACCAGGCAACGAATCATCTAATCCTCCACCCATTCACCATACACGCCGCGAAAGACATTGCAGATCTCGCCTAGTGTGGCATAGGCGCGGACGGCTTCGAGGATCGGCGGCATGGTATTGGCGTCCGAGCGCGCGGCGTTCTCCAGATTGGCCAGAGCCGTGTTCACGGCGGTGTTGTCGCGCCGCGCCCGCAGCGACCTTAGCTTTTCCCGCTGCGCCTGTTCGGCGGCTTCGTCGATCTGGAGGATTTCGATGGGCCGCTCACCGGCCGATTTGTACGCGTTCACGCCGACGATCTTTCGCTCGGCGCGCTCGATCTCCCGCTGGTACTGGAAGCTCGCATCGGCGATCTCACGCTGCGGGTAGCCGCGCTCGATAGCCGCGATCATTCCGCCCATTTCATCGATCCGGTGGATATACTCGTTCGCCTGTTGCTCCAAACCGGAGGTGAGATGTTCCACATAGTAACTTCCGCCGAGGGGGTCGGCGACCTTGGTCACCCCGCTTTCATGCGCGAGGACCTGCTGTGTTCGCAGCGCCAGGGTGACCGCATCCTCGCTCGGCAGTGCGTAGGCCTCGTCGAGCGAGTTGGTGTGCAGCGACTGGCAGCCGCCCAGCACGGCGGCCAGCGCCTGGACGGTCGTGCGGACGACGTTGTTGTACGGCTGCTGCCATGTGAGCGAACAGCCGGCGGTCTGTGCGTGGAACCGCATTTTCCAACTCCGCTCCTCGCGGGCCCCGAAACGGTCGCGCATGGTCGACGCCCAAATGCGCCGCGCGGCGCAGAACTTGGCGATCTCCTCGAAAAAGTCGTTGTGCGAGTTGAAGAAGAAGCTCAGCCGCGGCGCGAAGGAGTCGACTGGCAGGCCGCGCTCGACGGCCGCCTCGACGTACTCGATGCCATCGCGAAGTGTGAAGGCCAGTTCCTGCGCCGCCGTCGAGCCGGCCTCGCGGATGTGGTATCCGCTGATTGAGATCGGGTTATAGCGGGGCACGCGCCGGGTCGCGAACTCAATGGAGTCGATCACCAGGCGCATCGACGGCCGCGGCGGGTAGATGTACTCCTTTTGCGCGATGTACTCCTTCAGGATGTCGTTCTGAAGCGTACCGTTCAGGCGGTCCCAGGGGACACCTTGCTTCTCGGCCACCGCCAGGTACATCGCCCAAATGACGCAGGCCGGTGAGTTGATGGTCATGGACACGCTTACGTTGCCGAGCGGGATATCGCGGAACAGGATCTCCATATCTTCGAGCGAGGAGACCGATACACCGCACTTGCCCGCTTCGCCGAGCGCGGTGGCATGGTCGGCATCGACGCACATGAGTGTTGGCAGGTCGAACGCCACCGAAAGGCCGGTTTGTCCCTGGTCGAGGAGGTAGCGGTAGCGGCGATTGGTCTCCTCGGGGGTCGAGAAGCCGGAGAACTGGCGCATGGTCCACAGCCGTTCGCGATACATGGTCCGGTGGATACCGCGCGTGTAGGGGAACTCGCCCGGCGGCGGCAACTCCAAGCGCGCCGTGTCTTCGGCCGTATAGAACGCCTTGTCCATAGCCTCGATTGTATGCGGCCACTACACTGAAGAGAGATGTCGACAGGCGAAAAACCTTTCAGCGATCCGAAGATTACTCTCTCGCGGATCTATACGCGAACGGGCGACGGTGGCCAGACCGCACTGGTGGGCGGACAGCGGGTCGGCAAGGACGATCCGCGGATCGATTGTTACGGAACCGTGGACGAGCTGAACGCGGTGGTGGGGATGGCGGTGCAGACTGCGTCCGAGCATGCGGGCGCCCACTCGGCTTTAGTGGAACTGGTCGAGATTTTGCGGCGGGTGCAGCACGAGTTATTCAATCTCGGCTCCATCCTGGCGACGCTACCCGCCGACATCCATCCCAAGCAGCCGCGCGTGACGGCGGTGGAGGTGGAGCAACTGGAGTCCGAGATCGACCGGATGAACGAAGTACTCCCCGCGCTACGCTCGTTCGTGCTGCCGGGCGGAGGCCGTCTAAATGCGGAACTGCATGTCTGCCGGACCGTCTGCCGCCGTGCGGAACGGTTGGCCGTCGCGTTGGGGCGGCGCGAAGAGGTGGACCCGGAAGCCGTCCGCTACTTGAACCGGCTGAGCGACGCGCTGTTTGTGTTCAGCCGGTGGGTGAATCATGTGACAGGGGTCCCGGAGGTGCTTTGGGAGCCGAACCGGGCGGCCTCGGGGGGTTAGGTGCGGACTTCCGATTCCACTCATCCAGCGGGATGCCGCTCCCCGCGACGATCGACTGCATCGTGCCAACCGGGAGCACGCGCCCCTTGTGATAGGTAACGATCACTTTTGCCGTAGCGGGATTTCTCCACTTCTGGTGGTTTCCTGATTGTCCAACGCGCGCGAATCCATTCCGCCTGAGAATCGTTATGACTTGATTGGCTGTCAGGTGACGATGATCTCTTCCAGCTTGGCGTTGCCGGGGAGTTCGATCTCGGAGGCTGTGAGATAGAGTTCGATGGCTTCTATGATGTTCCGCCTTGCCTCCTCCTCGGTCTCGCCCGCCGATGCACAGCCCGGCAGTTCGAGACAAACTGCGGAGAAGGCTTCGGCCTCGGCGTCGTATTCGAGCACGATGCGGAACTTCATGCCTTCCATAATAGGAGCGGTGGCGTCATGCGGCTTCGCCACCCGCCCCGCGTGATCGACAGCCGGCCTGCAGCGGGCACCGGTTCGTTGGAGGAAGCGCTCGGATTCCGGCGCCGTTCGACGCGCATGTTCGTCCGCGGCGCTTCGCGGGCCGCGATGTTTGCCGTCAGGTAGGCGTTCCCGGTCGCACGCAGGTGGACCAGGGGTCCTGGCGGAGAAGGTTCGGAGGACCTGTAGCCGCCTTCAGCTACGCCGCGCGCATCTGACGACCGAACCTCGAAAGATCAGCAGCAACAACGCAACGATGACGCCCAGCGCGGGACTCGGCTCCGGTATCTGCGTCGCGCCTTCGATGTTGTAAGACGTTCCCGATTGCGACTGATAATAGAATCCGGTCAACTGATTCATGTCCTTGTCGTAAACTCGAATGCTCGCCAGCCTCAGCAAGCCCGTTACACTGGGCGTGAGGCTCCAGATATCTCCTGCGCCTATCAATGCGTACAGGTCGAGCACGTTGCCGCTCTGAGGGTAAGCGGTCGGCCAAATCGACAAGTCGGAAGCGATAA
>CAYPUQ010000199.1:0-11285 GCA_964413655.1 uncultured Solibacteraceae bacterium | reverse complement strand
TCGAGTGAAGTGTATACCCGCCATCCCTCGCGAGGGATGGCGGGTACTCGCAGGCATTCAGCCAAACGCCGAAATTGAACTAGACTTGGCCTCGGAGACTACGACTGGTTTGCCAGGACCGGGCTTGCCATTGGTACCAATCGACAACTTCTTCATCTTGTACAGAAGTGCCTTGTAATCGATCCGAAGCAGTTCCGCCGCCTTCTTGCGGTTCCAATGAGTGGATCGGAGCGCGCCGAGTACGGCTTCGCGCTCTGCCGTGAGTTTGGCGCGTTCGGCCCGGGCGAGGGCGCTGGCCTGATCGAACGGGTTATCCGGAATAGCAGCCATCATGTCCGTACCCACCTTCGGCGTGAGCGGCGCCGAATATTCCAGGTTGCGAAGTTCCTCGGCGAGCAAGACCGGGTTGCGAACGATGAGGTACCGCCGCATCGCGTTTTCCAATTCGCGAACGTTGCCCGGCCAGTGATAGCCGAGCATCGCGTCCCGCAGATCCTGCGTGATCGGCGGTGGTGTGAAATCCGCGGTCGCGTACTTCTGGAGAAAATGCTCGGCCAGCGGAACGATCTCCCCAAGCCGCTCGCGAACGGGCGGAATCCGGATACAGATGACGTTTAGGCGGTAATACAAATCTTCCCGAAACCGGCCTTCCTGAATCGCCTTTCGCAGATCCTGATGCGTCGCTGCCAGAACCCGGACATTAACGCGCACCAACTCGCGGCCGCCCAACCGGCGGAACTCTCCGTCCTGGAGCACCTGCAGAAGCTTCGCTTGCAACCGCACGTCCATGTCGCCGATTTCATCCAACAGGATCGTTCCTTCGTGAGCGGTTTCGAACAACCCCTGCCGCTGGGCCACCGCGCCCGAGAAAGCACCGCGCTCGTAGCCGAACAACTCGCTTTCCACCAACTCCGACGGTAGGGCGGCACAGTTGATTTTCACGAACTGCCTGGCCGCCCGTGGGGAGTTTGCGTGAATCTGCCGGGCGAGCACCTCCTTGCCAACTCCGGTTTCACCCTGCAACAACACCGGCACGTCGGCGCCGCCCACTTGCGCCACCATTTGCGTGATCGCGCCCATCAGCGGACCTTCCGCCCGGAGATTCTGGCGCTTGATCAAAAACGGCTGATCGGCCCCGTTCTTACTGGATACCGGCTGCTGTCCCGACCCATTCAGGGAGTCCAGCCCATCGGAAAGTTGTGCTTTCTCGATGAACCTCGCATCTTGCCCCTCGATCATCCGAACGATCGATGACGGCACCGGACCTTCCGACATGAGAACTACGGCGACGCTGTTCTGCCGCTGCCGCAGTTCAAGCAGCGTATCGAGCCCACTCTTGACGGGCATCGCCAAGTCGAGCAGCGCCAGCGTAATTGAATTATCGGTTTGAAGTTGATTCAATACCTCTTCGCCGTTCTCGGCGAGGCGGACTTCGAAGCCCTCCTGCCGCAAAACGGTGAAGAGGTGATTTCTCTCTGTTGGACTGCCATCTCCTACAATGACAGTCCCTCTCTTCTGATCTGCCACGGATCTCCTCCTTAAATTGACTCGGCAACACACCGTGAGACATGCCGCTTCGCCTTATCCGTGATAACCGTCCTATCTCAGTCTTTCTAGTCCCTCAACTCCTTCGACAGAGCGGTCACTGATCCAACTCTCTCCGAACCACCCGCTTCGCCTCCAGCATCCCACCCCGCCGCATTCCTGAAGGAACCAGCGAAGACCTCGGTACTGCAATTGCACTAAAACTTTGCTTCGGCGCGAAAAGCAGCAGAATCAAACTCGGACACTGTTAGAGTAACCCAATCAACGAGAACTTTTCAAGAACTTTGGGGTCTATTCCGACCAAAACGGTACTCCCGAGCGTCCTAGTACTTCCAGGCATCGAACGAAACTCGGTCCCCAAGCCCTACTCTGCAAGTGGTTTAGACGAAGGTTCCCACCCCCGTAGACGCACTCCCAATGTTGCGTAGCGAGGGTTAGCGTGCATTCGCCGGAGAGTTAGGGCGAATTTTTCTCTTTTTGGGGTGATTTGCGGCCGCAAGCGTTGCCCAGTTCTCTCTCCGAATGGACTTTTCCACGTCAGGCAGGTCCGTTCGCACCGGGTCTGTTCCGATAAGTCGCTGGAACAGAAGGCCTTATCCTGGCCTTGGTTCGTTTGGTTCCTTTGCGTGGTCGAGAAACGGCGGCCTGTTGGCACGGAGCAGGGTGGCGAGCGCGCTATTCTAAGATGAGTCGCCTACTGGCGCGCATGATGGAACCTTGTTGACTGAGGCAGAACTCGACCAGCTCGTTGCGCGGATTGGAGACGAACTGCTCGCGCGGACCAATCGTCCGCCACGCGGCGAAGGGCTAAACATCCCGGACCTCGTGTGCCCGGATTGTGTCCAGCGCTGCCCACAGACGTGCGGAAAGAAGACGCGGGAGATCATCGCCGCCGGTGCGGACCGCGTGTCGGCGAGCGAGCGTCTGACACGGGTCGACCCGGCGATCGCGGCACTGATCGACCATACGATTCTGAAGCCCGAGGCCACCGATGCGGACATAACGCGGCTGTGCGTCGAGGCTCGCAAGTACGGTTTCGCCAGCGTCTGCGTGAACCCGTACTGGGTTTCGCGGGCGGCGGGGCTGTTGGCCGGCTCGGCGGTGAAGGTTTGCACAGTGGCGGGTTTCCCGCTTGGCGCGAATGGCACCGAAGGCAAAGTGGCGGAAGCGGCGGCGGCGATTCGTTGTGGCGCGGCCGAGATCGACATGGTGATGAACATTGGCGCGCTTCGATCGGGCGATCTTGACCGTGCGCGGCTGGACATTGCCGCTGTGGCGGACACGTGCCACCGCCATGGCGCGATACTCAAGGTGATTCTCGAAACCGCGTTGCTGGACGACAATCAAAAGGCGGCGGCCTGCGCGCTGGCCAAGATGGCTGGGGCGGACTTCGTGAAGACCTCGACCGGGTTCGGCCCAGGCGGCGCGACGGCCCACGACGTGGCGCTAATGCGGCTGGTTGTTGGGCCGGAGATGGGCGTGAAGGCGGCCGGAGGCATCCGCACCCTGGACGACCTTCGAAGGATGGCCGCCGCCGGTGCGACGCGGATCGGCGCCAGCGCTAGCGTCAAGATCGTCGAGGCGGCGGCCGCTTAGCGGCCGGCTGAAGACCATGCCAGTTACCCGCAAGCGGAAAGCCCGGTTCTCGAATCGCACGGAGTTGCTCGACTTCCTGCTCGAGGTTTCCTCCACCGCCTCGTCGACGCTCGAACTGAGCGAACTGCTGGAGCGGATAGGGCAGATCGTTCATAACATCATTCCGTTCGAACTCTTCGCGATCCTGCTGTACTCGGAGCGCGAGAAAGCGCTGCGCATCCGGTATGCGATTGGCCATCGTGACGAGATTGTGCGCAACTTGCGCATTCCGCTCGATGAAGGGATCACCGGTATCGCCGCCTCGGCGCGGATGCCGATCTGCGTCGGGGACGTGACGGCCGATCCGCGGTATCTTCCGGTAGTGGACGCGGTGCATTCGGAGTTGGCCGTGCCGATGCTGGCGCGCGGGCGGCTGGTGGGCGTAATCGATATTCAGTCCACCAAGCGCGACGCCTACGACGAGGAAGACAGCGCGCTGGTGCAGCTCATTGGTTCGCGGGTGGCGGCGTCCATCATGAACGCGCGCCTGTTCCGCCGGATCGAGCGGCAAAACCGGACACTGCGAACGCTGGGACGGGTGGCGCAGGAATTCTCCTCGCTGCTCGACCTCGACGAACTCTTTCACAAAGTTGCGGAGACGGTGCGGGAACTGATTCACTACGACGCGTTCAGCATTTTGCTGGTAGACGAGGAGCGGGAACTGCTTCGCAGCCGGTTCAGTCTGCGGTACGACCAGCGCGTGGACCTCGACAACATCCCGTTGGGACAGGGCATCACTGGCACGGCGGCGGAAAAGCGGGAGATCATACGGGTCGAGAACACGCATCGCGACCCGCGCTACATCGAATCGACGAGCGGTATCCACAGCGAGATTGCGGTTCCGCTGATCCGGCCGGGCGGTCTGGTGGGCGTGATGGATCTGGAAAGTGAGCGGGTGAATTTCTTCACCGAGGAGCACGCGCAGACGTTGTCGCTGCTGTCGCCGCTGATCGCGGGTGCGATAGCGAATGGGCGGCTCGTGGAGGAGCTGCAAACGCGAAAGCAGAGGATGGAGGCAGACCTGCATGCGGCGCACCAGTTGCAGTCGCTGCTGCTGCCCGCCGAGCCGCCGCGCATCCCGGGGTTGGATATCGCGGCGCGATTCCGGCCGGCGCACGAGATCTCCGGCGACGTCTACGACTTCTTCGAGTACGGCGACCGGGGCGTGATCGCGATCGGCGACGCCAGCGGCAAGAGCGTCGCCGCGGCACTGTACGCTGCCATGGTAAGTGGACTGCTGCGCACGCTGGCGCCGCGGCGGCGCTCGCCAGCCGCGCTGATGCAGTCTTTGAACGAGGTGTTGCTCACCCGCCGGACCGCCGCGCGGTATTCGACGATGCTGGTGTTGTATTGGGAGCCCGGCTCGGGCGCGCTCACGATGTCGAACGCCGGTTCGGTACCGCCGGTGATCTGCCGCGGCGAGGAGTTGATCTACCCGCACGTGGAAGGAGTACCGCTGGGGCTCCTGGAAGACCAATCCTACGACGAAGTCCGCTTCCAAACGCAGCCCGGCGACCTGATAGTGCTGTACTCGGACGGCATTCAGGACCAGCACAATCCCGACCGGCACGACTACGGGACGTACCGGCTGCCGGCGCTGATCCGAAGCATGGACGCGCTCGGAGCGGGCGAGGTGGTCGAGAGGCTGTTCGCCGACTTTGACGAGTTTCGCGCCGGCCACCAGATCTTCGACGACCAGACGGTCGTCGTGCTGCGGGTGCTGGAGAGATCATGAAGCCCCGCCACCGGCGGTGGCGCGGACCCCCTCAGCCGCCCGCTGTCCCGCTACTTAGGAAGGAGACCCCTTGCTCGGCGACGCATTCCGATACCAACACCACACGCTGTGCTGCGAAGACGTCCCGCTGGAGGAGATCGCCGCCAAGGCCGGCACGCCCGTGTACGTCTACTCGGCGCGCGGCATCCTAATGCCGTTTCGCGCCTATAATAGCGCCTTCCGCGACGTACCGCACATGGTCTGCTACGCCGTGAAGGCCAACTCGAATCTCTCTGTTCTGCGGCTGCTGGCACAAGAGGGCGCGGGTTTCGACATAGTCTCGGGTGGGGAACTGTACCGGGTGCTCCAGGCCGGCGGCGATCCGGCGAAGACCGTATTTTCGGGCGTCGGCAAGACGGCGGCCGAGGTGGAATACGCGCTGGAAGCGGGCATCCACAGCTTCAACTGCGAGTCAGACGCTGAACTGGCGCTGATCGACGCGCTGGCCGGGCGGCTTGGCCGCAAGGCGCGTGTCGCACTTCGAGTCAACCCCGACATCGAGGCGCAAACACATCCTTACATCTCTACCGGCCTGCGCGAACACAAGTTCGGAATCGGCATCGGCGAGGCGGAGGAGGTCTACGGCCGGGCCGCGGCGCTGCCAAACCTGGTCCTCGAAGCTGTGAGCTGCCATATCGGTTCGCAGCTTCTGGACACCGATCCGATGTGGCAGGCGGCGGAGCGGATGCTGGCGCTGGTGGACCGGCTTCGGGCGCTGAGTCTGCCCATCCGTTTTCTCGATCTGGGCGGTGGATTAGGAGTGGCATACAAATCCGGCGATGTGGCGCCGGCCATCGAAAAGTTCATCGCGGGTATCGCTGAGCGGGTCAGCGGCCGCGGCTTGGAGATCATGATCGAGCCGGGCCGTTCGATCACCGGTTCGGCGGGTGTTCTGGTAACGCGAGTGCTCTACCGCAAGAGGGCCGAGAGTAAAGAGTTCGTGGTCGTGGACGCAGCGATGAACGACCTGATTCGCCCGGCGCTGTACCAGTCGCACCACGAGATCGTTCCGGTGAACGAGACGGCCGGGCACGGCACGATTACGGCGGACGTCGTGGGACCGGTGTGCGAGAGTGGCGACTTTCTGGCGCGGAACCGCGAACTCGCCAACGTCCTTCCAGGCGATCTGCTGGCGGTCTGCACGGCGGGAGCTTATGGGTTCGTGCTGGCCTCGAACTACAACTCGCGGCCCCGGCCCGCCGAGGTGCTGGTGGACGGCGCGGACTGGCGGATCGCGCGGGCTCGTGAGACCTACGCCGACCTCGTCCGCGGCGAATAGCGCGGTACAATCCCGGCATGGTGCGCAGACTCCTGTTGACGCTGGCGCTGTTGGCGGCCACCGCCGCGGCGGCCGATCCGAAACTGCTCCGTCTGGAGCGCGAAATGGCACGGTTGGCCGCTGTGGGCGGCGGCATGACCGGGGCCACGGCGATTCACGTCGAAAGCGGCGACGCGGCGTACCTGAATCGCGCCGAGCGGTTTCCGATGGCCAGCAGTTACAAGGTGCCGATCGCGGTGCAACTTATGCACCGGGTCGACCGCGGCGAGGTGAAGCTCGATGAAATGGTGACGCTGAAGCCGGCCGATCTGCATCCGGGCAGCGGCACGCTGACCGACCTGTTCAACAAGCCCGGCGTGGCACTCTCGGTGCGGAATCTGATCGAGCTGATGATGCTGATCAGCGACAATTCGGCGACCGATATCTGCCTCCGGTTGGCGGGTGGCGCGGAGGCGGTGAACGGCCGGCTGAAGGCGCTCGGGATCGACGGGATTCGCGTCGACCGGCCGACGCTGCTGCTCATTCTGGAGGCTGTCGGTGTCCGCGCGACCCCGCCGGAATCGGAGTGGACGCCGGAGACGTTCGCGAGGCTGCTGAACGCGGTGCCGGCCGAGGAGCGTCAGGCGGCGCGCCTGCGGTTCGACGACGACCCGCGCGACAGCGCGACGCCCGAGGGAATGGCCCGGCTGCTCACGCGGATTCAGCAAAAGGACTGCCTGGAGCCGGCGAGCGGGGAGTTGCTGCTCGACATCATGCGCCGGTGCCGCACGGGTGGGGCGCGGCTGAAAGGACTGCTTCCGGCGGGCACCGTCGTGGCGAACAAGACGGGAACCATCGCGCGGTCGGCGAACGATGTCGGGATCATCACGCTGCCGGACGGCGCGGGACACGTCGCCCTGGCTGTCTTCGTGAAGTCCAGCGACAAAGACACGCCGCAACGGGAGCGGGCGATCGCGGAAATCGCCCGTGCCGTCCACGACTACTTCTTGTTCCGCGGAAGCCGCGGAACAGTCTCCATAGGCAGCGTCTTGGCGGGGCGATCGCTAGCCTGGAATTAAGACCTTAAACCGAATCGGCCGCACGGTGGATGGCTTTCTCAGCCATACCTTCATGGCACATAACTGTATGTATGAAGAAGACTTTGAATATCGATGACGAACTCTTGAGGGCGGCGCGGACGGCCTCCGGAGCGGCCACGGATACTGAGGCCGTTCGTTTGGGTTTGCAGGCGATACTGCGACGCGCTGCGTCCGACCGCCTCCGGACTCTCCGCGGAACGGAGCCTCACGCGAGCGATGTGCCGAGACGTCGCGAGCCGCCATCGTCCAAGCGCGGGAAAGGCCGGTGATCTTCGTCGACACTTCGGTGTAAATTCGGTTTCTTGCCAACCGGGCGCCCTTCGCCGCCGAGTTGGACAGACTCCTCGATCTGAATGAAGTGGCAGGACACGACCTGGTCTATGGAGAGCTTCTCGTCGGTAATCGTGGAGGCGCCGGACACTCCTGACTGCGTACGAGCATCTTCATCAAGCGAGAACTGTCCCTCATCGCGAGGTTGCCGCATTTGTTCGCAGCAGGGACTTGTGTGGGCGCGGCGTGGGTTGGATCGATCTCCATTTGCTCGCATCGGCCGTCGTAAACCGGCTGTGGTTGTGGATGGCCGACCCTCGTTTCGCCGGCGTCGCCAAGGAGCTTGGGGTGGCTACCAGACGGCAGGTTCATGATGGCGTGCTACACTCCGAAGTAGACCCCGACGCGAAGGGGACCAATAAGTTCGAAATCCAGGGTCAAACCCGATCGACACGGCGAAGAGGCGCTCCTTGCGGGCGCCTTTTCGCTTTGCGCTCCAAGGCCGCTGGCCGTGTAGTAGCCTAGTCAATTACCAATCATTGCCATGCTCGTGAAGTCCCTCTCCGCCCTCGCCGGCGGCCTCGCTCTCGTCCTGGCCGGTTGCCAGCCGACGCCCGATTCGCGCTTCCAGGTTCCCGGCGGTTTCCGCGTCGAAGTGGCCGCGCCCGGCGAACAGACCGGCTCCCTGATCGCAATGACGTTCGACAGCTTGGGCCGCCCGGTAGTTTCGAAGGAACGGGCGCACCCGACGATCCTGGTCGACAGCGACGGTGACGGCGTGTTTGAGACGGAAAAGGTCTTCAGCGACAAGGTCCAGAACTGTCAGGGGCTCTGGTTCGACGCTCGCGTGCTGTGGGCCGTCTGCAACGACGCCAACCGGCAGGCCGGTTTGTACCGGCTCGAAGACACCAATAGCGACGACGTAGCCGACACATTCGAGCAAATCAACACGTTCGATCGCGGCATGGGCGAGCACGGGCCGCACAATATCCGCCGTGGCCCCGAGGGGCTGCCGACGATCATGCTCGGCAACCATACCTTCGTGCCGCGGGAGTTGATCGAGCCGGACTCGCCACTTGCCGGTTATCGCGAATCGCAGTTGCTGCCCCGTTATATGGACGCCCGCGGCCACGCCGCCGGCATCATGGCTCCAGGCGGCACGCTGATGCGGTTCAATCCGCGGACGCGGCGGTACACGCTGCTACTCGGAGGATTCCGGAACGCCTACAGCCACGCCTACAACCTGGAGGGCGAGAGCTTCACCTTCGACAGTGACATGGAATGGGACATCAACATGCCGTGGTATCGCGATGTGCGGACGATCCACATGGTGCAGGGGGCCGACTACGGCTGGCGCACCGGCTCCGGCAAATTTCCGAACTACTACCTCGATGCCCTACCGCCGGTCCGCGAACTAGGCCGGGGCTCGCCGGTCGGGGTCGAGTTCTACCAGCACACCGTCTATCCGCCGATGTTTCGCGACGGTTTCCTGGAAGCCGACTGGTCGCGCGGCCGGATTCTGTTTACGCGCCTGCGCCGGGAGGGCGCGACGTACGCCACCGACGCCGACGGTCGCGAGTTCGTCCACGGCGAACCGCTGAACGTTACCGACCTGGCGGTGGGGCCCGATGGCTTCGTCTATTTCACGATGGGCGGCCGGGACACCGAGGGGGGCTTCTATCGGGTCCGCTACGAGCCGGGTCTGTTCGACCGGTTCCGGCGCAAGGAGCCGGAGGGAATTCTCGCCGTGGTCCGGCAGCCACAACCGCTTTCCAGTTGGGGCCACGCGGCGCTGCTGCGGAAGAAAGAGGAGATGGGCGAGCGCTGGGCGGTAGAGTTGCAAACGTTGGTCCGCGACGGCCGGGCGGAAGTCCGCGACCGGGTTCAGGCGCTGCTGATCCTTGAGCGGATCGGGCCACGTCCGAACGCCGATCTGTTGCGCCCGCTTAGCCGCGATGCGAGCGCGGACATGCGGGCGGCCGCCATCTTCGTCGTGGGCCAGCACCGGAGTGACCGAGCGAAAGCGATCGCGGTGTCCGGATTGAAGGACTCCGACCCCTTTGTCCGGCGGCGCGCCGCCGAGGCGATTGTGCGGATGGGGTTGTCGGCAGATCAGCCGCCGTTCGCGCCGCTCGACGACATTTACGCTTTGTTGAACGACCAGGATCGCTTCGTCCGGTATGCAGGGAGGCTCGCGCTGGAGCGGACGCCGCGCGACTCGTGGCGCGACCGGGCGCTGAGCGAAGAACGCCCGCTCGCGGCGATCGAAGCGCTGCTGGCTTTCATCCGGACGGCGCCGGAGCACACGGACGTGACGCGCGCGATCCCCCGGCTGATGGAATGGACGCGGCGGGACCTCTCCGTGGACGACCGCTTACGGCTGTTGCGCACCATTCACATCGCCGCTGCGGAGTTGCCCGACGGCCTTCCCGAGGAACGGCGGAAGGAATTGCACGCCGCCGTCGCGCCGTTTTTTCCGGCTCGCGACGAACGGCTGAATCGGGAAGTGGCGCGGACAATGGCTTACGCCGGCCAGTCCGAGGCGATCGGGAAGATTCTGGCCGCCATACCGCCGGAGGACGAGAACCAGCAGCTTCAGATCCAGTATGCCTATTGCCTGCGGGCGATCGCTAACGGATGGACGCGCGAGCAGAAGAACACGATGATGAACTGGTTTCAGAAAGCATCGCAATGGCGCGGGGGCGCCAGTTTTACCGGCTTCATCAATCTGATTTTCGACTCGACGCTTGAACATTTCACCGAAGAAGAAAAGAGGTTGGCTTATTTGAAGGTGCCGGAGTTCGCGCCGCTCGACGACCTGGAGGCGCTGCGGACGCGCCGCGGCCACGCGCAGCCGAGCGTCATCGCCCGGCAGCGGGGCGTTCGCGCGGTGAGTCCGGAAGAGATCTACGAGTTTCAAATGTTTGATCCAATGACGCTCAAGGCGAAGGCCGAAGAGGGCAAGGAGCCTTACGAGAAGGAGTGCTCTTCCTGTCATCGTTTTGGCGCGACCGGCACGGACTTCGGACCCGACCTGACGACGATCAACCGCCGCTTCAAGAAGAAGGACATTCTCGAGGCTATTTTGTGGCCGTCGCGGACGATCTCGGACCAGTATCACAGTGTCATCGTCGAGACGAAGGACGGCGATCTGATCAATTGTCTAATTCTGTCGGAGGATGCGCAGAAGCTGACCGTGAAGACCGCCGACATCGAGCGGCCCATTGAGATCGCGAAGACGCAGATCAAGGATCGCCGCGTGTCGAAGACTTCCATCATGCCGGAGGGTTTGCTCGACGGCTACTCGATGGGGCAGATCTCGAACCTGATCGCCTATCTCCAGGCGGGTCCGGCCAAGTAAGACACGGATTAGTACGAACTCGCACCGAGTTCTCCCTTAGCGCACTGCCGCTAGCGTCTAGGATGAACGAAGGGGGACCAGTTTGCGAATGCGTTATCCGCTTGCCATTGTTATCGCGCCGCTACTCGCGGCCCACATCGGTGTGGCGTTCGCGGTGATCATTCCACGCTTGACGCTGGAAGAAGTGACCGGCAGCTCGCCACTCATCGTTCATGCGCGGGTTGGCGACTCGTGGACGGCGTGGGATGGCAAGAAGCTCTTTGTGTGGACCCATCACCGGATCGAAGATGCCGAGTACCCGCGTGCGAAACTGGTCGAGACTCAGTCCGTCGGCCTCGCTGA
>CAYPUQ010000198.1:6975-11313 GCA_964413655.1 uncultured Solibacteraceae bacterium | reverse complement strand
GGAGATCCGGATCAATCAGAGCCCGTACTCGGCCGAGTTCAACCGTCCCGGCCGGGGGCGGGTGGAGATCCGCACACGAACGGGTTCTCCCCAGTGGCACGGCGACTTTCGCGCCGAGTTCCGCGATTCTCAACTCGATGCCCGGAACGCCTTCGCCGCTGTCCGGCCCGGCGAACGGCGGACGCGCTTCTCCGGTAGTGTCACCGGGCCGCTCTCCCGGGACGCGAAGACGATGTTTCGTCTAACCGTCGAGCAGGAGACGGCCGACCTTCAATCGGTGATCGTTGCGCGCACGCCGGGCGGCAGCGTACGTCAGAACTTCCCCACGCCGGAGCGGGAGTCGGAGGTGGGCTTCGCGCTGCAGCGTCAGATGGGCGCCAATCACGCGCTCAATCTGCGCCTCGAATACGAGCGCGAGAGCGAACTTGGCCGCGGTGCCGGTGGTTTCCGGCTGCCCGAATCGGCGGCCGACGGATACGGTCGCGAAGTGGAGTTTCAGACTAATTTGCGCAGCGTCTTGAGCGCAAGGTGGATCAGCGAGTTCAACGCCCGCATCGAACGGGAGCGGGCGTGGGTGACCAGCCAGTTGCACGGCGTTCCAAGTGTAATCGTCGAGGACGCCTTTACCGCCGGCGGCGCGCAGAGCGACGAAGATGAGCGCCAAACTCAACTTCGCCTGAGCCAGATTTTCTCTCTGTCCACCGGCAGGCATTTCGTACGGGCCGGCATCCAGATCCCGTCGGCAACACGGAACGGCTTCGCCGACGGGACCGAGCGCGATGGCGTCTTCCGGTTCGCCAGTCTCGCCGACTACGAGGCCGGCCGGCCCTACTCGTTCCAGCGGCAAGCCGGTAGCGGGGCGGTATCGTTCTGGCACAACCAGGCCGCCGCCTTCATCCAGGATGACTTCCGGTTGCGGCGTAACCTCTCACTCGGCGCTGGCCTGCGCTGGGATTATGCGAATGTGGTTGGCGACCGGAATAACATTGCGCCGAGGCTATCGATCGCCTTCGCTCCCGGCGAGCGAACGGTGTTTCGGGCCGGTGCGGGGATCTTTTACGACCGAATGGGCAGTTCTGGTTTTCGAGAACGGCTTCTGCTGGATGGGCGCATCCAACGAATTCTTCTGCTCGACCCCAGCTACCCGGACCCGGCTGGCGACGCTTCACTGCTTCCAGCCAGCTCGACTCGTTTCGCCGCTTCGCTACGGTCACCCTATCTGCTTCAGTACAGCTTTCGTGTGGAGCACAGCGTGTCGCGGCGGACGGTGCTCTGGACGGGTTATACGGGAAGCCGGGGCGTGAGTCTCTTTCGATCCCGGGACGAGAATGCGCCGCGCGATGGGACATCGCGGCCGGATCCGGCGTTCGCCGTGATGCGGCGGATCGAGTCGGCCGGCCGCCTGCATGCCCATGCCTTCGAGACGGGTCTTCGCGCCCGTCCCGCATCGTTCCTCAATGCCAACGTGCAGTACCGGTACGGGCGGGCTTTCGACAATACGGGAGGTATCGGCTGGTTTCCGGCCGACTCGTGGAATACGGGTCCGGAGTGGGGCCGGGCGGATTTCGACCGTCGCCACCAGTTTCGCGCGCTGGCCGTGGTCGAGGCGGGACGATGGTTCGACTTGGGGTTCGTGATGCGAGCCGACTCGGGATCGCCTTACGAACTCACCACCGGCCGCGACGGCAACGGCGATGGGTTCGCGAGAGATCGTCCAGTGGGTGTACGGCGCAACAGTTTGGAAGGCGCGGGCCGGTTGACGATGGACGCGGAGCTTTCCCGCGAATGGAAATTGCGCCCGGGGCGCGACGGCTCACCGGCACTCCGGATTGTGATCGACGCATTTAACCTGCTGAACCGGGTCAACTACACTCGTTTCGTTGGAAACCTGAGTTCTCCGTTCTTCGGCGAACCCGTGGCGGCCTCTTCGGCCCGCCGGTTGCAGTTCGGAGCCCGTTTCCGCTTCTAAGCCGCTGCCGGCGGAGCAGGGGAGGTCCGATGGAGAACTACAGGGCCAACTCGGGCTCGCTGAGTACGAGGGGCTGGAACTCCTCGCCGGCGAAGGGTTCAAATCCGGACTGCGCCTTCAGTTTCAGTTCGCAGAGGAGGCGTAGCTGCATGGGTGCGGGCACGTCGTTGACTTGGAACCGCCGGCGCCGGATGATTATGCGGGCTTTCTCCACTTGGTAGCCCATCCGATGCAGCGAGGCGACAAGAATGCGCTCAGCGGTCATGACGGTCGCGAATTCTCCCAATTTCGACACTGTTTCTCCTCCGATGAATGTGGCGATAACAGCCAGCGCTGGGCTATAGTCTCAAAGTATGTGGCTGCTGACAGCAGTACTCACACTGGCCACTGCGTTCGCGGCTGCCGAGAGTGAGATCACGAGCATCGCCGGCGCCGGCCCCGACCAGCATGATTTGGTGCGTGGACGGCAGGCCATCGATGCGGTCCTCGGCGAGGTGCACGCTTTGGCATTCGACGGCGAGAACGGTCTGCTGGCCGGCGCGCAGCGGATGCTGGTGCGAGTGGATGCGGACGGCATGGCCCATCCGGTCGCGGGCACGGGAACCCTCGGAGCGGACGGTGTCGTCGGCGACCGCGTTGCGGCACAGACGGCTCCAGTTGCTTATATCCGAGGTGTCGCACGGGCCACCGACGGGTCAGTTTATTTCTCCGACGCGGCGTTACACACCGTGCGGCGGATCGGGCCGGACGGCTTCGTGACAACGATCGTGCCGGCTTCATCCGGCTACATTTCGCCGCGGGCGCTCGTCTTCGATGCGGCGGGCAACCTGTACATCGCCGTCCTCGGACGCCGCGAGGAGGAGCGACTGCGCGGCGCGATCCTCAAGGTTACGCCCGGCGGAGACATCGCGCCTTTGGCGCTGCGCAGTTCCGACGGTATGCTCGCGTCTCTCCAACAGCCGGAAGGCTTGACCATCGACTCGTCCGGTGCTCTGTACGTCACCGAGTTCGGAGGACATCGGGTCTTAAGAATCGCCGGGGGAATCGTCACAACCGTTGCTGGCACCGGAATCGCGGGGCTTTCGGGAGACGGGGAGCAGGCGACGGAAGCTCAACTGCGCGGCCCAAGCTCGGTCGCGGTCGCCGGCGACGGAGCGCTATACGTTTCCGACACGCTGAACAATCGAATACGCGTCGTTCTCCCGAACGGACTAATCAGGACTATGGAGTGGATGACGCCGGACGGCGATGTTTCCTCTACGTTGTCGGCGCCCGCGCACGTTTTGCTCGACCCCGTTTCCCAAGCGCTCTACGTCGCCGAGTATTTCGGGTACAGTGTCAGAAAGATCGAAGCGGGCAGAATCTCAACCCTCGCGGGCAGCGGAGAGCGTCTTGGCTGGAGTAGCGGCGCCGGCGACGGTGGACCCGCTCTGCTGGCACGGCTGAACGCGCCGGAAGGAATCGCTATGTGCGCCGGCCGCCTGTACGTCGCCGACACGTCCCACTCCCTCATTCGCTTGATCACACCCGATGGCTGGATTGATTCGGTAGCCGGCAACGGACTGATTCAAGATAGTACGAGCGACGGAGGGCCAGCGCGGGAGACCTCCATCGGGCTGCCGTCCGCTGTTGCCTGTGATACGCACGGAAACATTTACATCGCAGACCGCGGAAGGCCGCGGATTCACAAGGCCGCCGCCGACGGCTCCATCGCGATGATTTTCGGCGACGGCAGCCACAATAACCCGATCATGCGCGACCCGCGCGGCGTTGCCGCCGACAGCAGCGGGAACGTGTTTGTCACCGAAAGGGTCCACTCGCGGGTCCTCAAGATAGCGCCAGACGGATACCACGATGTGTTGTGGTCCGGACGGCCCGAGGTCGACTATCCATATGCGATCGCGCTTGATTCCGAGGACAGGCCCGTTTTCTCGGTCAACACCGCGAACGCCTCCAGAGTCTATCGTGTAGGACCAGGCGGTGCTGTGGAGCATGTCGCCGGCTCTGGTGAATACGAGAACGGCCTCGACGCGGCGGCCATGCCGGCCCTGCGCGCGGGTCTGTGCTTCGTCAGCGGATTGGCTTTTGACGGCCGGGGAAGTCTCTACTTGTCGACGTTTCAAAGAATCGCACGCATCGACACGGATGGAACCCTGCGTTGGATCTCGGGGACTCGCGACACCGGAGTGACGCCGCCTCCGCTCCTCGGCGATGGAGGGCCCCCATCCGCGGCGAACGTGCATGGGGTGTCGTCGATTGCAGTCGATGAGGAGGGTATTTATTTCACGCAACTCGTCCACAATCGGGTTCGCAAAATCCGCTTCTGAAAGAGCGAACTTCTCACGTTGACGTGTGCAAAGGATCTGGAT
>CAYPUQ010000198.1:1843-6875 GCA_964413655.1 uncultured Solibacteraceae bacterium | reverse complement strand
TCGCGACACCGGCACGATTTAGCTCGCGGACTGCTCCAGAGTCAACCCGAGCCGCCCGGCGCCTGTCCAACCGTCGTCGTCCGGCAGATCGAAGAAGTACGTCCCGAGCGTGAACCGGCGCCGCAACTCGGGCGGCAACGTGCCGATCGAATTGTAGGTCGCGATCCAGAGGCGTGGGAAGGGTCCAGGGCGGACAGCAATGGTTTCCCAGTAATAGTGTGCAATCGTCCGGCACAAAACTCGGTGTGAGGACTCCGGTCTGGCCGTTCCTAAGCGCGAACTCGTCACGCGCAGTTGGGAGCCGGAGGAGAACGGCGACTTCAGCGTCCACCTTCTCCGCCCAATTCGCCAGTCTGAGCTTTTCCCAGCTTGAATAAGCACCCTTCCGAATTCGCCATGGACGAACCAGAACTTCTTTTTCGTTCCGAGGGGCTCGTCACCAGACGGTTGGACTGAGTCCAGATCGTAGGTTTGGTACATCAGGTTTATCCGATTCTCCATTCTCCAGCAACGTGCTGATGAATCCATCGTCTTTCGAGGCATCCTCGCTGCACCTCTCGACTCGCAGTTGCCCTTTCGGCCGCGCCCGGCTAGACTGAAGACTTTGTGGACCAATCTGGAGGATCCATGTCCGTAGAGCAGAAAGTAAAGAGCATCATTGTCGAGCAGTTGAGCGTGGACGAGGCGCAGGTGGAAGACAACGCGTCCTTCGTGGACGATCTGGGCGCCGATTCGCTCGACATCGTGGAGCTCGTGATGGCGTTCGAGGAAGCGTTCGACCTCGAGATCCCCGACGAGGACGCCGAAAAGATCACCACCGTGAAGGACGCCTTCGAGTACATTAACGCCAAGGGCAAGAAGCAGTAATCGCTGCCGGTTCCGGCAATCCGGAAGCGGCCCCTCGTTCTTTCCAGCGGAGTTTCACCTTTGCCTCAAAGAGTCGTGGTTACCGGGATAGGATTAATTTCCTGCCTCGGGATCGGAACTGAAGAGAACTGGTCCGCGTTGCGGGATGGGAAATGCGGCATCGGTCCCATTACGCAGTTCGACGCGGCGAAATTCAGCGCCCGGATTGCCGGTGAGGTTCACGGTTTCGATCCGCTGAATTTCATCGACAAGAAGGAAGTCCGCCGGATGGGCCGCTTCATCCAGTTCGCCGTCGCGGCGTCGGACTTTGCGATCGCCGGGGCCGAACTCAAGGTGGAGCCCGCTTTCGCCGACCGCGTGGGCGTCTATATCGGCAGCGGCATCGGCGGATTCGAGATCATCGAGCGCGAACACAAGATCCTGCTCGAGAAAGGCCCAGACCGCATTTCGCCGTTCTTCATTCCGGCAACGATCATCAATCTCGCGTCGGGCTACGTGTCGATCCGAACCGGGGCGAAGGGGCCGAATTCGGCGACGGCGACGGCGTGCACCACTTCGACACACTCGATCGGCGACTCGTTCAAGATTATCCAGCGCGGCGACGCCGACGCGATGATCTGCGGCGGCGCCGAGGCCGCCATTACGACGATGGGTGTCGGCGGATTCGCGGCGATGCGCGCCCTGTCGACGCGCAACGACGAGCCGCAGAAGGCGTCGCGTCCGTGGGACCGCGACCGCGACGGCTTCGTCGTGGGCGAAGGCGCCGGTATCCTGATCCTGGAGAGCCTCGATTTCGCCCAGCGGCGCGGCGCGAAGATTCTGGCCGAGGTGATTGGCTATGGCATGTCGGCCGATGCCTATCACATCACCGCCGGATCGGAAGACGGCGAAGGCGTCATCCGGGTGATGCGCAATGCGCTGAAGGACGCCGGGCTGAGGCCGGACCAGATCGACTACATCAACGCCCACGCCACCTCGACACCGGTGGGTGACCCGCTGGAATCGACCGCGATCAAGACGACGTTCGGCGAGCACGCCTATCGACTCGCCGTCAGTTCCACCAAGTCGATGACCGGACATCTGCTCGGCGGCGCGGGCGGATTGGAGGCTGGTGTGACAGTGCTGGCGATCCGCGACCAGGTGGCGCCGCCGACGATCAATCTCGACAATCCCGGCGAGGGATGCGATCTCGATTTTGTGCCCGGCCACGCGCGGCCCTGCAAGATCGATCACGCGCTGAGCAACTCGTTCGGATTCGGCGGGACCAACGGCTGTCTGATTTTCAAGCGCTTCAGCGAATAACTCCGTTCATGGCATTCTGGGAGTGTCCATGAAGATCCTCGTCGCGATCAAACAAGTTCCCGCACGCGACTCGCAACTCAAAATCGCCGCCGGCGAGCGATGGATTGACGAGTCGAATCTCGGCCACGAAATCAACGAGCCCGACGCTTACGCGCTGGAAGAGGGGCTGCAATTGAAGGAGAAGCACGGCGGCGAGGTGGTGGCGCTGTGCGCCGGTCCGGCGCGCGCCGCGGCGACGATTCGCGAAGCGCTGGCGAAGGGCGCCGATCGCGCCATCCACGTCGAGGAGGAGAATCCGGAGCGGTTCGACGCGCTCGGCATCGCACGCCTGCTGGCGGAAGCCGCGCGTACGGAACACCCGGACCTCATCCTGACCGGGCTGCAATCGGACGATCTGGGCTATGGGCAATGCGGCGTGATCGTCGCCGAATTGCTGGGATTGCCGCACTCGGCAATCATCATGCAGGTGGAAAAGACGGAAGCCGGCATCCGCGTGAAGCGTGAACTGGAGGACGGCTGGTTTCAACACATCGAGATGCCGCTGCCCGCCGTTCTTACGATTCAGTCGGGCATCAACAAACTCCGCTACGCAACGTTGATGGGCATCAAGAAGGCCAAGTCGAAGGAACTGCGACGGGTGACCGCGGCGGAACTAGGGGCGGAGTTCGCGGCCACCGTTACGTTGGATAAGGTCTACATGCCGCCGCGGTCGAAGCAGACGGTGCTGCTGGAGGGCACCCCGGCCGACCAGGCCGCTCAGCTCGTCGAGAGGCTGAAGCACGAGGTGCGCGTCCTATGAGCCTTCTGGCGATTCTCGAACACGCGACCGGAGGACTGCGCGCGATTTCGATTGAGACGCTGGCGGCGGCTCAGGAACTTGGCCGCGAACTCGGACGGCCGGTGCAAGCGGCGATCGTGGGACAGGGCCTGGAGCCGCTCTCCTCCGCGGCGGCCGCGTATCAACTGGACAAGGTCTGGGCGGTGGAGCATGGACTGCTCGCCAGCTACACATTCGAAGCGTACACGGCGGCGGCCGAGCAACTGATCCGGCGGACCGGCGCCCAATACGTGTTGCTGCCGCACACGTACCAGGTTCGCGATTTCGCGCCACGGCTCGCGACACGCTTCGGGCGCGTGCTGGTGAGCGACGTGGTGAAAGTCCGCGCGGAGAGCGGGGCGGTGACGTTTGTCCGCCAGCTCTTTCAGGGCAAGCTGAACGCCGATTACCGCCCGGCTGGCGAGGGTCCGCACTTCGGCTCGATACAGGCGGGTTCGTACCGTGCCGAACAGGCAGCCGCCGGGACGGCGCCGGTGGAAACGTTCGCGCCCGAACTGGACGCCGCCCAAATCCGGACCAAGCCCGGCGAGCCGTTTCGCGAGTCGGCGCGCGCGGTGGATCTGTCGGCTGCGCCGATTATCGTTTCGGCTGGCCGCGGCATCAAGGAGCAGGAGAACCTCAAGCTGATCGAGGAACTGGCGCAGGCGTTGGGCGCGGAGATCGCCGCTTCGCGCCCAATCTGCGACAACGGGTGGCTGCCAATGGAGCGTCAAGTGGGTTCGTCGGGGCAGACGGTGGCGCCAAAACTCTACCTGGCGGTTGGGATCTCGGGCGCGATCCAGCACTTGGTCGGCATGAAGGGCTCGCGCACCGTGGTGGCTATCAACAAAGATCCGAACGCGCCGATCTTCGAAGTGGCCGACATCGGCATTGTGGGCGATTTGTTCGAAGTCGTCCCGGCGCTGACCGAGGCCATCCGCAAGGCCAAGTCATAGCGCCGGCCGCGCGCCGAAGATGAAGGCTGCACTGCTGGCGTTCACTGCGGTCTACATCGCGACGTCCGTTTGGCTAATGTCGGAACGGCCGTTCTGGATCGACGAACTGTACACGCTGTACATCTCCGATACCGATTCAGCGGCGTTGACTCTGCGGATGGTCGCCGAACGTGCCGACCATCATCCGCCGCCGTTCTTCCTGCTCACCCGGCTGTTTTTACAACTGCCGCTGCCGGCGGAGATCGCGGCCCGGCTGCCGGGCATGCTGGGCTATGGGCTGATGTGTTTCTGCCTGTATGACATCCTGCGGCGCCGGGCGTCGGCCGTGTTCGGGCTGGTGGCGATGTGTGGGGCGCTGGCGGTGCTGCCGCACGTCTATTCGTTCGAAGCGCGGCCTTACGGGCTGCTGGCCGGGTTCTGCGCGCTCGCGCTGTGGGGTTGGCTCGCGGCCAACGAGGGCCGCCGGGGACCGGGACTGGCGGCGTGCTTCGGCGGACTGGCGGCGGCGGTGTCGGTTCACCACTACGCGGTCTTGTTCGTGTTTCCGTTGGCCGCCGGGCAACTGGTGCGGACGGTTTCCAGCCGGCGCGTCGACTGGGCCGTATGGTCGTGCTTCGCGGCGGGCGGCGCCGTCTCGCTGCTGTACTTTCCGCAGGTGGTGGGGAGCCTGGAGCGATTTCCCGAGCGGCACTGGGCGATGCCCAACCGGTTCAGCTTTGTCGACGTGTATGCGCACACGGTAGGGCGATGGGGGCTGGCCTTTTTCGCCGCCTCCGGGCTGGTTCTCACACCGTTCGCCCGGCGGTTGCGGCGGATCGAGTGGCCGGGCCCGCACGAGGTAACGGCGGTAGCCGCGATTGTTCTCCTGCCATTCCTGTGCCAGGCGGCGGCGATCAAGACGGGGGCCATCCATGGCCGCTACGCGATCGGGACTTTGATCGGCGCGCTGCTTTCGTTCGGCTGGGTTGCATGGAGTCTGTCCAAGGGCAGCCGCCGCGTCGCGTTCGTTCTGGTTGGACTGGCAACGGTGTTCTTCGCGGCCAATGCCCATCACCGTTGGGAGATTGTGACGGAGCCGGATCGGACGGCG
>CAYPUQ010000198.1:0-1743 GCA_964413655.1 uncultured Solibacteraceae bacterium | reverse complement strand
GGGCGCGGGTCAAGGTTTTGCGGTCCGGAGACGGTTGGTCCCTTTTGCTCGTCGAGAATGCCAGAAGCAACGAAATCCCTGGTAAGCCGGCTTCCACCGATCCTGGGAGGCCAGCGAACCGCTACTAGGCCGGTGCCAGCGAACGGAGGCAGGTCATCACTTCACGGTAGAAATCGGGGTGCGATTCCCAGGTCTGCGCCGTTACGAGGTTGCCGTCGCGCACGGCCTGTTCCGGACGCCAGGTACCGCCGCATTGCTCAACCTCCAGCCGAACATGCTCATAGCAGGTAACCGTCCGGCCGCCAAGGATACCCGCCGCCACCAGAACCTGAATGCCGTGGCAAATGGCGAACACCCACTTGCCGGACGCGTGCATCGCACGCACCGTGTCGAGGAGCCGCTGGTTGTAACGCAGATACTCCGGGGCGCGGCCGCCAATAATGAGAATCGCGTCGTAGCCGCTCGCATCGATCCCGTCGATGGCCACATCGGCCTGCACGCCGTAGCCGGGCCGCTCGACATAAGTGTCCCAGCCGGGTTCGAAGTCGTGCATCACCAGGTGCAGGCGCTTCGCCGACGGCGCGGCCACGACCGTGTCGTAGCCCTCCTCCTGAAAGCGGTGCAGGGCGTGCAGCGTTTCGTAACTCTCACCGCCGTCGCCGGTAACGATGAGGATCTTCGGTTTCATCGTCTCCAGACTATCAGCCCGGGCCACAGGCAGGGAACCGTTTGACCGCGCCGCGTCTCACTCGCGGCGCCGCAGTGCCACACCCGGTGGACTGACGTGGACCGGCAGTTCCGCCGCGCGCGCCTTGACCTTCGTGTGTTGTGCAGCGCTCAGGCCTTTGATGATGCCGTCCACGTGCGTAGCCATCTCAAGCGCGCCGCGACTACAGTGTCAAACCGCCATCCACAGTCATCACCTGACCGGTGACATAGTTGTCGGGTTCCAGAAAGAATCGCACCGCGCGGGCAACGTCGACCGCTTCCCCGAAGCGCGGAATGATGCCGTCGTCTAGGAACCGGTTGTACTTGCCCGCGGCGATGCTCGTTTTGGCCATTCCGGCTTGCGTGACGCCGGGCGCCACCACGTTGACGCGAATATTGGCCGGGCCGCGGCACTCTTTCGCCAGGATGCGCGCGGCGTGGAGCAGCGCCGCTTTCGCGCCCGCGTACGCCGTCGAACCTGGAAACAGGTTAACCGCTTGCATGGTGGAGAACAGCACGATCGCGCCCGCTGTCCCGGCCGCCTTCATCCGCTCGGCTGCTTCGCGTGCCAGCAGCACCGGTCCCACGTAATTCATTTCGTGCGAAAGCTGGAGCGCCTCGCCTAATCGCGCCGGGTCCGCGACGCGCGACGGGTTTCCGCTGAATACGGCCAATCCATAGAGCCCCTCGGCGGCGTCGAGCAGCCTCTTGCGGTCCTCCTCCGATGCCAGATCGGCCTGCACCAACGTGGCAATGCTGGAGAGCTTCTCCGCCTTCGCCCCATCGGAACGGTAACTGATTACCAGACGCGCGCCCTCCGCCGCCAACATGTCCGCCGTGGCCGAGCCAAGACCGCCGCTGCCCCCCGCCAGGACGACCGTTCTACCCCCTAGCGATGCCGGCATGAGCCTCCTCTTGTTCCGCCGGCCAGCCCCCGCGCGCCCGGACCGGTTCCACCGCGGCATATCCGCATGCGACCACGATCAGGAACAGTGCAAGCACCTCACTGTCGCCGAGGTTCAACTCCCACCACCC
>CAYPUQ010000197.1:0-11340 GCA_964413655.1 uncultured Solibacteraceae bacterium | reverse complement strand
CTCAATCAAGCCGGCAAGCTCGGAAGCCGGCACGAGAGCGACATCCCGTACGCCTCTGCGGCGCACGATGACGATTTTCTGTTGATCGACGACCTGGTCGAGAATGCTGGCCACGTTCTCTCGCAGACTCGTATACGATGTTTCCGTAGGCATGGACCGTCCTGATCGGTTTCTACAGCATTCCTGTACGGAGGAAAGGCAGTGCAATTTTGCGCCGGCGAGATCCTGATCTGTCGATAAGGGAAGCCGGCGCGGAGGGAGCCCGTTCATGCGTCCGCAAGACGCGTAGGGCCTGGTCTCGCTTCTTGGCTACTCCTCCCGCAATGTCTCAATCGGCGCGACCCGTGCCGCGCGGAGGGCCGGGACGAGGGCAGCGGCGGCCGTGGCGAGGACGAGGGCAACGGCGACTGCGCCACAGGTGAGCGGGTCGGCGGGCTGTACTTCGAAGAGCATGCCGCGGACCGCGCGGGTGAGCGCGACCGCCAGGAGTAGACCGGCGCCGAGACCCAGTGCGGCGAGCCCGATCGCCCAGCCGAGGGTCATGCGCAGAATGTCTCCGGGCAGGGCTCCGAGGGCGAGGCGCAGACCGATTTCCGGCGTCCGCTGCGCGACGGTATACGCCATCACGCCGTAGACGCCGGCCATGGCGAGCAAGAGAGCCAGCGCCGCGAACGCCCCGAGCAGTACCGTCCGGAAACGCGGGAGCGCGATGGATTCGGCCAGCATATCGCGCATGGTGGTGAACTTCACGGCCGCCGCCGGGTTGCGGGAATGAACGACGCGCCGCGCGGCGGCGGAGACGGAACCCGGTTCTACCGCCGTTCGCAGTACCACCTGCAGTTCATTGCCGCGCCACGGGTGCTGTTCGACCGGCATATATAGCTCGGGACGAGGACCGGAAGCCGGCGAATCCTGCCGGACATCGCCGACGACACCGACGATAGTCATCGGTTCGGGACGGTCGAGACCGCAAACGATCTGACGGCCGATCGGATCTTCGCCGCCGAAACTTTCCTCCGCCAGCGCCGCACTGATAATTGCGACCGGCGGGGCGTCGAAATTGTCGCGGATCTCGATGTCGCGGCCGCGCAAGAGCCGAATTCCCATGGTCGCGAAGTAGCCGGGCGTGGCCAGGCGGAATCCGGCTTGCGGCAGGTTGCGATCGGTCTTCCAGTCGTGCTTGCCGATGACGGCGTAGCTGCCATTCGAGCCGTACTGGCCGGCCGGAAGGCCCATCGCCGCTGCGGCCGAGAAGACGCCCGGCAACGCTTCCAGTTCGGGCGTGAGATCGCGAAAGAAGAGGGTGGCTCGCTTGTGACTCTCCAGGTCATTGGCCGGCGCCGCGACATACATCACCAACACGCCTTCCGTGCGGTAGCCAAGTTCGGCGCCGTTGAGCGCGAGGAAACTCCGGAAGAGCAGTCCGGCGCCCGCCGCCAACGCACAGGCCAGGGCGATCTCAGCCACCACGAGGCCACCGGGCAGGCGACCGGCGCCTCCGGCCAAGGTGCCGCGTCCGCACCCCTGCCGGAGGGTATGGTTCAGTTCGACGCGCGTGGCGCGCCATGCGGGGGCCAGCCCGAAGATCAGACTCGCGCCGAGCGACACCGCGAGCGCGAACACCAGCACGACACCATCCACGGTCACTTGGTCGAGCCTCGGCACGCCCGGCGGCGCGATATCGACCAGTACGCGAGTCCCGGCGGCCGCCAACAGCAGGCCGGCGGCGCCCGCGATGAGAGCCACCAGGGCACTTTCGATTGCGAGTTGCCGCACGATTCGCCAACGACTGGCGCCGAGCGCGGCCCGCACGGCCATTTCGCGCATGCGCACCGTGGAGCGGGCCAACAGTAAATTCGCCATGTTTGCGCAGGCGACCAGGAGAACCAAGCCAACCGCTCCCATCAGCAGCAGCAGTGTGGCGCGGCTACCTTGGACGAGCTGTTCCTTAATAGGCGTGGCCGTGAAACTCTTGTCCATGTTGCTGGCGGGATGCTCGCGCGCCAGGCGGCCGCCGATGGCGTTCAGCTCCGACCGCGCGGCCTCGATCGAGACGGCCGCCCGGAGCCGAGCCACGCCGGAGTAGTTGTGGGCGGTGCGGTTAGGATTCACCGGCAAGATGCCAGCCGGCAGCCACACGTCGGCGCCGCGCGGAAAATGAAAACCAGCGGGCATGACGCCCGCGACTGCGAACGGCCGGTCGAGCACGCGGATCGGCTGGCCCAGCGCGCTGTCGATTGTCCCGAAATGGCGCCGGGCAAACGCGGCGCTCACGACGGCCGCCGATTCATCGTTTTCCTCGATGGTCCGGCCCGCGATGGGCGCCACCCCGAAGACGCGGAAAAAATCTCCGCTGACCAAGTGCACGCCGGAGAACTCCGCCGCTTCGCCCACCTGCACCCCGATCTCGCCGCCGAAGTACTTGGCAGCAGCGGCGAAGGACTGCGTCTGAGCCGCAACATCCCAGTAGTCCGGCCCGGTGAGACGGGATTCGCGGCTCGTCTTGGTCCAAAGCGTGCTGATGGCGACGATGCGCTCCGGGTCCGGGTAGTCGAGCGGACTGAGCAGAACGGCCTTGACGACGCTGAAAATGGCCGTGTTGGCGCCAATGCCCAGTCCTAGCATGAGCACCGCGACGGCGAGGAACGCCGGGTTCTTGCGGAGATTCCGGAGCGCGAAGCGCAGATCCTGGACCATGATGTTCACTATTACGCATCGTGGTGACCGAATGTTCGGCGGTTCGAGCCGGCGATAGGCGCCATCACAGAGATAGTAGAATGCCTGAAGGTGACGACATGACAAAACTCAGAACATTCGCCGCACTGCTCGCGATGCTATCCGTCTCGGTGTTCGCTCAGGCACCGCCGAAAACCCATCTCAAAGTGGGCGACATGGCGCCCGACTTCACCATGCCGTCGACAGCCGGAAAGCCCGTGAAGCTTTCGGAATTTCGCGGCCAGAAGAGCGTCGTGCTCGCTTTTTATCCGGCCGCCTTCACCGGCGGCTGCACCAAGGAGATGCAGGCTTACCAACTCGGCTTGGCAAAATTCGACAGCTCCGGCGCCCAGGTGTTCGGCGTGAGCACGGACAACACGCCTTCGCAACGGAAGTTCGCCGAGGAATTGGGCGTGACATTCCCGATGCTGAGCGACTTCGCTACCCGGCAAGTATCGAAGGAGTACGGCGTCTTGATTGCCGACCGTGGCATCGCGAATCGCGCGACTTTCGTGGTCGACAAGGACGGGCGCATCCAGCACATCGAGGAAGGTTCGGCGGCCATTGACATCTCCGGCGCCGCCAACGCTTGCAGCCGGCTGGCGGCCAAGTAGTAGCCTGGATGGCCGGTAGAGGGGGCTGGGCTTCCCGCGGGCTGCAAACCCGTTGAGCGCCGGCCAGTCCGGTGCTGCTGGGTTCAATTCCCAGACCGGTCTCTCTGTTCTCAATGGGGCTCGCCGAGCCGGACCCATCGGCGCGCCATCAGGCGATAGAGCGCCGTTCCCACCACCAGCCCCACCAGGTAACCATAGGGCAGGTAAACCGCCGCGAGACCAACCAAGGCCGCGACGGTAAAGCCCGCCCGGTCGGCGCCGAGGTCGCGAACCAGCAATACCAGGGTCAAGCCCTCGAATAGCAGCAGAATTCCGAGCACGGGCAAGGGGAAAACGTGAACCAGATTGTCGAAGCCGACGCTGAAGAATAGCCCCATCACCAGGAATAGCAGCCCGTACAGGACCACCGATCCGCCGGTGCGGCCGCCAAAGGCGTAATGCCCGGCCATGCCGCCGGAGCCGTGGCAGGTGGGGACGCCGCCGCCGAACGGATTGATCAGATTCATAAGCGAATAGGTCAGAGCAATTTGCCGGACGCCCAGTCGGCGTTCCGGGAACAGGTCCTCGGCGAGTTGCCGCGTGGCGAGCACCGAATTGGCGATGGAGAGCGGGATTTGTGGGAGCGCCAGGATCAGGAAGCCGGTCCAAACGTCCGCCCACGCTGGGGTATGGAATTGTGGGAGCCGGACCGCCGCCGCGTTCCAGAGCGCCAATGCATCCAGTTTAGTTGCGGCGGCATAGAGCGCACCCATGCCAACCAGGATGACCGCCGTGGGTACCCTCCGGCTGCCGTAAAGCCACACAGTAATGGCGAAGCCCACGCCGGCCAGAATCCAACCGCCCAACCCATCCGACTGCACATAATCGCGCAGGGCAATACCGGAGAGCTGGAGTCCGAGACCGAGCTGAATGCCGCGCACTACCGGTTTGGGCACCACTCGCGCCACCCAGTCGATCAATCCGGTGACGGTCAGCGCCAGCATGACGACACCGATCGCCAGCCCGCCTCCGTACAGGACCGCGGCGGGTAGCTTCTGGGCGATGACCAGCGCGGCCATCGCCTTCAGTGGCTGCACCGGCATCGGCATACGGTAGCGGAGCGCCGTCAGGACCTGCATGACGCCAAACAGAACGAGAACACTTGCGGCATCCAATTCGGCGGCCAGGATCATTCCGACCAGCAAGGGCAGGTCGGTGCCGAGGTCACCGAGGGCACCGGACCACTCGTTGCGGTCGAAGCGGATGCGGGCGCCAAGCGCCGGCGGTGCGGATAGCGGAGTCATCAGGCGCAGGTTCTATTATCCGCCGTTGGCGGCAGCACGCCCCAGCAGGAGAATTGGTCCGGCCAATCGAGGCCGCAAAAAAGAACGCCGGTGGGCACTCGGAGGAAGATGCCCACCGGCTGGGTCACTTACCTGGGCGAGGCAAGTGAACCTCACGCGAACGGCTCGGAGGTACCGTCCGCGTAGCCTTTACGTCTTGTGAGACGATTTTATAACACATACGTTACCATGAAGTCACGGCCCATTGGCAAGCGCCTACTATTGCAAAATCCTCTGTATTGCATAATAGCCCATCAGTACCACTGTGGCAATCGACGCCAGCCATAAGCCCACCGTATGCACGACGCTGGGCCTAACTTCTTGCGGAAGATGACGATAGCGCAACACGAGAGCGCCGACCGCGATGATGGGCAGCATCAGGGCTTGGGCGATACCACCCGCCCGTACCATGCCTACTGGTTCCCGGAAGATGAGAAACAGGACGACCGCCGAGCAGGTTAGCACCCAGACGAACTTCCGCCGGTAGCGGATCCGCGCCTCGTAGTCGTCCGCTTTGAACTTGCCGAGTATCCGGCAGAAGTCGGCCGCCACTCGCGACTCGGCGGCCGTGGCCGCGAAAATCGTGCCGTACAAAGTGGCCAGCGCGCCGACGTAGAACAGCCAGACCGACCAGCCACCCAGCGTCTGAGTGTACATGTTCGACAGGGTCGGGATCATCTCGTTCGACGCGGGGACGATGGCCATGGAGTTCAGTACGCCCGCGCCGAGCAGGTAGAACGCGATCGTCGCGACGGTGTAGATCACCATCGACGCGACGATGTCCATGTTCATCACCTGGATCCAGCCAAAGAAACGGCTTCGCCACGCCGGGGAACCATCCCGCCTGCCGGCGAACCTCGCGTATCCCTTCTCGACGCACCAATACGGGTACATGAACAGTTCGGACGCCCCGACGCCGGTAATACCGAACACCGCGACGGCAGTCGTAAGGCCGCCAGCCGGCAAGTCAAATTTGAGACCCGCGGAGACGTCGGACCATTCGAAGCCGGGGCTTCGCATGAGCAGGGCGGCGGACAGCACAGTAAGCATCGTAAAAAGTCCCACCTTCACCATGGCCAAGTGCTCGACGCGTTCGTAACCGCCGCCCAGGAGCAGCATCAGGGTCAGACCCAACAATCCAAACACCCAGATCTCGGCGGGTACGCCGGGCAGCAGGAGGTTGAGCACCTGCGCCACACCGCCAAACATGGCGCCGATCTGGAACCGCGTCATCGCGATCATGGCGACCCAGCCCCAGAGAACCCAATTGGCGCCCGCGCGAGGTCCGGGCACTTTGTTGAAACCTGCGAGTCCGGTCTCACCGGTCGCGATGCTGTAGCGCCCCAATTCGGCCTGAATGGCCGGCTTCACGAGGCAGCTAAGGATAATGATCCACAGGCAGGCGTAACCGACCTCGGCGCCCAGGGTGGTTGTCGCAATCAATTCGCCGGAGCCAACGATGGACGCCGACAGAATCATGCCGGGGCCGATACGGCGCAAGATGGGCCAGAAGCGCCGGGGCGGCTCTTGAATTTCGGCCGGGTCGAGTGCGTAGAGGTCCTTCGAGAGGGGCTTTGCCCCCGCGGTTGCAGACATCCGCCCTACTGTATCAGACCGCCGCCTCGGGGTTCAGCGTAAGTAGAACAGACTGAGCCGCGGCAGGCCTTCCTGGTCGAATAGGCGCCGGTCGAGGTACTGCTTCTCAAGCCGCGCCAATTGATCGGCGGTCATCTTCGACCGGTACGGCCGCAGCTCCGAGTCGAGGGCGCGGCGGGCAGCGAGCAGGTCCTCGTCGCTTCGACTGGCCCGCGCGATGGCGGTCATCTTCTCTTCGAGCGTTGTCAGCCGCCGTTCCAGATCCTCGAGATCGGCGAAATGCTCGTCGATCTTCTCCAGGACAGCCGCGACGGCGGCCCGGATGCTCGCGTACGTCTGGCCCTTCGCGGACAGCTTCCGGTTCGCTTCCTCCAGGTGCTCCCGCACCGACTCGATCGGAAACGGGGCCTCGGCCACCCGGCCGGGCGAGGGCGGTGGCGCACCCGAAGCGATCGCCTGGGCCTCTTCCATTACGGCTTGGGCGCAGAAGGCCAGCGAGTTGACGAGCCGGCCGCGCTGCTTGCGCGCCCGCCATTTCTCGAAGGCCGTGTCGATGCCGCGCAGCACGGCTTCCAGTGGTATGCCTGCGTCCTTCCAGGTCTCCACAAGCGCCCAATCGAGCGAGGAGAGCAGAAAGAGGCTGGTGCCCCGCGCACGCTGGAAGTACTCTTCGACTTCGGTGTAATAGTTGAAGTAGTTAAACGTCCACTCGTCGTGCGCTTCGCTCATCCGTTCCGATTCCGCCGCCATAGAATCTCGAGTCCCTCCAGGGTGAGGTTTTCGTCCACCTGTTTGAGATGCCGCGAACCCGCCTGGATGAGCGCCGCTTGCCCGCCGGTGGCGACAACCTTCGTATCCGGCCCGGTTTCGGCCAGCAGACGGTCGAGTATGCCGTCGATCATTCCGATCACGCCGTAGTACAAGCCGGCCTGTATACTTCCGGTGGTGTTCGAACCGATCAGTTTGGTGGGTTCGCGGAAATCCACGCGCGGCAGACGGGCCGTCCGGGCGAACAGCGCATCGATCGAGATGCCGATGCCGGGGCAGATAATGCCGCCGAGGTATTCGGCGCGAGCCGAGACGACGTCGAACGTGATCGCGGTGCCGAGATCCACCACGACGCAGGGACCACCATACTTTTCGAGCGCCGCCACTGAGTTCACTACGCGGTCGGCGCCCACCTCCTGCGGGTTGTCGTAGCGGATGGTCAATCCGGTCACGGTCTCGGGCGTAACGAAGTACGGCTCGCGGTGAAAGTAGCGCCGCGCCATCGCGGCAAGAGTGGGGTTGACCGGGGGCACGACGCTCGAAATGATGACGCCGTCAACGTCCCCCAAGGCGAGACCGTCCAATGAAAATAAGTTCCGGAGCAAGACGCCCCATTCGTCCTCGGTTTGACCGTGAACAGTGCGGAGCCGCCAGCGGTGCGTTAACTCGCTTTCGCGGAAGACTCCGATCGTGATGTTCGTATTGCCCGCATCCAGTGCCAGTAGCATAAGTTTCGTTTACCGGGCCGCCGCGGGCCTGACGCCGCCGGCCACTATTCGTTCGACCTTTCCATCGCCGGTGAGCAAGCGCAAGAACCCATGTTCGTCCAAGCCGCCGGTTACGCCTTCGACCGGTCCGCCCGGCCGGTCGACGATCACGCGCCGCCCCGTTGCATAGCTCGACATCTGGCCGAATAGCCGCAGCACCGGTTCCATGCCTGCGTGTTCGATGAGATCGCAATAGCGGTCGATGGATTCCAGTAGTTCGATGAGCAGCGCCTCGCGCGATAGTTCGCGGCCCACCGCGAGGCGGAGCGATGTCGCCAGGTCCGCGATGTCCGGCGGGAACCCGGTGTGATTCACGTTGATCCCGATTCCGGCCACGGCCGTGGTCCCATCCAGACTCAGCAGGATTCCGGCGCACTTCTTCTCGTTCACCATAACGTCGTTAGGCCAGCGCAGATCGCAGCGCACGCCGCAGGACTGGAGAATCGCCTCCTGCGCGGCCAGTCCCACGGCCAGAGTCAGTCCTGGAAATGCGCCAACGCCGCCGCGCAGCTGAAGGACCACCGAAACATAGAGGCCGCTGCCCGGTTCTGAATGCCAGCTTCGTCCGTGCCGGCCTTGCCCGGCGGTCTGTTCCTCGGCGCCGGCAACCGTGCCGTGCGGCGCACCGGTGGCCGCAAGCCGCGCTGCGATGGGCATGGTGGACTCGACGCGGTCGCGCCATTCGAACAGCCGGCCGGGAAACCGCGCCCGCACGAGTCCAATATCGAGCATCAGTCGTTTCTCCCGTGGGGCAGCCCCCGGGGCTGCGGCCGCCACTCAGGCTGCCTGGACTGGGCGGACCAAGGGTCCGCCGCAGGGCATGGCCCTGCCCCACCGCGGAACTGCGCATTACCCATGGGCACTTCCGCCAAAGATCGCCGCGCGTTCGTCCGCCGGTAAGAAAGGCGCCTGTAAGCGCCGCGGCGTGCCGATATCGCGGAACAGCAGATCCCCCGCACCCAGCAAGCGCTCCGCCCCCTTCTCGCCAAGCAGCATCTGCGACTCGATCGCCTTCGAGGTCTTCAACGCGACACGCGCGGGCATGTTCGTGTCGAGCGGGCCGCGGATCACCTCCCGGCTGGCCTGCTGCGTGGCGAGGATCAGATGTATCCCAGCCGCCCGCGCCTTCGCCCCCAGGCGGAACAGGCTCTGTTCGATGGCCTTCCGTTCGTTGCGGCCGCGCTGCACAAGATCGAAATATTCATCGCAGACGCACACGATGCGCGGCAGCGGCTTGCCGCGCGCCACGAGATCGCCGAGCGAGTCGCAGCCGAAGTCCTGTAAGAGCCGGTAGCGAATGTCCATCTCTTCGGCCAGATCCGCGAACACCTCGGCGGCGCCGGTTTCATCGGGGAACACGAGCGGCTGATGGAGGAAAGGCGATCCGGCAAGATCGTTGAACGCACTTCGCTTCGGGTCGATCAGCACGAGCCTCAGCGTTTCAGGCGTATTCGCAAGCAGGAGCGACGCGAGCGCGGTGCGGAGCCATTCGCTCTTGCCGCTTCCAGTCGTGCCGGCGACCAGCAGGTGGGCGTGCGCGGCGTTGGCGAGATCGGCAAACTCGATCCGGCCGGCGAGGTCGACGCCAACCACCAGCTTCGAGGATCCGCGCTCCGGATCGAGGCGCGGCAGACATGGGCGGATATCGGAGAAATTCAGCGTTTGCCGGTCGGGGCGCTGGAGGTCGACGGCGAGCCTGCCGTCGCTAATGCGGATCAGCGGCGGCTCGATCAGGTTCAGCCGCACCTGGAGCGCTTCACCGGCCGCCGCGATGGCCTTCGGCTTGATGCCCCGCGCCGGCGTGAGATAGAAGCGGAGAAACGCTGGCCCGGTGACCGGATCGCCGGCCAGTGAGGCGGGGCAGCGGAACTCGCGCAAGGTTTCGAGGAGCCGCGCGCCGAGTTCAGGGTAGGTTGGCCCGGCGGTGCGAGGAGTCCCGTGCGCGTCCGCCACGCCCGCCAACCGCCCGATCAGCGCCTTCAACTTCGGCAGGGCCGGGGCGAGTTGGGCGCCGCGAAAGTGGAACTCCCGTTTGCGCCCGTCGAAGAAACGAACCAGCGACAGCGAACCCGCGGTTTCGTGAGTGGCGCCGAGCATGGCGTGATAGAGGCAGGCTTGCGCGAGATCGGCCTCTTCCGAGGCCGGGCTGGTTTTGAATTCGAGGACGCACCAGCCGCGCGCATCGGGCAGGCGGAGCACGGCGTCGGCCACGCCGCTCAGCACTACGGAATCGGTCCAGCCGGGTTCCTGGAGGGTCCAGGTCAGCGACTCCTCTAGGCCGAAGGCGCCGCCGCCGGGCCAAAGGCCGCTCCGGTGCGCTTCGCACAACAACTCGGCCAGCCAGTTACAGCATGCTCGCAGCGCGTCCCAAAGCGCGAGCACTTCCGCGCCGCGTCCCGGCATAGCACTGTGCTGCTGAACCAGTAGCGGGCCGAGCATGTTCTCGTAGACGTGGCGGCGCAGGAGACGGTCGGAGGGTTCGTCGCCCGTGATCAGCGCCTGAGCCAACTCCTCGTCGCTGAGCACCCGGGACACGAATTCGTGAAAGAGCCGGCCGAACTCAGCGCCGATGCCCGGACTCTGCCGGTCCGGCGACACCGCCCGTTCGATCTCCTGCCTTACCTGGCTGACGCTGAGACTGACCGGCATGTTCTCAGACCCGGCCCACTCCACTGGGCACGCGGAAAACGACGGGGGGAGTTCCCGCCAGCCAACCGAACAGTTCCGGACAGCGGGCCGCGAGGTGGCGCAAGTCGTCGGGGCGGCAGTCGAGACGGCGCGCGGCATCGGCGGCGGCCAACAGGTTCTCCTCCTGAAGGATTTCGAGCAGGTCTTCGCGCAGTGTGGAACTCGCGGGCTCGGGAGCGCTCTCGAAGGCCGCCGCCAGATCGCGCAGAGGCTCGGGGATCTCGCGCCGCAGCCATTCGATCACCGAGTCCGGCGAGACGGTTTCGCCGTCGAAAGAGAGGTCGCCCGCCCGCGCGTCGGCAAGCAGTTGGCGCATGGCGTCGAGGGCGGCAAGGGCTTCCGCCGAAGGGTGGAGCATCTTGGCGCCACCGGTTTCGAGGTCCTGGAGATACCGGCGGCAGGCTCTCGCGGTGCGGCGAATCGGAAGATCCTTGTGCCGGACGAGGACGAGGCCGCGCTCGCCGTTTTCGTGGAGCCGGCGCAAACGCGCGGCCAGCGACGCGAGGTTTTTCTGGTTGCAGAGGCTGATGGCGACAGGTGGTTTTCCGCGCGGCTGCCATCGCACATGGACGTCCCGGCCGCCGGTTTCGACCCGCACTCCGAGAAGCTCGGCCAAGCCTGGCAATGCGTGCGCCAGCACCTCGTCGGTGCTTTCAGCCTGCTGCGATTCCAGGGCCCGCTGAAAGCGAACCTCCCATTCTTCGCGCAGCGACTGGTTCCTGTCGCGGGGCGGCCTAACTGGCTGCCCAGGCCGGTCATACAGCGCGGCGCACCTGGCCAGCAGCACTCGCGCTGTACACTGTTTACCATCCTGGAACAGCGGCGCAACGGCCGCCCAGTCGAGGCGCCTCTCGGCGGCACCGGCGGCGT
>CAYPUQ010000196.1:0-11341 GCA_964413655.1 uncultured Solibacteraceae bacterium | reverse complement strand
CCAGGAACGGCGCGTCGTTGAAGCTCCTCATGAATCCCAGGGTAGGGCCGCCCGCCTCTGCCCCGGGCAGTGACTTCCGTCACTTCCGCCGATCGATAAACGTCAGCAGATCGTTCATCTCGGTGTTCGTGAATCGCGGCCAGCGGATATTCTTCGCGCGCATCTGCTCCTGCATGCGCGGACCATGTTGCCAGAGCGCCGAGACCATGCGGATGGCGTTCATGTTCGATGAGGCGTCCAGGCGCGGCGCCGCGCCACTGCCTTCGCCGTGGCAGGAGGCGCAGCCCTTCGAACTGAACAGGCGTTCCCCGCGGCGGGCATTGCCCTGTTCGTCGAAGTACTGGATCGACCACAAATACCCGACCAGGCGCTTCATCTCGGCGTCCGTGATGGAGGGCGGCAACTGGATCATGTCGGGCGCGTGGTTCCACATCGATGCGCCGAAATCCGCCAGCGTGCGCGCCGTCACCCGACCCGCGATGGCTTTGCTGCCCTGATGGCAGCCCGTGCAACCTTTCATCTGGAAGATCTGCTCGCCCGTATCGGGCGCCGCGGGTGCGAACGTGGGCCGCTGGCGCCGCGCGCCCGGCAGGTTGATCGAGTACACCACAAGATCCGTCAAGTCCTGACCCGTCAGGCGCGGCCAGGAGATCTTACGCTTGGTAAATTCTTCCCGCATCTGCGGCGCGTGGTTCCACATCGAACGCGCCAGATCGATCGGGTCGTTGACCGTGGTCCACTGCGTGACAGGCGGCGCGGCGCCCGGCGGTTCGTGGCACTCGTTGCATCGTGCGCGCGTGAAAACGGTCCGGCCGCGGCCCGCGTCGCCGGGCTTCTCGAAATAGCGGAAGGCGTAGAAGAAGGCGAACAGATCGGCGGCCTGCTCCTCGCCAAGTTGTGGGATCTCGATTGAGGCCTGTTGCATCCGGGCCCACATCTGCGGAGCGTGGTTCCACATGAGACTGGCCATCAGGGCGGGAGTGTAGCGAATGCGCCCAGGCCGGCCCAGGTCGGGCGCGGACTTGCCGCCGTCACCCTGGATGCTGTGGCAAGCGACGCACCGCTGCTCGTGGAATACTTCTCCGCCACGAGTGGCGTCTCCCGGAATCGGTGTGGCGGCCATGGCAACGGCAGCGGCCACTATGAGTGAAGCACAAAACACGAGAGCGGATCGCATGGCAATATCCTCTTAATGCGTCAGTCGCAGACCCGCCATCAGGTGATGAGTGCGAAATCCCTCGAACAGATAGAAGGCCTGCGTAAACCCATACCAGCGCCACTCCACATACGGCTCGACACCCTTCCGGACCGGCGCCGCGAAACGAACTGCCGGCTGATAATACTGCGTGGGCCGGCTTCCGGACGAGCGGAAGTAGGAACCGCCCACTTGGATGCGGGGTGCGGACTCACCCGACGCCGGGCGAAGGTCTGCAAACGCCGTGACTACGTGAGCGAAGTCCCGGTAAAACGAGGGCGCAAATTGCAGTGTCGATGGAACCAGGAACTGAATATCGCTGACTACCCGCGACCATGCGTACTCGCCGAAAATAGTGGTGCGGCCGCCGCCGCGTGGCAGCCAGTGAAAACCGCCGGAAACCATAGTGTCGTTCAGATGATATTCGATTCCGCGAGCGGGATTCTGGTTGTCCAGATGCCGGACGTTGGCGTGAAATTGCAGGTTCGAATGTAAGTCGACGCGCGCGCGCCCGCGCACCAGGCGGTAGTCCTGGAGGCTGGTGCGGAAGTAGTTCCTGTCGCCGGGCGAACCCTCGAAATCGAAGTTAAACAAGGCGCGCTGGGCCGCGCGGTAGGTGACGCCTGCCAAGCCGACATGCATCCGCAGTTCGCCCGTACCCGGAATTCCGTCCGGGTTGAGCTGCGCCGCCCGGGTCGACACATCGCCCCAAACGTAACGGTGGCCGCCGCGCAGCGTCAGACGCCGCGTGGCATCCACCAACCCTTCGATCTGGTGGCGGTTGTAGTTCACCACTAGACGGTCGTTCGAGGGGATCTGGCGCAGGTCTTGTCCCGTGCCGGTCATCAAAAGCTGGTCCCGCAACAAGGCCGACGAAGCATTGTGGAACCGGTCCGTGGTCCACGATTCGATGATGCGGATGCGCGCGTGCGGCCGCAGTTCGAATCCGGTGGTGGCGGCCGTATGCGGCTGGCGGGCCAGCCCGAGTACGATGCCGTCGAGACCGTTGAAAAACGTGGTGCCGCCAAGGTAGAACAGGCCGCGGGCGTTCTCGGCGTAGGAGGTGTCGATCGAGGGCTGGCTGAACAGGAATTGGCCGTAGAACTGAAACCAGGTTGTGGGCGTGAGCGAGAGCAGCCCTTTCGAGTAGTAGCCGTCGCCGCGAACGCCGTAGGCCTGTTCTAAGTTGTTCAGCACGGTCTGCGTGCCGAATATCGGTGTGGGCCGGTTGCCCCGATTAGGGTCGCGCGTGAAGACGCGCTGGTCGTCCTTGAAGGTTGTCCCGCCCTGTTCGAGCGTCACATGGGCGAATCGGCACTCCATGCGGACGCCGCCGCGATAGTTGCGCGAAGCGTCGCGAAATTCGGTGGCGACCGGAAACTCGTTGCCATTGCTCACGTACGGAGTGATGCCGCGGCCCGAGCCGGTATTCTGCTGAAAGCCGAAGTACGGCACGATCGTCTTGCCCGGCCGGAGTTCGAGTTCGATGTCGGCATTGCGCCGCAACTGGTCGAAGGCACGCTGGTTCGTGACGCCGGGCTGTGTGGCGCCCGGATTGGCGAACGAGGGGAGGTAATTGAAGTACAGAATATTGCGATAGTCGGCGTTGAACCGGTAGATTCCGGTCTTCTCCGCGCTCACACGCAGCGTGTTGTACGGATCGCCGCCCCAGTTGTGCATCTGGATCATGAGGCGGTTGAGAATCCGGCTTTTCTCATCCTCGATCGTCATCTCCGAACCGAACAGTTTCGGGCCCTCTCCGAGGTTCACCAGGCTGCGGTAAGTATTGAAGTCGCCGCCGGGCGTGGTGATCCACCGGAACCCGGTATCGATCGTGGTCCGCACTCGCTGTTCGACGACCGGAGTGGGCGATTCGGCCTCTTCGGCGGCTTGCTGGGCCGGCAAAGGCGGAACGAGGAGCAACGGGAGCAAGGGGAGCAGTCTCATCGCAGAAACGCCTTATTGACGTGAGAGCCGTGGACTTTGATGTGACAGACCGTGCAATTGCGAATGCGCGGGCTGCGCAGATCGTGAAACGCGGGCGGAATGCCTCCCTGCGCGCCGGTGTTCGTGGTTCCACCCGGCTGCGCGATGTTGGAGTGGCACTCCAGGCACTGGAACATGACCTCGTGGCGCGTCAGCATCCGAGGATTCGCCGAGCCGTGCGGCTGATGGCACGAACCGCAGCCTTCCACCCGCATCGGGGCGTGCTCGAAGGTGAATGGACCTCGCTTGTCGCCGTGGCAGCGGAAACAGTTCGGCTCGTTTGCGTGAACCAGCCGCGCCTGCGCGCCGAGCGGCGAACCATGGGGGTTGTGGCAGTCGACGCAGGACATGGCGCCCTGTTCGATCGGGTGCGCGTGCGGCCGTTTGAACGAGGCCCGCTGGTTCAGGTGGCAGGAGTAACACTGTTGGTTGATCCGCTCGTTACGATTCGTGGTCGTAACGGGCTCCGGCTTGTGGATGCTATGGCAGCCCACGCAGGCCACCTGGTTTCGGGCGTGGCTGTTGTGGACCTGCCCGACGTTGGTTGGCTGCCGGGCGTGGCATTTCAGACAGCTCTGGAGGGACTCCCCGATCAAGGCTTTGGCTGGATTGACGATGTCGTCCGGCGAGACCGTTTCGGAATGGACCGAACCCGGACCGTGGCACGACTCGCAGCTATTACTCTCGTAACCGCGCCGCTTGTCGGTCTCGATGGCCCAGTGGCGGTTCTTGACGAATGAATTGTAGATATCTTCGTGGCAGCCCTGACACATCACCGAGCTGACGTACTCGCGCTTCGGTGTCTCCTCGGGCGCGGCGGACTCCTGCGCCGACCCGGTGTCCATGAGCGGACAACAAAAAGCGAGCAGGACCGCCGCCGCGATGGCGGCGGTCCTGCCCGGAGCTGAGGAGATAGCGGCCATGGTTTAACCCCTGGCCTTAACGAGCATGAGAACGGTTAACCGAGAACTGGGCGTTCGGACCGTGGCAGGCCGCGCAGCTTTCACCCAGTTGCGAGGTGTTGGCGAGCGCGTGCGATGCCGCGTAGGTGGCCGTGTGGCAACCCGTGCAAGCGGCCGTCTCCGGCCCTACTGGGTTCAGCAAACCCCGGGGATCGTTGACCGGCCGGACGCCGGAGCGGACCGGGAGCTGCTGCCCGTTGTTCACGTGGCACATATCACAACTGGACAGCGGCGCCGGGAAACCGACTTCATTGTAATTGTGCGGCGTATTGCCGAAGCCGTAGATGGTGTAGTCGCGCTGCTGGAGATTGCCGGCGTGGATTCGATGGACCATTGTGGCCATGTGAATCGATTCCGCGGGCATTTGCTCCGCTGAACGGCGGACCCGGTCAGTTTCGACGGGGTTGTGGCAGAGCACGCACTGCTCGATCGTATTCCGGTTGTCGCCATGGAGGTTCAGGTAGTAGTGGCATGCGTTGCACTTCTCCAGCGACACGACTTCCCGGCGCGGCGTCACTGGAGAGCCATCGACTGAGAAGTAGAAGACCTTGTTGTCGCCGGCGTCGCGAACGGTCTGCTGGCGGGCGGTGCCGGCCAAGAGTGTGAGGTTACGATACCCTTCAATTCCGACCGCCCATGTTCCGCCCGCCCCTTCGGGCAGTTGCTGCTGGAACGCAAAAGTCGCTACTCCGTCGCCGGCCGTCTGCGCCTGCATGACGTTCTGGCTGATATATGTCGTGTAGTCGGTGGTCGGCCCGGCCAGCACCAAGAACAGTCGGGTCATCTCGGAGAGGGGGATCGGGTTGTCCCGCTTGTCGGTCACACGGAATGTGACGGTGGGCCGGCGATCCTGCACGGTGACGTTTTGGATCTCGAATACGGTACCCGGCAAGTCGCGCGAGAAGCGAGCAATCGTGTGCGCGCCCTTGATCGAAGCATCGAATTCGAGCTCGCCCTCCGGTGTGTGGCAGGTCGCGCACTGGTTGTCGCTCACCTGTGGCAGATTCACGTGGCCCGCGCCAGTGGCGAAATTCACGTTGTCGTGGCAGGAACCGCACGCGCGCCGCGACGGCTTGCTCACCCAGATGTCCTCCTGCCGGGCGCCCTTACCCTGTTCGTGGCACGCGACGCAGTTCCGCGTATCGGGGTAGGCCGAGAAGCCGATGTGCGAGTAGTCATGGACAGCCTGCTGGTTGCCGATGATCCGGTACGGTGTGCCAGCCTGAACGCTGGGCAGGTCCTTGCCCTTATGGATCTTGTGGATCATCGTGGCCATGTCCACCGTGTTGCCGGTATCGGGGTCGGTGGTCTGCGGGGTGTGGCACGTAATGCAGCCGGCCACGCTGCGCCTGGACCCGCCGTGAAAGGACAACTGGTCGTGGCACTTGTTGCAGCTCACGTCCCGAATGATGTCCCGCATCTCGGTCACCTCGCCACCGGCGGGAACAAAGTGATAGACCGTATCGCTGTAGCTGGTTCCGAGGTCGAACTCGGAGAGATTCCGGTTCCCGTAAGCGTGAATAGTGTGGGTGGCCGTCCGGTCCATGTCGGCTGGCGCCCGCATGCGGAACGTGTAAAGATACTCGCCCGTGGCGACGGTCTGCCAGGTCCCGCCGGAGTCGGCCGCGGCCTGCGTGGCCGACTGGCCCGTAATCGGACTGGTCTGAATTCGCGTCGTATAGGACGTGTACATGTTCTGGCCCTTGGGTATGGTCGCGGCCACAAGGCTGACGTTGACGTTGCCAGGCGTCTCGACGCCAAGCCGGTCCAGCGGTAAACCGCGCGGATCGGTCAGTTTCACGCGCGCCCGGATCGTTCCGTCCTGCGCGATCTCGGCCGAGGTGACCTGAATGTTCAGGCCGGGCCGGACAAAATTGATCGTATTGGCGTCGGCGTAGAACGCCTTGTCCCGCGTCGTGAACGGGGACTGCGGGGCACTCAGAACGGCCGCGACGAGGACAAGCGCCCCGGCACTGAGCAGGACCTTGGAGAATAAAGCATATCTGCTGGTATGAAGTTTCCTCATGGGAATTCCCTCGAAATCATTCTTTTGTTTCAACGTGCATGAGAGCGGTCAACGGAGAATTGGGCGCTGGAGCCGTGGCAGGCGGCACAACTTTCGCCCAGTCGTGTAGTATTCGCCAGTGCGTGAGACGCCGCCGCCACAGTGGTGTGACAGCCGGTACACGCAGCCGATTCCGGTCCAACTGGATTCACCAGTCCGCGCGGGTCGACGACAGACAGGACCCCAGCCCGCACAGGCAACTGCTGACTGTTGTTCACATGGCACATGTCGCAACTCGACAGGGGCGCGGGGAACCCGACGTCGTTGTAGTTGTGCGGACTCCCGGCGACGATCGTGAACTCCCTCTGCTGAAGATTGCCCGCGTGAATACGGTGGATCATGGTCGCCATGTGGATCGATTCGCCCGGCTGCTGGGCCGGCTGGCGGCGCGCAGTGTCCGTGGCCACCGGATTGTGGCAGAGGACGCAGTATTCCGTGTTGTTCCGGCCCGCTTGGTGGACGTTCAGGAAGGAATGGCAGGCATTGCACTTGTCGAGTGCAACCACCTGCCGCCGCGGTGATACGGGCGACCCGTCGACGGAGAAATGGAGCACCTCGTTCCGTCCGAGGTCCCTGGCGGTTCGCTGCTTGGTGGTACCCGCCAGGAGTGTGAGGTCCCGGCGCCCCTCGATGCCGACCGTCCAGGTCCCGGCGGCATTGGCTGGAATACTCGCCCGGAAGGTCCACGCCACGGTACCATCGCCGGAACCTTCCGCCGTCCTTACGTCTTCCGTTACGAAGGTTGTGTAGTCGGTAGCCGGACCCGCAAGCGTCAAGCCCAGGCGCGTCATCGCCGACGGCGGGATGGGCTCACCCGCCTTGTTCGTCAACCGGAATGTCACGGTCGGTGATTGTCCGGGACCCGTATTGGCGACGTTCAGCAGATCGAGTTCCACGCCGGGCAGGTCGCGTGAGAATTCGTTGATCGTGTGCGCGCCCTTGATGGAAGCATCGAATTCGAGTTCGCCCTCCGGCGTGTGGCAGGTGGCGCATTGGTTGTCGCTCAACTGTGGCAAGTTCACATGGCCCGCGCCGGTCGCAAAGTTTACGTTTTCATGGCAGGAACCGCATGCACGACGCGACGGTTTGCTCACCCAGATGTCCTCCTGCCGGGCGCCCTTACCCTGTTCGTGGCACGCGACGCAGTTCCGCGTATCGGGGTAGGCCGAGAAGCCGATGTGCGAGTAGTCATGGACAGCCTGCTGGTTGCCGATGATCCGGTACGGTGTGCCAGCCTGAACGCTGGGCAGGTCCTTGCCCTTATGGATCTTGTGGATCATCGTGGCCATGTCCACCGTGTTGCCGGTATCGGGGTCGGTGGTCTGCGGGGTGTGGCACGTAATGCAGCCGGCCACGCTGCGCCTGGACCCGCCGTGAAAGGACAACTGGTCGTGGCACTTGTTGCAGCTCACGTCCCGAATGATGTCCCGCATCTCGGTCACCTCGCCACCGGCGGGAACAAAGTGATAGACCGTATCGCTGTAGCTGGTTCCGAGGTCGAACTCGGAGAGATTCCGGTTCCCGTAAGCGTGAATAGTGTGGGTGGCCGTCCGGTCCATGTCGGCTGGCGCCCGCATGCGGAACGTGTAAAGATACTCGCCCGTGGCGACGGTCTGCCAGGTCCCGCCGGAGTCGGCCGCGGCCTGCGTGGCCGACTGGCCCGTAATCGGACTGGTCTGAATTCGCGTCGTATAGGACGTGTACATGTTCTGGCCCTTGGGTATGGTCGCGGCCACAAGGCTGACGTTGACGTTGCCAGGCGTCTCGACGCCAAGCCGGTCCAGCGGTAAACCGCGCGGATCGGTCAGTTTCACGCGCGCCCGGATCGTTCCGTCCTGCGCGATCTCGGCCGAGGTGACCTGAATGTTCAGGCCGGGCCGGACAAAATTGATCGTATTGGCGTCGGCGTAGAACGCCTTGTCCCGCGTCGTGAACGGGGACTGCGGGGCACTCAGAACGGCCGCGACGAGGATCAGCACCCCGGCGCCGAGCAACAATCTGGGCGGATTGGCACGAAGGATATCGAGCTTCATTATTTTCTATCTCCTCGGGTTTGGAGACTCAACAGTGCAGTGTCGAGCAAGTCACCATCCAAAGTCCTCACAACGGCAGCATATAAAGATCCGGCGAGCATTATCAATTCATTAGCTCTCAATTAGGGTTCACCTGCGGGCCGGAATGGGGAAAATGCAACAGCTTGGTGGGGGATATTGCGCTTTCCGCCCCCGAATCGGGTGGGTGAAACTCAGCCGATTCAAAAACATGAGTTTCGGACCCCGTTGGCCGATAACGTGCTGCAAACTCCCACAAGGAGGGACGCGAACATCCCATGAGAGCCAAAGTCACGATTGACGGAAACGAAGCCGCCGCCTACGTCGCGCACCAGATCAACGAGGTCATCGCCATTTATCCCATCACGCCGAGTTCGCCGATGGGCGAGTGGTCGGACCAGTGGTCGAGCGAGAAAAAGCGGAACATCTGGGGCGCGATCCCGACCGTCATCGAGATGCAGAGCGAGGGTGGAGCGGCGGGCGCGCTCCACGGCGCCCTCCAAGGCGGAGCCCTCGGGACCACTTTTACCTCGTCCCAGGGACTGCTGCTGATGATCCCCAACATGTACAAGATCGCCGGCGAACTGACTCCGGCGGTGATCCACGTTGCCGCGCGCGCCGTTGCCGCTCAGGCTCTGTCGATCTTCGGCGACCACCAGGACGTGATGGCCGTCCGGCAGACCGGTTGGGGGATGATGGCATCCAACTCGATCCAGGAAGTCATGGACTTCGCTCTCCTGGCGCAGGCCGCCAGCCTGGAATCGCGCATTCCCTTCATCCACTTCTTCGACGGTTTCCGGACCTCGCATGAGGTCGCCAAGGTCGAGCAACTCACTCCGGACGACATGCGGGCGATGCTGGACGAGGAGATGATCCGGTTGCACCGGCAGCGGTCGATGTCGCCAGATCACCCGGTGCTGCGGGGCACGGCGCAGAACCCCGATGTCTATTTCCAGGGCCGCGAGACGGTTAATCCTTATTACCTGGCCTGCCCGGCCATCGTGCAGCGGTTGTTCAACCAGTTCGCCGACCTTGCCGGACGCCAATATAACCTGTTCGACTACGCCGGCCATCCGGAGGCCGAGCGGGTTCTGGTGGTCATGGGCTCGGGCGCCGAGACCGTTCGCGAGACGGTCGACTGGATGGTTGAGCGCGGGGAGAAGGTCGGCGCTGTAATTGTCCGGCTCTACCGGCCGTTTTCGATCGAACATTTCCTGAGCGCTCTGCCGGCCTCGGTTCGCAGGATCGGCGTGCTTGATCGCACCAAGGAACCTGGCTGTCCCGGCGAGCCGCTCTATCTCGATATCGTGAATGCCATTCACGAGGGGATGGAGGACGGCCCGCGGCCTAAGTTAGTCGGCGGACGGTACGGCTTATCCTCGAAGGAATTCACGCCGGCCATGGTGAAGGCGGTGTTCGACGAACTCGGCGCCGGCAAGCCGAAGAACCACTTCACCGTCGGCATCATCGACGACGTGACGCATACCAGTCTGGATGTCGATCCCTCGTTCTCCACCGAAGATTCCGCCACGGTGCGCTGCCTGTTCTACGGTCTGGGCGCGGATGGCACGGTCGGCGCGAACAAAAACTCCATCAAGATCATCGGCGAGGATACGGAGAACTACGCCCAGGGCTACTTCGTCTACGACTCGAAGAAGTCGGGTTCGGTTACCGTCTCGCATCTCCGCTTTGGACCAAAGCCGATCCGGTCCACCTACCTGGTGACGCGCGCCAACTTTATTGCTTGCCACCAGTTCAGCTTCCTCGAGCGGTTCGACATGCTGGAGTCGGCCGAATCCGGCGGCGTCTTCCTGCTCAACAGCGCGTATCCCGCCGAGGAGGTCTGGGACCGGATTCCCCGCCGGACGCAGGAACAGATCATCAATAAGAAACTTCGGTTCTATGTGATCGACGGCTATGCGGTGGCGAAAGAGACCGGCATGGGCCAACGCATCAACACGATCATGCAGACCTGCTTCTTCGCTATCAGCGGCGTGCTGCCGCGCGACGAGGCGATCGCGGCCATCAAGGTATCCATCGAGAAGACTTACGGCAAGCGTGGCGAGTCGGTTGTCCGCAAGAACTTCGCGGCGGTCGACGCCGCCCTAAGCCACCTTCACGAAGTTCCGGTTCCGGCTGAGCCGACCAGCGCTATTCCGATGCGTCCGCCTGTACCCGATGCGGCGCCGGACTTCGTGAAGGACGTCCTCGGGCCGATCATCGCGGGGAACGGCGATTCGCTCCCGGTCAGCAAAATGCCGGTTGACGGAACGTTTCCGCTCACGACGGCCCGCTGGGAAAAACGCAACATTTCCCTTGATATTCCGGTCTGGGACGAGGTTCTCTGCATCCAGTGCGGCAAGTGTGTGCTGGTGTGCCCGCATGCGGTGATCCGGAGCAAAGTCTTCCACGATGGAGCCGCGGCCGGCGCGCCGCCCACGTTCAAGGCAGTGCCGGCCCGCTGGAAAGAGTTCGGCGACCGGAAGTATAGCCTTCAGGTCGCGCCGGAGGATTGCACGGGCTGTGCGCTCTGCGTCGCCGTGTGCCCGGTGAAGGACAAGAAGGACGTGAAGCGGAAGGCACTGAACATGGCGCCGCAGCCGCCGCTGCGCGAAAGCGAACGCGAGAATTGGGACTTCTTCCTCGAGATCCCCGACACGAATCGCAGCGAGATTAACCACGGCCAGGTGAAGGATGTCCAGTTGCTGGAACCTCTGTTCGAGTTCTCGGGCGCCTGCGCCGGCTGCGGCGAAACTCCCTACGTGAAGCTGCTCACGCAGCTATTCGGCGACCGCACGATGATCGCCAACGCCACCGGTTGTTCGTCGATCTACGGTGGCAATCTGCCGACCACCCCGTACGCCGCCAATTGCGATGGCCGCGGCCCCACTTGGTCGAATTCGCTATTTGAAGACAACGCCGAGTTCGGGCTGGGTATGCGGTTATCCCTGGACCAGCAGACGGTGCTGGCAGGCGAACTTGTCAGCGCACTCAAGGACCGGATCGGCGCTGAATTTGCCGAGGCGATGTTGAACGCCGATATGCACAGCGAAGCGGGCATCTTCGAGCAACGCGCCCGCGT
>CAYPUQ010000195.1:6784-11407 GCA_964413655.1 uncultured Solibacteraceae bacterium | reverse complement strand
CCCGGCGCCGGCGCGGTGAACAACCGGCGGCCCTTCTTCTCCGCGTTCCCGCTGCTGGGCACTATCGACGGCCTGCAAAGTTCAGCGAACTCGTCGTTCCATTCGTTCCAGGCCAAAGTCACGCGGCGGTACTCGAATGGCTTCCAGTTTCTGGCGACCTACACATGGGGCCGGGCGCTTGAAGGATCGGAAGGCGTGGGTGAGACCGGCGTCGGCGCGCCAATTCCCACCATGCCGCAAGACGCCAACAACCGGCGGGCCGAGAAGGCGCTCGCCAGCTTCCACATGCTGCACCGCGCCGTGTTCAGCTACAGCTACGATCTGCCGTTCGGAAAGGGGAGACCGTATTTGCAGTCCGGCGCGGCGGCCATGGCGCTTGGAGGTTGGAGCTTGCAGGGTGTCACCAGCCTGCTGAGCGGCAACCCGTTCACCGTTCAAATGGCCGCGAGCAACCTGAATACCGGCACCGCGCAGCGGCCCGACAGGATCTGCGATGGGAACCTGCCGAGTTCTGAACGGACGGTAGACCGCTGGTTCGATCCAAGCTGCTTCCAGGCACCGGCTGCATTTACGTTCGGCAATGCCGGCCGTAACATCCTCATCGGCCCAGGCGCTGTGAACTTCGATTTCGGCGTTCTGAAGAACATCCCGATACGCGAGGTCACGCGGCTGGAGTTTCGCGCGGAGGCGTTCAACCTGATGAACACGCCCCAGTTCTATCCTCCGAACGGCGCTATCGGCAATCCGAACGCGGGGTTCATTAACGGTGTCCGCGGCGGAAGCAACCGGCAGATCCAGTTTGCGCTTAAGCTGATCTTCTGATGAGGCCCGCACTCTTGCTGGCAGCCTGCTGCGCATTGCTGCCGGGGCAACTCCGCGTGGAGGCTCCGGACGATGCGCGGCCCCACCTCATGGAACAGTATCGCGAGATCGACGCCTGGCTAATGGCCGGCATCGACGATTCGCCGCGCCAACGTGTCCGGTACTGGGATCAGGACTTTTCGTCGCTGCCCTCGTACGAATCGTCTATCGCGAAACAACGCGCCGGTTGGGCGGCCACGCTCGGCGTGCCGCCGCCTTATAGCGGGCCGTTGAACGAGAAGCGGGTCCCGGTGGGCGAGACACCGAGACTCCGCGTAGACCGGGTGTGGTTCGACGCGTGGCCGGGGGTGCGCGTTTACGGCGTGCTCATGCGCCCTAAAGACGCCGCCGGACGCCTTCCGGCCGTCATCACATTGCACGGCGTTCGCGGCCAGCCCGAACTCACCGCCGGCATGATACCGGCCGAACGGGGACTGGATTTCGGGCGCGCCCTCGCCGAACGCGGTTTCGTGACCTTCAGCGCCTATATGATCTCGCGCTACACCGAGATGAACGAGCCCCAAGAGGGGCCGGAAGCGTGGGGCCGGGATATCTTGCACAAGAAGGCGCTGATGCTCGGAATGACGCTGGTTGGCATTGAGGCACGCAAGTTGATGCGAGCCGTCGATTACCTGGAGTCGCTGCCGGACGTGGATCCGAACCGGATCGGCATGTTCGGCCTGTCGAAAGGCGGACAGTACACGCTGGCCACCGCAGCATTGGAACCGCGCATCCGCGCGACCGTGGTTTCCGGCTGGTTCAACGACCGCGCCAAAAAGAACATCACGCCGCGCGACGGACCCTCGGGTATGTTCTTCATCACTCACACGCACCGCACCGAGTTCTACTTCTGGAACATGCTCCATCAATTCGGCGACGCGGAATTGGCTTGGTTGATCGCTCCCCGCGCCTTCCTCGTCGAGAACGGCGACAAGGACGGCGCGGTACTGATCGACGATGCGCGCCGGGAGTTTGGGCGCGTCGAGGAAGTCTACCGCCGATTGAAGATCCCCGAGAGAGCGGTTTTCCACGGCTTCGACGGAGTACATGAAGTCTCCGGCGCTGAAAGCTTCCCGTTCCTTGAGAAATGGCTGGACTTAAAGAAATGACGGACACCCACACCATACACCGGCGCCGCTTCATCACCGGCGTCTCCGCCGCGATCCTCAGCGGCTGCGCCCGCAAGGAAGACATGGCGCGCAGTCCGAAACCCTTCGACTTTCGTCCGTATCGAGCAGGGCAGACGCTCGCGCCCGTGACATGCGTTACGCCCGACGACGGCTTCTACATCCATACCTTCTTCGACGTCTGTCCGTGGAGCCCGTCGCAGCGCTATCTGGCCTGCTTGAAGCTGCCCTTCCAGGACCGCAAACCAGTGCACGGCGATACGGCCGACGTTTGCGTGATCGATCTCGAAGATCGCACCATCCGCACCGTGTACACCACACGCGCGTTCGGTATGCAAACCGGGTCGCAGGTGCAGTGGGGCACGACGGACCAATACGTGTACTGCAACGACCTGAGCGATGCCGCCGATGGTCACGCCGTATGCGTGCAGATCGACTGGCAGGCCGGCACGAACCGCGAACTCGAAGGGCCGCTGTATCACTTGTCGCCGGACGGGTCGAAAGCCATCAGCTTCAACCTCGATCTCATCAACCACGTGCAGGACGGCTACGGCTGCGTGGTGACCCCGGACAAGCGGTTGAAACTGCCGGCTGGCGCTTCGGAAACGCAGGGTCTCTGGGAAACCGATATAGCCACCGGCAGGAAGAAACTGCTGGTGAGCCTTGCGCAGATTTACGAAGCGCTGCCGGGCAAGGACGACTACGCCGGACTCGCGTTCCACTTGTTCCACTCGAAGTTCAATCCGCAGGGAACGCGGATCATGCAAGTGGTTCGCGCGCGCGAACCGGAAGCCGAGGAAGGACGATACCGGCGCGGCGTGCTCACAACGTTCAACGCCGACGGCTCGGATATTCGCGTCGCGATCCCGCACGAGCTTTGGTCGAAGGGCGGCCATCATCCGAACTGGTATCCCGACGGCGAGGAACTGCTGATGAACCTGCGCGGCGACGAGCCGGTGATGCGGTTCTATCGTTTCCGCTCCGATGGTGCGGATCTGCGCCGCGTGAGCACGAAGATTCTCGGCAGCGGCCATCCGGCCTACGAAAAGACTGGGCGCTACATCTTCACCGACGCGTACCCGAACGAGCCGGTGGCGCTCGAGAACGGCGAGGTGCCGATGCGGCTCATCGACACCAAGGAGGATCGCGAACAGACTGTCGCGACGATCTTCACTCTCGGGACCGGTCTCGCGGTGCTGCGGCTCGATCCGCACCCGGCGTGGAGCCGGGACGGTAAGCAGTCGTGCTTCAACGGTTCGCCCGATGGACGGCGGCAGGTCTTCGTCGCGGATCTTTCGGGGTTGACAGAGTCGTCCTCATGAACCGCCGCACGTTCCTGGCTTCGGCGGCCGCCGCGGCCTTCGCGCAGCCGGCGGCGCGGCCGAACTTCGTCGTGATCTACAGCGACGACCAGGGCTACGGAGACGTGGGCTGCTACGGCGCCGCCGACATGAAGACGCCGCATCTCGACAGGCTCGCCGCCCGTGGTGTTCGCTTCACGGATTGGTATTCGAATTCGCCGGTGTGCTCGCCCTCGCGGGCGTCGCTGATGACGGGCAAGTACCCGCAGCGGACCGGCATCGTCAGCGTGCTGAACTCCGAGGCGAACTTCAACGTACTCGGCCTGCGCCAGGGCGAGACGAGCCTTGCCGCCGGACTGCGCAGCACCGGGTATCGCACGGGCCACGTAGGCAAGTGGCACCTCGGCAGCGCGGCGCACAGCCGGCCCGCCGCGCAGGGCTTCGACGAGTTCTTCGGGTTCCTCTCCGGCTGGACCGACTACTATTCGCACCGTTATTACCGCCAAGGCGCCGGCGGCTCGGAGATCTTCCACGATTTGTGGCACAACGACCGCGAAGTGTTTCACGACGCCGAGTATCACACGGAACTGTTCAGCCGCCGTGCCGCCGAGTGGATCGGGCAACAGAAGCGGCAGCCGTTCTTCCTGACGTTGGCCTATGGCGCGCCGCATTTTCCGATGATGGCGCCGCGGAAATATTGGGACCGTTTCCCGGACTCAATGGATCGCGACCGGCGGATGCACGCAGCGACGGTGGCGGCGATGGATGACGGTATTGGGCTTGTCCTCGACAGCTTGCGCAACGGCGGAGTTCTTGAAAATACGGTGGTCTTCTTCCAGAGCGACAACGGGGCGACGAGCGAGATACGCGCCGATCATCGCGGGCGGCCGTACGAAGGCGGTTCGAACAAGCCGTTGCGCGGGCACAAGGCGCAACTGTTCGATGGCGGCATCCGGGTTCCGGCGATCCTATCCTGGCCAAGCCGGATGGCTTCGGGGCGAGTCATATCGCAACCCGGTGCCGCGATGGACATTCTGCCGACGTTTCTGGAATGGGCCGGCGCGAAACCGCCCGCGGGCATCGACGGCCGGAGCGTGGCCAGAATGGCGCTGGACGGCGGACCTTCGCCGCACGAGGCGATCTTCTGGGAGTACGGCAAGCAGCAGGCCGTGCGCGAAGGCGATTGGAAGCTGGTCGTCAACCCGCCTGGCATCGGCGCGCCGGTGTGGTTGTCCAACGTTGCGAGCGACGTTTCGGAGTCGCGCAATCTTGCGGCGTCGGAACCGGGGGTTGTGAAGCGGCTGCAGGAGCGGCTCGCGGCTTGGCGGGCGAGC
>CAYPUQ010000195.1:5427-6684 GCA_964413655.1 uncultured Solibacteraceae bacterium | reverse complement strand
TACGCGGACGGACGCTACAAACACTCCGCTCTTCTCACTTCTTCCTTGTATCAATGCACGATGCAGATCTTCGGCTACGAGACAGGTGAAATCGAGGTCACCGGCGGAGTCAGCACGTTTTCGGATAAGACCGCGATTCTGAAGAGCCGGTCTCACGTCTGCCAGCGGCCAGGAAGACGTTTCGGCTATCAAGGACGACTACAGCATGAGGCTGTCCATGCTAACGGGCAGCCCAGGCGCCGCCAAGAGTGGCGGCGCGGCACGCAAGATTGCGTGCGCCACATCTTTAGGCCGGGTATGTGCCGGTCCAACGCCGCAACGTTCCGTGCAGGCGGTGGAACCAGGCGGTGTCCTGCAGAAACATGATGGGGCATTCGCCGGCGACGACCATCGCGCCGGCAGCGCGGCTGGTTTTGATGGCCTCCGCGCACGCCGGGCTCGATCTCGGATCTCGGCGGAACCATAGGCGCTGGATACCAGCATTCAGACACTGGCGCGCCGCCATTCCGACGGCGCTGTCGGGTACGAGAAGAATCGCGCCGTCGGGCGCGGGGTCGATCCGGCCAACCTCACCGGCACAGGTGAGGTCGCCGATCGAAGCGGTGCTTGGGTTCACCGGGACCACGTCGTAGCCGCGGTCGCGGAGTTCCTTGAGCACCATCCGGCTGTAGTCGTTCGGCTGGCGCGACACGCCGACAAGGGCGATGCGCCGCTGGCCGAGAAAGTCTTCAATCTCGCGCAATCCGGCGGTTGGCATGGCTTTCTCCTGTTCCCAGCCTACCGCTTCCGGCAGTGTCCGGTTTCGCGACAAAGCGTCCCACCATCGGCCAGCCAGGGAACAAAACGGCCGTCGGAAGCCGTATAAATGTCGTAATTTCAAAAGGAAGCAGTGCTGGCGGCGTATGGCACGCGCCGTGCAGCCGAAGGAGATTCGAACATGATCCAACTTCGTAACCTGGAAAAAGTCTTCGAGAGCAAAGCGGGCAAGTTCTTCGTGCTCCGCCGCATCAACCTCGATATCGCCGAAGGAGAGTTCGTCACCATCATGGGGCCGTCGGGCGCGGGCAAGTCCACGTTACTCTCGATCCTCGGCATGCTGGACCACTCCTGGAACGGCGAGTTTGAACTGTACGGCGAACAGGTCCAGCGGCTGAAGCCTAAGTCGCGAATCGAACTGAACAAGAAATACATCGGCTTCGTGTTCCAGAGCTACCATCTGCTCGACGACCTCACCGTCTACGAGAACCTCGACGTGCC
>CAYPUQ010000195.1:1505-5327 GCA_964413655.1 uncultured Solibacteraceae bacterium | reverse complement strand
CCGGACGATCTTCCTGCGGGACGGCTGGATCGAACGCGAAGAGCGCACCGGCAAGCCAGTCGCGCAGACAGTCTAAGGCGGAAGCGAATGGGCGCCCTGATTCACGATCTGCGCTACGGGCTGCGCGCGCTGTGGAAGAGCCCGGGTTTTCTGGCGGTGTCGGTGGCGCTGCTTGGCCTGGGAATCGGCGGCACGCTCACCGTGTTCAACCTCTTCAACGCAATTTTGTTGAAGCCGCTGCCGGGCATCGCCAATCCGGACACGCTCACGATGATGGGCCGCACCGATCGCGGGCTGGGCTTCAATAACGGCTCGTTCCCGAACTATCTCGACTATCGCGACCAGAACACCGTGTTTCAAGGGCTGGCGGCGTACGTGCCGCAGGTAACCAGCGTGCTGCGGGGCGAGGAGTCCGAGCGCGTCATGAGCGAGATCGTGACGGGCAACTACTTTGAAGTAGCCGGTGTGGGCCCGTCGGCGGGGCGGTTGCTGCACGCGGCCGACGATCAACCGGGCAGCGACGCCGTTGTGATCAGTGAACGTTTGTGGGAGCGGCTCTTCGAGAAGAAGCTCGACGTGGCGGGCGAGAAGATTACGCTGAGCGGCAAGCCGCACACTGTGGCGGGCGTGGCCGGCGGCGGATTCCATGGCGCGTTCCTGCCGGTAGCAATCGATGTCTGGATCCCGTTTTCTGCGGTGGACCAGCGGCTGCCCGATGGAGCGCCGGTCGCCCAGGCGCGCAATGCGAGTTGGGTGCGGATGATCGGCCGTCTAAAGCCAGGTATCGGCGTCGCCCAGGCTCAGGCCAACCTCGACGCCGTCAGCCGGAACCTGGCGGCCACATATCCGGAAACGAACCGCGACACGGGCGTTCGGGTGGCGGAGTATCACGCGTTTCCCAGTCCAGCCGGCAAACGCAACGCGGCAATGTTCCTGGCCATTCTGAACGCCGTCACCGTGCTGGTGCTGCTGGTGGTCTGCGCCAACGTCTCAAACCTGCTGCTGGCGCGGGCGTCGGCGCGGCGCCGCGACATAGCGATCCGGCTGGCGATGGGGGCAAGCCGCGGCCGGCTGGTGCGGCAGATCCTTGGCGAGGGACTGGTGGTGGCGGTTGCCGGCGCCGCCGCGGGATTGCTGGTGATGCTGTGGGGCGCCGAATGGCTGTTTCTCCAGCTTCCGCGCGAACGGGGCTTCGCGGTGACTCTGGACACGGCTCCGGACTGGCGGGTCTTCGGCTTCGCCGCCATCCTGGCCGGTCTGAGCAGCCTAGCCTTTGGGCTGCTACCCGCGCTGCAGGCCTCGCGTCCGGATTTGGCGCCATCGCTGAAAGCCGGCGAATCCGCCATCGCGCCGCGAACTTCGCGGCTGCGCACTTCGCTCTCGGTCGTACAGGTAGCGCTGTGCCTGGTCCTGGTGGTGACCACGGGCCTGCTCGCCCGCTCGCTGTCCCTATTGCGCGGGATCGACACCGGCCTCCATACGGACGACCTCCTGCTGGTCGCGATGGACCCGTCGCTGGCGGGCTATGACGAGGCGCGGGGCAAACAGTTCTATCGCCAACTTCTCGACCGCGTCCGGCAGTTACCCGGCGTTCAAGCCGCGAGTCTGGCCGTGGCGGTTCCCTACGGCGGCGGCGGCCTTGGTCTGGGGCCAGTCTCCGGCGGCGCCGTGCCGGAACAGGAACGGTTCCCGGCCGATGCCAACGTGGTGGCCGGCGATTTCTTCCGGACAACGGGAGCGCGTCTCTTGCGTGGCCGGGAGTTCGAGCAACAGGATGCCGCCAGCCCGCAACGCGTCGCCATCGTCAACCAAACGCTGGCCGAGCGCCTGTGGCCGGGTGACGACCCGCTCGGGGGCTATTTTAAGATGGCCGGGCACACCTACCAGGTGATCGGGTTGGCCGCCGATCAGCGCGACCCCGTCCGCGACTTGAAGAGGCCGTTCGTTTACACGTTCTACGAGCAGGTGTATATGCCGGAGCAGACGCTGCACGTCCACAGCGCGGCGGCTACCGCGCTGGCGGAGTCCGTGCGGCAGTCGGCCCGCGAACTGGCCCCGGCTGTACCGATCTACGATGTGCGGACGATGCGGACACAGGTTGAGTCGGCCCTTTGGACCGAACGGGTGGCGGCGACCCTGGCCTCGTATTCCAGCCTGCTCGCGTTACTGATGGCGACGCTTGGGTTGTACGCCGTGCTGGCTTACAACGTCGCGCAGCGGACCAGGGAAATCGGCGTGCGCATGGCGCTCGGCGCCAAACCGTCGAGTGTCCTGCGCACCGTTCTGCGGAGCGGCATGAAACTCGCTGTCCTTGGAATAGTGGTGGGCGTGGGATTGGCGGCGCTCGCGACCAGAGCGCTGGCATCGATGCTGCACGGTATCGGACCGGACGACCCGCTGAGCTTCGTCGGAGCGGTGATCGTGCTGCTACTGACGACGCTGGCGGCGTGCTACGTACCGGCGCGCCGCGCCACACGCGTCGATCCGCTGGTAGCTCTGCGCAACGAGTAAGGGAGACAGGAAAGGTATGTGGACCGACCTTCGTTACGCGGGACGCCGGTTAGCGGCGTCGCCGCTCTTCACGGCCGTCGCCGTCCTTTCGCTGGCGCTGGGCATCGGCGCCAACACGGCCATGTTCTCACTGGTGGACCAGATCTTGCTCCGGCTGCTGCCCGTAGATGAGCCTCGGCAGCTTGTGCTGATCGACGCGCCGGGTCCGAAGTTCGGCCGCGTCGAAGGACGGGACACCTTCTCGCACCCGATGTATCTTGACCTCCGCGACCGCAATCAGACCCTCAGCGGACTGGCGGCGCGGTACGGGACGAACTCGAGCTTTAGCGCCGGCAGCCGCACCGAACGGGTCCGCACGGAACTGGTGAGCGGGAATTACTTCGAAGTGCTCGGTGTGCGCGCGGCGCGCGGCCGGCTGTTCACGCGCGCCGACGATGAGACGCCTGGAGGCCATCCCGTGGCGGTGCTGAACTATCGCTTCTGGAAGAACCGGCTGGGCGCGGACCCGGACATCGTCAACCAGAAGGTGCTGGTGAACGGCTATCCGACGACTGTGCTCGGCGTGGCGCCGGAGGGTTTCGATGGGCTGGACCAAGGCGCGGCGCCAGCAATCTTCGTGCCGGTGACGATGAAGGCCCGGATGACTCCGGGCAACGACGGGCTGGATTCGCGGCGATACCTGTGGCTGCAATTGTTCGGCCGGCTGAAGCCGGGGACCGCTCTGGCGCAGGCGAACGCGGACCTCGGTGTGCTCTTCAAACAGAACCTGGACCGCGAGGTGAACGAGGAGATGCTGAGCGGCGCCGAGGCGCGCACCCGGCAGGCATTTCTCGAACAGCGGATCGAGGCGGTCCCCGGTTCGCAGGGTCGCAGCCAGTTACGGCGCAACGCATCCACGCCGCTGCTCGTGCTAATGGGTGTGGTTGCGTTCGTGCTGTTGATCGCCTGCGCCAACGTCGCGAATCTGATGCTGGCGCGCGCGGCGGCGCGGCAGAAGGAGATCGCAGTACGGCTGTCGCTCGGCGGGTCGCGCGGGCGGATCGCGCGGCAGTTGTTGGTCGAAAGTCTGCTGCTGGGAACGCTGGGCGGGCTGGCGGGACTTGTTGTCGCTTCCTGGGCGATTGAACTGCTGCTGCAAGCTCTCCCCGATGCCGAAACGCTTACGCTGACCGCCACGCCCGACGGCCGCATCCTGGCGTTCAACTTTGCACTGGCCTTGTTCACCGGCTTGTTGTTCGGACTCTATCCGGCGTGGCAGGCGTCGCGACAGGAGTTATCGCACACTCTGAAGGACCAGGCCGGCAGCGTACT
>CAYPUQ010000195.1:0-1405 GCA_964413655.1 uncultured Solibacteraceae bacterium | reverse complement strand
CGAGCGGATGGTGGCAACACTGTCCACGGGCTTCGGCCTGCTGGCGGCGTTGCTGGCCGGAATCGGCTTGTACGGAACGCTCGCCTACATGGTGGCGCGCCGGACCCGCGAAATTGGCGTCCGCATGGCGCTCGGCGCCTCGACTGAGAACGTGACGTGGCTGGTGGCGCGCGAAGTCCTGGTGCTGACCGTTACTGGTAGTCTGCTCGGCGTACCAGCCGCCTATTGTTTCGCGCGCCTGCTGCAGTCGAAACTCTACGGTATTGCACCGGCCGATTTCACCAGTTACGTCGCCGCGCTGTCTTTCCTGGGCATCGTGGCGATGGCTGCCGCGACGATTCCCGCGCGCCGCGCGGCGCGGATCGATCCGCTCGACGCCCTGCGGTACGAGTAACGAAAGGAGATTAGCACCGATGCTGGCTGACATTCGCGACGCTCTGCGAGGGCTCCGAAAAAGTCCGGGCTTCACGTTAGTCGCGCTGCTGACGCTGGCGCTCGGAACCGGCGGCGTCACCGCGATGTTCAGCCTGGTCAACACGGCGCTGCTGAAGCCGCTGGCATGGCGCGATTCGGGCCAGTTATGCACCATCATGCTCCAGATTCCCGGGCTCGCCGCGAAGTATCCAGTCATTCCCGTCAACGCCGCACACCTGATGGAGTGGCGCGAGCACTCGCGGGCCTTCGAGGGGCTGGCGTTGGTACAGCCGGCTCAGCTCAGTCTGACGGGTGTGGGTGAGGCGGAGACGCTGACCGGCGTCTCGGTGACCGCCGATGCGCTGCGGTTGCTCGGGCTGAGTCCGCGACTTGGCCGCGACTTTGAAGCGGGCGAGGAATGGGATGGTGAAAACCGCGTCCTGATTTTGAGCGACGGCTTGTGGCGGCGCAAGTTCGGCGGAGATCCGGAGATCCTGGGCCGCAAGATCATGTTGAACCACGTTCCCCACGAGGTGGTTGGAGTGATGCCGCCGGAAACGCGGCTCCCACATGGAGGGAAGCTCGACGGCTTCATGCGGTTACCGAGGCGCATCGATTTCTTGAAACCGGTCGGATTCACGAAGGAGGAGGTCAGCTTTGGCCTCGGCAATATGAACTATGTCGGCCTTGGGAGACTGCGTACGGGACTCACCGCCACGCAGGGCATGGCGGACCTGAACGCCATCGAACCCGAGATCGCCAAAAGTTATCGTGAACCGGTCGAGATCCGCTCGGTTGTCGAGCCGATTCGCGAGACCATGGTGGGCGATTCGCGCCGGCCGCTGCTGTTGTTGCTGGGCGCGGTCGGATTCGTGCTGCTGGTGGTTTGCATCAATCTGGCGAACCTACTGCTGGTGCGGGCGGCCGCGCGCCGCCGCGAACTGGCTGTGCGGCTCGCGGGAACTGGCATCAGGGTCATGGACTCGGAGCC
>CAYPUQ010000194.1:0-11500 GCA_964413655.1 uncultured Solibacteraceae bacterium | reverse complement strand
GCGGGCGTCGCGCTGTTTGAGTGGAAGCGCCGGGCAGCGGGCCAGTAGGACGATTCGTTACGCATGATGATGCAGCAGCCCCATTGTGGAGTGTTGTAACGTGTACTGAGTTTCCGGATCTCCACAATGACCTGTTACTGCCCCTCGAACTCACGAAAATCTCTCCAGCCTCCGTGATCGCAAGTCCCCTTGGCCCTCACCGTTCGGAAAGGACAAGTTTCGAATCCATCCGGCGACGCTTCGATGAATCCGCCCACGGGACTGGAATACCAGACAATTCGATTCCGAGCGCCCAAAAACATTGAGTGACGAAGGGATGGCCGCGCGGTCGCTGATCTGGACCGCGGAACGTAGGCGCCAATCATCTTTCCGGATGGTCAAAGCGCCGGAAAGCCGCGTGTCAGTATCGTCTCAGAAGACCCGCTCCCGCCCCGCGGGCGCCGGCGTTCGAAAAACCAACCAAAGCAAGGAGAGTCTTCGCCACAGCCCAGCCGGCCGGCATCTTGGTTTAGAGCCCTAACCTTAGCGACCTTTCCTGTAGTGCTCGTCCAGTATCCTGCCGCTATCCTTTAGTTCCTGTGATTCCTCAAGTCCAGCTTGCGTCACAGATCGCGATTGGACTATAGAAGGAAGCGTTTCCTCATAGTCGCTGCCCACATCAAAGAGTCGCGGATCCGGCTCAGCTAGGACAAGGCTCACCGCCTTTGCCTCGACTGTCAGAGTTGCGGCACCATCCTGGCTGAGCTTCTCACTGCGATACTGAAGCGGTTCGCAACCCAAGCGAGGCGCCACCCATCGAGTGAGACGATACCCACCTTCAGAACTCTGGATCACGGCGACATTCTCGCCGTTCAGGTTCTCCGTGCCCAAAAGCGTAGTGTTTCCGCTCTCTATCGGCGGCATGCAATTCGCTGGTGGCTCCGACAGGCGGGCTCTCAGGGCCGCGACTTCCTCCGGTCGCCGCATGGGCCAAGTGCTCCTTAGTCTCAGGGCATCCACGAGGCTCAGGGAACGGCCATCGAGGAAGGTCACCCTGCGCGCAGTCTGTCCCCCGCTGAGAGGGCCCACTGTTTCAACTTGCGCCGTGGATCCATCAGATCGCCTCGCAGAAACCTTGTACCTGTAAACGGTCATAGTTCCATTGTCGCCGGGCTTCCTCATCACCAGTTGAAGGGTGAACGGCGCTGCCGTAACCTGCGCGCTGGCGAGTTGAATGATCCTTATGTGTTTCGCCGCATAAAATATCGCGACCGCGGCGATACACAGTGCTGACAGCCAATATACGCGTTCACGTGCGAAAGCGCTTGACATCGAAAACACCCCCAAACCTTCTTAGCAAAAGTAGGAGCAGTCGCTCAAGTACATACAGCCAAACCAAGCGCACTCCAGCACACTTTGGGGAGACATGCAACCATAGTGTGCCAGGCAGACCCTCTGCTGACAATTTCTGAAATAGGAACAACTGCCCAAGTCGTAACAACCCGAGTCTCCAAAACCCTGACCAGCCAGCGCACATTGAGCGGACGCAGCCTGTACGCCGAGCAGGACCGCCACCAGGCAAACGGCGATCCACATCAGAGATATATGCCGCACATTTTTCATTTATGCACCCTCCAAGCTTCCACAAACGTCCACTCCCAGTTCAACGCTCACGCCTGATTCTGGCAGCAGCCACTTTTGTGTAACGTATACTGATCCCCCGGATCACCACAATAGCCTGTTACAGACATGACAACTCGATGGCAAGGCCAAGCCGGTGAATTGCCACACTCTTCGCTCCCTTGCTGGCAGTGAATGCTATAGTAATCGTACCAGCCAAACTCAAAACCAAACTGGGGTGTTGAAGTGCCTGGACACGCACCATACGGGCTTGGAAGCGGACAGTCATAGCACGAAAGGTACTGCACAGTGCAGTCCGAACCTGCGTAGGGCGCTAGCAGCGTCAGACACACGATCAGTGTTTGCAGTCGCATTATTTTCCCTCCTTCGTCGTCAGCTTGTACTTTGCTATGGTTCCGCGAAAATCTCCAAGATATAAAATTCCATTCGCGACCTCTATGTGGGCAGAGATTATCGCTCCACGCCGATTGTGGGCACTAATGTACTCTGGGCGCGTTGGCAACTGGCAAATCCAGCGCCGCACCAAGGAATCTGACCTATTCAACTCGAGGACCACAGCTCCCTTGGAGGCGCTGAAGCCGGAGGCCAGATTCAGGAATATGTGATCATTCTCCGCAATAGACATGGAGCCAATCAGCAAAGCCTGCGCGGCGTCCGGCCGCCTGGCGTTACGGGCCCGCAAGGCGCCCAGTTCCGGAGTTTTCAACTCAAGTTCTCTTTGCGCGGCATTGGACGTAGTCGAGTCGAGAAAGCGAACGCGACCACTTGCGCCCTCCACCATGACCAATGTACCGCCGGCACGAAAGCGAAACAGAGTAAACAGCGGGATGGCACCGGCCCGTTCGACTATTGCGCCGGCAGGCGCTTGCAAGAGGTTCCCATCAGCAGTCGCATAGACAACCTGATTGTCGTGAACTGCGAATCCTCTCAAGAATTCGCCTGTCGGAATGATCTCCTTGACCACGCCCCCCACACCATTCATAGTGAGACGAACCAGATCGTGATAGTGCGATCGAGTACCGGAGTGACTTTGAATCCGGGCCAAGTAGCAATTGCCCTGGCCATCGACATCAAGCCAGTTCTGCAGGCCGCGCTCGTCCACTGGCATGTTAAACCGCTCCTTGCGGTCAAGCGACAAGCGAATCATCTGATGATGACCCTGCGGTCCTAGCCGGGCTAGCGCCAGGAGGTAGCCACCCGACACTCGGATTGCATCAATGCGACGAATGTCCAGAACCTCGGACCCACCTTCACTTGTAAGATCAATGGTGTCAAATGGAGACACAACAGTGTCGACTTGGGAGAAAGCGGAGGCCGTTAGCAGAGACGAAAGAAGGACAGCGAGATTAGTTCGAAAGTACATCGCTTCAGTTCGCATTATCGGAACCCTTCTAGCATCAAATAGTATTCGGACTACTTTCCGCTGTCAACAAAAAAACATACATTACAGTATCTTAATAGTTACTTCGATTCCGCCTGGACCGCGTTCACAGAACGGCGCGCCGCGCCAGTCACCGCCGTCGTGGCGAAGGCCGCCGCCGGCGCCATCGAATACGTCCCGCTGGTGCGGGTTGCCAACATCAACCGCGCCCTGGAGCGTTTGAAGGAAGCCGGCTTCTGGATCTACGGGCTCGATGAACGCGGTAAGGAGTCCTACGATGCGGTGGCCTACGCCGAACGGACGGTGTTAGTGCTCGGCGGCGAAGGCCGGGGTCTGCACGAACAAGTACGCAAGCACTGCGACGTGCTGATCCGCATCCCGATGGCTGGGAAGATTCCCTCGCTCAATGTGTCGGTGGCGGCGGGCGTCGCGCTGTTTGAGTGGAAGCGCCGGGCAGCGGGCCAGTAGGACGATTACCGCGCCTGCTGGGGTTGCGGGAACCAGTGCCGGGTCCGGATGCAGACCGAACAGACCGAGAGCATGACCGGCACCTCGATCAGAACGCCGACCACTGTGGCCAGCGCGGCGCCGGAAGACGGTCCAAAGAGGGCGATCGCGGTGGCGACCGCCAGTTCGAAGAAATTACTGGCGCCGATCAACGCGCCCGGCGCCGCCACTGAGTACTGGACCTTAAACAAGCGCATCAGCCCGTAGGTCAACGAAGAATTGAAGTAGACCTGGATCAGGATCGGGACGGCGATGAGGACCACGTGCAGGAACTTGCCGGTAATGTTGTCGGCCTGGAAGCCGAAGATCAGCACGAGCGTCGCCAGTAGGGCCATCATGCTGACCGGTGCGAACCGCGGCAGCAGTTGCTCCTCGAACCAGACTCGGCCGTGCCGCTGGATGAACCAACGTCTCAGCAACACACCGGCCAGAAGGGGAATCACGATGAAGATGCCGACGGAGTATAGCAGGACACGGAACGGCACCTCCAGGTTCGCCGCGCCGCTCACGAGGAAGCGCACAATGGGAGCGAAAAGGACCAGCATCAGGAGATCGTTGACCGACACTTGGACCAGGGTGTAGGCGGGATCTCCATCCGACAGATAGCTCCACACAAACACCATGGCCGTGCAGGGCGCCGCGGCCAGGATGATGGCGCCCGCGATGTACTGGTCGGCGTCAGCGGGCGCGATCCACGCGGCGAACACGTAGCGGAAAAAGATCCAGGCGAATAGCGCCATGGAGAATGGCTTAACCAGCCAATTGACGAACAGAGTAATGAACAGACCCCGCGGCCGTTTGCCGACGCCGCGAATGGCCGCGAAGTCGACCTTCATCATCATGGGAACGATCATCAGCCAGATGAGGACGGCAATCGGTACGTTGATCTGGCTGTTGTCGCCGAACTCCATCCGCCGCAGTCCGTCGATGAAGCCCGGAAGCGCCTTGCCGATGAGCACGCCGACCAGCATACAGACCGCGACCCAAAGGCTCAGGTAGCGCTCGAAGTGTCCCAGCTTTTTCCGGTTCGAGGCCGGTTTCAAAGCGGCAGTTTCTTCCATAGTGTTATTCGCCCGCGCTTGCGTGCGGCGGCTGGGTTAATTGTCTTAACCGGGCTGGACCGATCGGGGCCTCGGCCTTCCAGGGAACCAGCGCCAGCCGCGCGGCGAATCGGTCGCGGACCTCTTCAATGTACGGCAACTCGCGCCGGCCACGGTCCACCAGGACGGGATCGCGGAATCCGTTGCCGGCGAAGCTCTGGTTGACCACCCAGGCGAACGGGCCGATGCCGGCACGCCGCAAGTCCTCCTGAAGCCGGCCCGCTTCATGCACCGGCGTGGCCTCGGGCAGCGTCACCAGCAGGACTCGCGTAAACTCCGGATCGCGGAGACGCGGCAGCAGGTTGCGTACGGGGCTGGGCACGCCGTTCATGGAGCGCAGCACGTCCCGGTGATAAGCTTCGGCGGCGTCGAGCAGCAGAAGCGTGTGTCCGGTGGGCGCCGTGTCCAGGACGACGAAGTTCTCCTCGCCGCCGGCCACGGTTTCGGCGAACGCGCGAAAGACGGCGATCTCCTCGGTGCAGGGCGAGCGCAGATCCTCTTCCAACAGGGCTTTCCCCTGCTCGTCGAGGTGCGGCGCGGACTTCGCCAGAACTTCGTCCGTATATCGCTTTGTCTCGATCGACGGATCGATGCGGCTGACCTGGAGTCCGCCGGTGGTCCCAGACCCGACGGTGGCGCTCACATGAGCGGCCGGATCCGTGGTACTCAGGTGGACCCGGTGGCCGCGATGGGCTAACTCGACCGCGATGGCCGCCGCGATGGTGGTTTTGCCCACTCCGCCCTTGCCCATGGTCATCACCACGCCACGGCCCATCTTCTCGATCTCGTCGATCAGTGAAACCAAGGGACCCGGCAGTCCAACTGGGTCGGCGTGCGAAAGATCGGCCGGGACGCCGGGTGAGTCTTCGGGATCGAGCACGCGCCCAAGGTTGGACACACCCATCGGCGCGAAGGCGAGCAGCGGTATTTCCAGGCGCGGCAGCGCGGCGACGGGTCCGGGCATGTTGCGGATTGCCTCACGGCCACGAGCCTCCAGCGCGAGCGCGGCCTGATCCGCTGTGTCCGACGCCACGAAGACCGCATTCAAAAACAGGTGCTGGTTGGTCAGGCCGATTTCTGCCAACTCGGCCCGCGTCCGGTCCGCCTCGGCAAGCGCCGTCGGCTCGGGCCGGCTCACGAGGACGAGAGTCGTGGTTGTAGGGTCGGACAGGGTCTGAAGGCTCGACTCATACAACGTCTGCTGGGCCTGAAGCCCCGCGAGAGGTCCGAGGCAAGATGTGCCGGTCGTGTTCGCGGCGAGAAATCCGGTCCAGGCGGCGGGGAGTTTCAGCAGCCGTAGCGTGTGCCCGGTGGGAGCCGTGTCAAAGACGATGTGATCGAACCCGGACGTCGCCTGCCGGTCGCCAAGTAGCTTCGTGAACTCGTCGAACGCCGCGATCTCCACGGTGCATGCGCCGGAGAGCTGCTCTTCCATGCTGGCAACCGCCGCGTCGGGCAGGACGCCACGGTACGGGCCAACCACACGCTCCCGGTACGCCTTAGCCGACTGCTCGGGGTCGATATTGAGGGCGAAAAGTCCGGGCGATTCCGGAACCGGCGTCGGCTCCGCCGAAAGGGCAACGCCGAGGACTTCATCGAGGTTCGAGGCCGGGTCCGTGCTCACCAGGAGCACCCGCTTGCCGCTCCGCGCGAGGGCGACTGCGGTGGCGCAGGAAAGGGAAGTCTTGCCGACCCCTCCTTTGCCGGTGAAAAACAGGATTCGCGTGGCGCGAGCGAGGAATCGTTGCGCGGCCCTCATTCGCAGCAGCCTCCGGCTCCGCCCGGCGTGGAGCCCGGCGCACAGCATTCCGCCTGCATGACGGGCAGGCCCCCCGGGGCCTGATCTGTTTTCAGGAAACGGTTCGCCAGATCGAGGATGGAGCGCGCGGGACTCTCTTTGACCGCCTGTGCGGTGGCCACGGCGCGGGCCATATCCCCGGCGGATACGCCGAGCTTGCGGGCCTTGTCGAAGTGGTATTTGAAGCAGGGCTCGCAATTCGAGGCAATCGCGGCGCCGATCGCGACCAACTCGGCCACTGCTGGTGTGTACAAACTGGGAACCCCGGCGCCGGAAAGGCCCGCCAGGCGCGCGAGTTCTTCACGCGCCGGATAGGAGCCGCGGCTGGCAATTTCGCCGTTCACGAGGATGAGCGGAAGGCAATCGTTGCCATACTTCGCAAGGGCCGCCTTGACCGCGTCATTCGCGGCGAAGGCGTGCGGCTGTTGCGCCAGGTTGTACCGCTCCACGGTAACGCCCTGGCTTGCCAGCCAGTGAAAGTCGGCTGCGACCCGTGGAAGCGTCGGGTCCGGAGCCGGCCCGCAAACGCCGGTCGAGCAACACATCGCTGGGTCGAACACTTGCAGTTTATTCATAGTCGTCTTCCTTCTCCATTTATTAAGATCTTCAAGCCCTCGGCGAGAGCGGCAGAATGCTCTCCAACGGCACGGCTTCGTTCCGGGTGCAGCACTCCGCACAGAGAAAGGTCAGCAAATCCCGAAGCGTCTCCGTATTCGCGGCATAGCGCAGGAACGTGCCCTCGCGGTGGACAGTTACCAAATCGTCGTTCTTGAGCTTGTCCAGGTGATGCGAAAGCGTAGATGCGGTGAACCCGAGCGCATCCTGGATCTCGCCAACCACCAGCCCGCGGGGATGGGCCGACAGCAGTCGCCGCATAATGCGCAACCGGGGCTCCGTCCCCATCGCCGCCAGCATGTCCGCATAGCGGGCAATGTAGGGGTCAGTTCGTCGCGTCATTGTTTCGATGATAGCAGAAGAATGGAATGTTTGTAAAGAGGTTCTTGAAATCTGGGCATCGTGTGTTACTGCGTCTGGCCACGAGACCGTTTAGGCGAGGTCGGATCCCGGTAGTCGATCCGGCACGCAGGCAGATGGTGCTACGTTTTTCAAAGTCGTGCTACCATGGGTCGCCATGCAACGCGTTGTGCCGCTTCTCCCACTCCTGCTCTTGCCGGCCAGTCTGGGCGCGCAGACTCTCACCGGCTCCCTTCAGGGGACCGTCACCGACGAGAGCGGCGCCGCCTTGCCCGGCGCCGCCGTCGCGCTCCGTAACGAGTCCCTCACCCTGACCCAAACCGCCACCGCCGATGCCGCGGGCGCCTTCCGGTTCCTCCGGTTGCCGCCCGGCGCCGGCTACCGGTTGTCGGTAACCGCGCCCAACTTCGGGCCGTTCGAGAAGACCGGCATCGAGATCCTTTCCGGCGAGACGTGTGCGGCAGTTGTGACGCTCCAGATTGCCGCCCGCAGCGATACGCTTGTCGTGACCGAGATCGCGGCTCCGCTCACGACGGACTCGCCAGATGTCGCGCAGACCATCGACCGCCGGCGCCTCAACACGCTTCCGTCCAATGCCGGTTCCTGAATCGCTTCGCGCTGCTGAACGCTCACGTCCGGAACACCTCCGGGCAGGGCGGCGACGGTTTCGCATCCACGCGGCTGTCGGTGAACGGCGCGATCTTCCGCGATACCCAGTACCGCCTCGACGGCAACACGAATTACGACACGCTCTTCAATAACGCCCCGCTGCAACGCTTCTCGTTGTCCGCCGTCCAGGAGTTCCGGGTTCTCACCAACCAGTTCAACGCCGAGCACGGGAGCACGTCCACCGGCTTGATCATTACGACGACGCGCAGCGGAACGGACGAATTGCATGGAGAACTGCTGTTCTTCGCCCGGCCGAGCGGCATCCAGGCCCGCCCGCCGCTGGCCAACCGTCGCGTCCCGAACCAGCTTCTACAGTGGGGCGCCTCGCTCGGCGGGCCGGTCGGCAGCGGCTCCACGTACTTCTTCGCGAACTACGAACGGCTCAACCAGGATCGCGGCTCAGTCGTGACCTCTCCTCAACCGGCCTTCTTCATTGGCGCGCTCCGCGACAACGTGGCGCTGCTCCGCCTCGACCACCGCTTCGCCGATACCCACTGGCTTTCTCTTCGGCTGAACGGCCAGCGCGAGACCAACACGAACCCGAACGACCGGGTTGGCGGCCTCACCCAACCCTCGGCCGGCGCGCTCAGCCTCGGCCAGGCGGTTGGCGCACAACTCACCGACACCTTGACGCGGGGTACGCTGGTTAACGAGTTCCGCGCCGGCTACATCAACGCGATTCCTTCCCGATCCATCCCGTTCGATTCCACCGCCGGCATTGTTCGTCCCGGCTACAGCACCGAAGGGAATTCGGCGTCTTCCCTGGTCCGCACGGAAGTCTATCAAGCGGCCGACCAGGTTTCTATCCAGCGCGGCACGCATGCGATCAAGTTCGGTGGTGACTTCATCCTGCGGAAAGTCCGCGATTTTTCTTACACCCAGTTCGGAACGTACACCTTCGCCGCCGGACCGCCCCAGTCCGGCGAGACGCCCCTCCAATACTCGCAGCGTTTCGGCGTGGCGATGCTCACCTACGGACAGACGCAATGGGCCGACTTCGTGCAAGACACCTGGCGCGCCCATCCCCGGCTGACTCTCAATCTCGGGCTCCGTTACGACTACCAGTCGATTCTCGACGATCACAACAACTTTGGCCCGCGCTTTGGCTTTGCGTGGGATGTGGCGGGTGACGGGCGCACCATGATCCGCGGCGGAACCGGCCTGTTTTACGACCAGCCCTTCTTCCACGGCCTGACCCAGCGATTTTTGCTGAACAGCCTCGACGCGCCGTTCGCCACCTTTACGCTGACGCCCGCCGATGCGGCATTTCCTGCGTTCCCCGCATCGCTTTATCCGCTCGTCCCACCGCCCGGCCTCGCGCTCGGCCCGCGCAACGTGGTGCTGCGTAACGAGACACTGCTGAGCCCGTACACGTCGCAGATCACGCTCGGCATCCAGCGTGTCCTGGCGCGGCAGTGGGTCCTCACCGTCGACGGCGTCCGTAGCCTTACGGTCAAGCAGTTCGTCCACTACAACAAAAACGCGCCGGCCCCGTTTCCACGCACGATGCCCGGCCAGATGCGGACGGTCGCCGAGGCCGACCGGACCCGTCCGCTCTTCGATCCGGCCCTGGCGTCTCACTCTACCAGGGTGCGCCAATCCGCGACCTGCGGGAGACCGTCAACGGTGGATCGGCGCACTACAACGCCGTCGATATCGCACTCGCGCGGCGCTTCGCCGGACGGTATCAACTGCAATTCCACTACGTGCTGTCGTCGGCGCTGAACAACGTCACTGACGACCACCTCGGCGCGAACCCCAACGATTGGAGCGACGTGGGCCGCGGCGAACGCGGGCAGAGCGACTTCGCCCAGCGGCATCGCTTCGTCGCACACGGCACCGTTTTCCTGCCCCGCTCCGTGCAGTTCTCCGCCGTTGCCATCGCCGGGTCGGCGCTCCCGGCGAACGCGCTCACTGGGGTGGACAATAACGGCGACACGACATTGCGCGACCGGCCGGCACTCCTGGGGCGCAATGCCTTTCGCGGTACGCCGCAGCGCAGCTTCGACGTGTCCTTGTCGAAGCCCTTCCATCTCTCCGAGCGGGTCCGCGTCGAGCTTCGCGGCGACGTCTTCAACAATCAGAATTACTACGCGTTCAACAACGTCTACGGCAACGGCGCAACGCCCGTGGCGACGTTCTTGCGGCCCATTGGCGGTATCTCGAACGTCGACCCCAGGGAGGCAGTTTACGTTTGGGGTGCGCGGGTATTTCTGAGGGCTGCTACAGACGTGCCCGCCAAAGCGATAAACCGCGAATCAGCGCCTTTTCGAGCCAGGGTGTGAAGCGTTTCCGCGCGTCGGCCGCCGGCTCCCGGTAGTTGATCTGAAAGTAGCTGTCGGCCACGGGTTGCGGTTCGGATGTATCCGTCTCGAAGAACGCGGAAACGGCGATGAGGCCGCGAAAGCGGGCGCCGAATCCGTGAAAGGAAACGTACAGTCGCGACTCGCTGTCCGTTTGAAGGCGCAGCACTTTGTACTTGTGCGTCGCGCCCAGATCGGCGGTGTAGCCGAGGCGGTTGGCGACGGCGACGACTTGCGGATATTCTCGTCCTCCTCCTTTGTTGACCGAGAACACGTAGTCGGCTTTCGCTCGGCCGATCTGTTCGGTGAGCTGGCGAGCCAGTTCCTGAAGCTGGTGGTCGACATACTGATAGAGTTCGTCCGCCGTCTCTCTCGACCGTTGCCAAGCCGGTGGTTCGATGGTCCCACCAAGCGCCAGCTTTTCGCGCGCAGCCGCCACCGCCTCTTCGACAGTTCGCGGCTCACGAACTTCGAATACGATATTAACCGCCTTCTCCAAGGCGTACCGCTGCGACTCGGCAAACAGCGTCACGAGCGGGCGGAGATCTCCTTTGTCCGCCGTTTCCAACGCTTCAATGTACTCCGCTCGCTGATCTCTCGATATCACGAGCGGAAACCAGCGGCTCCTCAAGAACACCAGGGTGGACAGCGCGCGGGCAACGCGGCCATTGCCGTCGGCGAACGGATGGATCTGGGTGAACGCGTGATGGAGCCACGCCGCCTCGACCTCCGGCGGCACTTGCGCGTCTTGATGTTGCCCATGGAACTCGACCAATCGGTCCATCTCCGAGGCAACATGCTCTGGCGGGCAGTATTCGTGGACGGCGCCGTCCGGGCGTGTGGGGTTGTTGGGGAGGGTTTTGTAAGCGCCCTTCGCGAGTTCCGCATCGAACAAGCGGCCATCCGCGCCGCGCACGAGATGCGTGTCCTGGTGGCGCAACAGCGCCGCGTGCAGTTCCTTGGTGAAGCCGGCGGTCAATTCCCGCTCCCCTTTAACGAACGCGAAGACCATCTCCAGGCTGTCAACGTGGTCCTGAAGAATCTGCGCCACCCACGCTGGGTCGCGATCCGTCGACTCATGCGGTATCAGTACGGCGTCGATGCCGCGCTTGATCAAGGTTTCCGTTACTTCCCGGTCCAGCGAGTA
>CAYPUQ010000193.1:10020-11510 GCA_964413655.1 uncultured Solibacteraceae bacterium | reverse complement strand
CTAGTCTAATCGTTGAACAGGCCTTCATAGAGGACCGAAGAAAGGTAGCGTTCGCCGGAGTCGGGGAGGACTACGACGAAGGTCTTGCCCGTCATCTCCGGTTCGCGGGCCACGCGGATGGCCCCGGCGACGGCGGCGCCGCAGGAGATGCCCGAGAGGATTCCCTCCTGTGAGGCGAGGCGCTGGGCCATTTCGACCGCCTCCTCGTTCGTAACGGTCTCGACTCGGTCCACCATGGAGAGGTCGAGCGTGCCGGGAATGAAGCCGGCGCCGATGCCCTGGATTTTGTGGGGACCGGGGCGGATGGGCTCGTTCTTGAGCGTTTGGGTGATCACGGGGCTGGCGGCCGGTTCGACGCCCACCGAGAGGATCTTCTTTCCCTTTTCGTTCTTGATGTAGCGGGAGACGCCGGTGATGGTGCCGCCGGTGCCAATGCCGGAAACGAGCACGTCGATCGCGCCGCCGGTGTCGTCCCAGATCTCGGGGCCGGTAGTGCGGAAGTGAATCTCCGGGTTGGCGGGGTTTTGGAATTGCTGCGGGATCAGGTAGCGTTTCGGGTCGGTGGCGGCAATCTCCTCGGCCTTCTGGATGGAGCCTTTCATGCCCAGCGCGCCGTCGGTGAGGACGAGATTGGCGCCGAAAGCGCGGAGGACCTTGCGGCGTTCGATAGACATGGTCTCGGGCATGGTCAGCGTGATCGGATACCCGCGGGCGGCCGCGACAAAGGCGAGTGCGATGCCGGTATTGCCCGAGGTCGGCTCGACGATTTCCATGCCGGGTTTCAGGCGGCCGCGCTTTTCGGCGTCCCAGATCATGGAGGCGCCGATGCGGCACTTGACGGAGTAGGCGGGGTTGCGGCCCTCGATCTTGGCCAGCATTGTCACGGGGAGACCGTCGCAGAGGCGGTTGAGCTTAACCAGTGGGGTACGGCCGATGCTGAGCGAATTATCGTCAAAAGTCACGTGAATTATCCCTCAAATATCCCAATTGGGAACGTAGCGATGCTGGCGGTCCATCCAGGCGCGGCCGATGTCGGCCATGGTGGAGTGGTCGAGGATGCCGGAGACGGACTTCTCAACCTGGCTCCAGACGTCGGCGAAAGGGGAGTCCTTGCGGCTCCTCCCGGCGGCGCGCGTCTCGCGGTGGCCTTCGACGAAGCGAAGGACGTCGCCGACGGTAATGGAATCCGCGGGGCGGGCGAGCAGGTACCCGCCATCGGCGCCGCGTCGGGATTCGACGAAACCGCCCTGCTTCAACCCGGCAAGGATGAGTTCGAGGAACTTCTGCGGGATCTTCTGGCGGCGGGCGATGGCGGCGATTTTGACCGGCTGGCCGGGCGCCTGAAGCGCGAGGTCGAAGATGGCCAGCAGCGCGTACTCTCCCTTAACCGATATGTTCAGTGGGCCCAAAATGAATCTCCACTATTCTACTAGAGATTGTACGCATGGACCGAAATCGTAGAGTCTCGGGCTGAGGGCAGCCGATGGGAC
>CAYPUQ010000193.1:0-9920 GCA_964413655.1 uncultured Solibacteraceae bacterium | reverse complement strand
CTGCGATGATCGCAGTTATGCCTCTATCCGCAAGAAATCAACTTACCGGCAAGATTGCCGAGATCCAGCTTGGCGACATTATGGCGCATGTAAAGGTTCGCGTCGGCAAGAACCTCATCGAGAGCGTGATCACGCGCCAGAGCGCCGAAGACCTAGGCCTCAAGAAGGGCGACACAGTGACCGCCGTAATCAAATCGACCGAAGTCATGCTGCGGAAGGATTGAGAATCACGGGCGCGCCGGCGGCCACGGATCGCTCCAGCGGGGATCGCGCAGCAACGCTTCGTCGGTGAGGCTATTCAGGAATGCGATCAGATCGGCTGTCTCTTCCGGCGTCAGACGGAATCGGCGAAGGATCGGGCTGCGCTGCGCATTCCGTGCCGCCCGGCCCCCGGCGGCATAGTGCGCGATTACCTCTTCGAGCGTGGCGAGGCTGCCGTCGTGCATGTAGGGCGCCGTCACGGCGATGTTGCGAAGCGTCGGGGCGCGGAAACGGCCAAGGTCCTCGGCTCGCCCGGTGTGTTCGTGGATGCCGGTATTGCGCGGAGCATAGGAACCGGGGCCGTCGAGGTTGTGTAGCGCCGTATTATGGAACTCGATCTCCGTATCCGCCCGTCCCTCGAAGCGGAGCGGACCGCTGAAGTTCCATCCGCCGTGGCACTGAAAGCAGCCGGCCTTTTCGCCTGAAAAGAAGATGATCTCTCCGCGCTTGGCCGATTCGGATATCGCATCCCGCTCGCCGCGACGGTACCGGTCGTATGGTGAGCGCGCCGAAACGATGGTCCGTTGAAACGAAGCGAGCGCCTTGATCAGATTGCCGCGCGTAAACGGCTCGGCCTCGCCGGGGAAAGCCGCGGGGAACACCCGGGCATAGACGGGATCGTCGCGGAAAGCAGCCAGGACATCGGTTATCTTCTCCTTGAGGCCAAGTTCCACGGGATCGGCGCCGAGCAGGGGAACCAGCGCTTGCTCCTCCAGCAGGGTCAGGGACGGATGCGCCCATGTGAGCCGCGGCGCGTAGGCTATATTCACCACGCTCATGCTGCCGCGCGGGTGAATCTCGCCCGTAGTTCCCTGGGCGTGCGCGAGACCATCCGTGAAGGCCAGTTCCTGGCGGTGGCAACTCGCGCACGACTGCCGGCCGTTTACCGAGAGCCGGGTGTCGTAGAAAAGATACCGGCCCAGTTCCACTCTTTCGCGGGACATTGGATTGTCCGCCGGGACAACCGGTTTCGGCAGACCGTTCAGAAAACTCCAGTCGAAGTCCGCCGCAAACGCCGGGATGGCCGCTAGGAGGATCATCGCCGCCCCGCTGGCGCCTGGCCGGTTAAACACTCGCGCAACCGCGTCCTTAAACAAGGCGGGCTCCGGTTTGACGCGTGTCGTAGCCGGCAAGCAACTCCAACTTCCGCCGCAGGGCCGCGTGCTGGAGGGTTTCGAGGAAGACCTGAACGGCGGGAAGCGCGAGGCTTTCCTTGCGGATCACGAAGTCGTAGCGCTCCTCGCGGAGAGGAATGAAGTCGAGATCGAAGGCCATAGCCGCCGAACGGGTGGCGATGCAGCAATCGGCGGTACCGCCGGCGACGGCGCCCGCCGCGTCGAGGTGGCCGCGAGCGATGCGGTCGTAACCCGAGACCTGGTTAGGGGCGATCCCTCGGGACTTTAAGAGCTTGTCGAGCAGGGCGCGGCTGCCGGCGCCGGTCTCACGGTTGATAAAGGCGATCCCCTTGCGGGCGAGATCGTCGGCGCTCCTGACCTGGTGCGGGTTGCCCTTCGCCACGGCGATTCCCTCTTCCCACCGCGCGAACGTGATCACGGAGACTTCGCCCGCCGCGAACTCGCGCTCGACGTAAGGAAGATTAAAATCGCCGGTCCGCGGATCTTCCAAGTGCGAACCGGCGATGTGAATCCTGCCCTTCTTGAGCCACTGCAGCGCCCGCCGGCTGGACGCGGACGCAGCGACGACCTCCGCGCCGCCCGACCTCTTCACCATTTGCGCCAGTAGTCCGATGGCGGGATCGCAGCCGGCCACGAGAATGCGGTTGCCAAGACATCCTTCCTCACCCGCAGCCGAATGCACGGAACACCGGCCGGTGGCGCGCGGCGATTCGGCCACGCCGTCGGCCTCTGGAAGGTACAGCGGTTCAACCACCGACGGGACCGCGATCCACCGCTCGCCAACCCGGCACAGCCGCACCGGTTGCCGGGCAACCGCCGCCCGCGTGGCCAGCAGTTCCGCCTCCAGTCCCACCGGTCCGGCGGGCTCCGGGTCGAGGAAGAATAGGTCCTCGACCGGGACATCGAGAAGCCGCGCCAGCCGCAACGCAGTTTCGGTGTTCGGCGCATAATCCCCGGACTCGATGGCGTAGACGGTCTGGCGCCCGACGCCTACCCGCCTTGCCACCTCGGAAGCACTAAGACCCCGCGCCTTCCGGACCTCCGCTAAGCGGTTTCGCACCGATGCCGCCATCGTCACTTCACTTCCTGACCTGGATCACCTGGATCTTCGACACCATCCTTACGGCACGGGCGCCCCGCTGCTCTTTCGAGACGACCAGCCGGAACGGGCCCTGCATCCCGAACAGCGGCTTGCCATCGGCGCTGTCGGCCAGCAGAACCTGCAGGTTTCCGAAGAGCGGGTCGATCTCCGCCAGCGAGAACAGAACCTGATAGCCGTCGGCGGCTTCGACGAGCACGTACGTGGTCATAGCCTTGCCCCGCAGCGCCGTCCCCGCCGGCGCCCCCGCCGTCCGCAGAACTTCGTGCAGCCACACTCCTTCATACCGGATCTCCACCCCCTCGTTGGAGGCGTGAACCGTCTCGCGCGGCATCTTCGCCAGGCCGGCCGCCGTGAGCGTGAGCGGCGCCGGAACGTCGCCCGTGACCGTTACCGAAGGAACCGCGGCCTGCGCGCCAAGCAGCCCGGTCGTGAGGAGGAGAGTGACAACAAAGCGGATGGTTTCCGGCATGAAATTTCCTATCGTATCGTACTATAGGTCTACTTGTGTTACTTTAACAAGATCTTGTCCTTTATACAAGACATATGCCGAAGGGCCATGAGACTCTCTCCGGCTCTGATTCTTGCGGCAATCTGCCTTTCTCCCGCGCCGGGGCAACAGCGGGAGACGCCGGTCGACTGGTTGACGGCGCTCCAGTCGATCGAGGCGAGACTTCGGAACACTTCCGCGCCGGAACAGGAGGTGGAGGCTATACGGTTGGAGACGCGCCGGCTGCACCGGCGGATCGAGCCGGCGAGCGTCGCGGCGGACATCGGAGCGCCTCCGGCGGACGCCGGCCGGGAAGCGCTGCTGGACTACGTCACCCGGCTGCGCGGAGTATTGGAGGAACTGGAGCGAAGCCGCCCGGGCGGCGCGTTCCATCTGGGACGGGTGGAGGTGAACGTGTCCGCTGAAGCGCAGCAGGTGGCGACGGCGGTGACGGTGGATGAAAACGACTACCGGCGGCGGAACGCCCAGGTTGTGCCCGACGCGCTCGCGACAGTGCCGGGCGTGAGCGTTCAGCGCATTGGCCCGAGAAACGAGCGCGGCGTGTTTGTCCGTGGCTTCGACATCCGCCAGGTGCCGCTGTACGTCGATGGCATCCCGGTCTACGTTCCGTACGACGGCTATGTGGATCTCGACCGGTTTCTGGTGTCGGACATCGGCGAGATTCAGGTGGCAAAGGGATTTACCTCGCCGCTCTACGGGCCGAACGCAATTGGCGGAGCGATCAATCTCATCTCGAAGGCGCCGGCGCAACCGTTTAATCTCGATCTCGGCAGCGGGTATGCGTCGGGCGGCCAGGTCCACGGTTTCGCCAACGCCGGTTCGCGCTGGAGGCGGTTCTGGCTCCAAGGCGGCTTTTCCTATCTAACAAGCGACTCGTTCCCGCTGGCCGGCGGCTTCCGGCCCACGCCCGTCCAGCCGGCAGGCCGCCGGGCCAATGCATGGCAGACCGATCATAAGACGCGCGTCAGGGCGGCGTGGACGCCGAACCAATCCGATCAGTACACCTTCACTTATGCCAACCAACAGGGTAAGAAGGGCAACCCGCCCTACGCAGGCCTCGACCCGGGAGTGCAGCTGAGGTTTTGGCAGTGGCCCGAGTGGGATAAGGAAAGCTTTTACTTCATCGCCAACAAAGGGATGGGCGAGAGCACGTATTTGCGAGCGCGCCTGTACTACGATAAGTTCGACAACCTCTTGCGCGCTTTCGACGATTCCAGTTACACCGCGCAAACGCGTCCGTCTTCTTTCAACAGCCCGTTCGACGATGACACGTATGGCGGCATCCTGGAACTGGGATCGTCGGCGCTTGCGCGTCAGACCGTCAAGGGCTCGTTCTACTTCAAGGACGACACCCATCGCGAAGGCAATATCGGCCAGCCCACGCGCAGTTTCCGCGACCAGACGTTCTCACTGGGTCTGGAGGACACCGTCCAGATTTCGGCGCGGACCTCGGCCATTCTTGGGCTGAGCGCGGACCGCTTGCAGGTGTTGAATGCGGAGGACTTTCGCGCCGGCCAGGTGCTTCCCTTCCCGCTCGACGATCTTTGGGCGCTGAACGGACAGGCGGGACTTTTCCATGCGGTTTCCGATTCCGGCCGTTTTCGCGCGACCTTCGCGCGGAAGACAAGGCTGCCAACCATCAAGGACCGCTACTCCTACCGGATGGGTCTGGCCGTGCCGAATCCCGGCCTCATGGAAGAACAGTCGAGCAATTGGGAGGTTGGCTATTCCCAATTAGTCGGTAGGTCGACCTACCTGGAAGCTGCCTTGTTCGCGAGCCGGGTTCGCGGGTCGATTCAGCGCTTCTTCCTGCAGCCGAATCTCTGGCAATGGCGCAATCTCGGCCGGGCGCGCTTCCTCGGCAGCGAATTCGGCCTGCGGACGTCGCCTGTTGCGAGCGTGACCTGGACGGCGAACTACACCTACCTGACCCGCAAGAACCTGTTCGACCCGGGCCTGATCATGGTGGACACGCCCCGCCACAAGACCTACTCGGCGATGGTGTGGCAGCCGGCGCGGAATCTGACCCTGATGGCGGATATCCACTACGAGGCCGGCCGCTTCCATCAGAACGAAGCCGGCCGCTTTCTTCGATCGAGCCGGTTCGTCAACGTTGGGCTGGGTGGCACTCTCCGCTTGAGCCGGGCCGCCGAACTGCAGGCGGGCATCGGCAACCTCTTCGACCGGAATTACTTCCTGGTGGATGGATACCCGGAAGCGGGTAGAAACGGTTACGTCAACCTTCGGTACCGGTTCTGACTGGCGTCCGAAGTTTCCCCCCGGCGCCGGTGCGCGCGAATCGCCGGTATCGGTGATAAACTCTTGCCCATGACACGCCTTGGGATTGCATTGTTGTTGATGGCGCCAGCATACGGCGCGGACCTAGCGGGAGTGCCGGAACTGCCCCATAAGCTGGTGGCGGATTGGGCAAAACTGCCGCCGGGGTGGAACTTCGGGGAATGCACCGGTGTCGACATCGACCGCGAGAACAACGTCTGGGTGTTCAACCGCGGGCCGCATCCGGTAATTCAGTTCGACAAGGGCGGCCGGTTGTTGCGGGCGTGGGACGAAGTACCGGTGACGTCGGCGCACGGCCTCCAGGTCGACCCGGAAGGCAATGTGTGGGTAACCGACGTCGGCGGGCACGCGGTGATGAAGTTCAGCCCGGAGGGACGACTCCTGATGGTGATTACGAATGCGGGGAAGTCGCCTGGCGACAACGACGCGAAGTATGCGTTCAACCGCCCGGCGGGACTGGCGTTCCGGCCCGATGGCGGGTTCTACGTAGCCGACGGGTATGGGAATTCGCGGGTGGCGCAGTTCAGTAAGAACGGCGAATACGTCCGGCACTGGGGAAAGAAGGGCACGGCGGACGGCGAGTTCGACCTCGTGCACGACGTGACGGTGGACAGCCGCGGGCGGGTGTACGTGGCAGACCGGTCGAACAGCCGGATCCAGGTCTTCAGCGCGGAAGGCAAGTTCGTGGAGAAGTGGACACACGCGGGACAGCCGTGGGGCTTGTATTACGTGAAGGGGGAAGACGCCGTTTACATGGCCGACGGGCTGAACAACCGTGTGGTGAAACTGAATACAGACGGTAAGGTGCTGGGCAAACTCGGCGAGTTCGGGAAGACGCCGGGGAAGTTCGATTTCGCCCATCACATGGCGGTGGACGGCGAGGGATCGCTTTACATCGTGGAAATCAAGAACTGGCGGGTGCAGAAGTTCGCGGCGAAGTAACAGGCACGGGCGGATCAACTTGCGCGATATATGCGCATGTTATAAACTATCAATGTGATTCGAAGGGGAAACAGTGCCGGCTAGAACTGCGGTCAGCCGGGAATTAGCCCACCTGTTCGGCGTGCTCGCCAACGCGCACCGGATCCGGATCATTCAGGAACTGGGTAGCGGCGAAGTGGATGTGAACGGGTTGCAGCAGGCACTGGGCATCAGCCACTCAAGCGTTTCGCAGCACTTGGCTTTGCTGCGCGCGCACCGGTTGGTGCAGGAGCGGCGCGAGGGGCGTCACGTTTTTTATAAACTGGCACAGTCGGAACTGGCAGGCTGGCTTCTGCGGGGACTCGATTTTCTGGAAACCGAGTTCCGGATGGGCAGCGAGATGCGCGACGCCGTCGCGGAGGCGCGCAACCTCTGGTCCGCGAAGAAACTGGTCCGGCGCTGACGCGGCGATCGCTTGTAAGGAGAGGCTTTTCTATGACGGCGACGGATGGCAAATTACTGGATTTTTCGCATTTGGGCAAAGACTTCGGCGCCTCGATCGTGGTGTTTCTGGTCGCGCTACCCCTTTGTATGGGTATCGCGATCGCCTCGGGTGTGCCGCCGGCCGCGGGCCTCATCACCGGCATAGTGGGCGGCATCATCGTGGGCCTGGTAGGCGGGGCACCGCTACAGGTGAGTGGCCCGGCGGCGGGATTGACGGTTCTGGTATGGCAAATCGTGCAGGAGCACGGGTTGAGCATGCTGGGCATCCTGGTGCTGTGCGCCGGACTGCTACAGTTGCTGGCCGGGCTCTTCAAGTTGGGGCAGTGGTTCCGGGCGATTTCGCCATCGGTGATTCACGGGATGCTGGCGGGCATCGGCGTGCTGATCTTCGCGTCGCAGTTCCACATCATGGTGGATGACGCGCCGCGGGGGAGTGGGATCGAGAACCTGATGTCGATCCCGGAGTCGATTTATAAGGGGATCTTTCCGCTCGACGGCAGCGTGCATCACCTGGCGGCGATGGTGGGCATCCTGACCATCGTGACCCTGCTGGCCTGGAACCGCTTCCAACCGCGAGCGCTGAGGTTCCTGCCGGCCCCGCTGGCGGCGGTGGTATTCGGTTCGGTGATCGCCAATGTATTCCAGTGGCCGATTCAGTTCGTCGAGGTGCCGGGCAGTCTGCTGGATTCGCTGCGGTGGGTGCAGCCGTCGCAGGCGACATCGCTGCTGAACCCGACACTGCTGATGGAGGCCTTCGCGCTGGCGTTCATCGCGAGCGCCGAGACGCTGCTGTGCACGTCGGCGACGGACTTGATGCACAAAGGCTCACGGGCGAACTACGACCGGGAATTAGCGGCACAGGGTGTCGGCAACATGATGTGCGGCGTGGTCGGCGCGCTGCCGATGACGGGCGTCATCGTGCGATCCAGCGCCAACATCAACGCTGGCGGCAAGACGAAGATGTCCGCCATCATGCACGGGTTCTGGCTGCTGATCACCGTGCTGGCGTTTCCGGGCCTACTCAGCCTGATTCCGATTTCGGCGCTGGCGGCGATCCTGGTTTACACCGGCTACAAGTTGGTCAGCCCGCATCATATTCGCCACCTGGCGCTGTTCGGGCGGGGCGAAGTGGCAATCTACTTCGCGACGCTGTCGGGCATTGTGGTGATGGATCTGCTGAAGGGCGTCATTCTCGGGTTTGTGCTGGCGGTGATCAAGCTGCTGTACAAATTCACGCACATGCGGATTCGGTCCCAGCGGTCGAAAGACGGAAAACGGATTGACCTTCACCTGGAAGGCGCGGCAACGTTCGTCGCTCTGCCCAAGCTGGCGGCGGCGCTGGAATCGATTCCCGCCGGCACGGAGTTGCACCTGCACATCGAGAAGCTTTCCTACATCGACCATGCGTGTCTCGACCTGATTCACAACTGGCGCTTGCAGCGGCAGGAGGCGGGCAACACGGTCGTGATGGAATGGGACGAACTGCGGCGGCGCTACGACCGGCCGATCGAAGGAGCAGCCGAGAAGCCCGCGGCGGATAAGGTGGCCCAGGCCGGGGCGCCAAAGGGGTAAGGCTTCTCGATGAATACACCTTCTCTCCGGAGAAGAATCTTCGCTTCGCTGCTGCTCCTGGCGGCCGGCGCCTGCGCGCAGGAAACCGCTCTGACGCTGCCGCCGTTGCCGGCTCCGCTCGGGGTGCCGCAACCGGGGCCGGTCGGCGACGGCCCGTATGCGCCCATGCCGATCCGGCCCGGTGGCGTGGTGGTTCCTCTTTACCGCCCCGGTTCGCCGTTCCTCAACATGGAACGCGTTCGCGAGGCCGAGCAGTACAACATGAGCCAGACGGTGCCAGGGCGGATCAACAGCATCGTCAACATTCACAACCCGTCCATCGAAGTTCACCCAGTGGATCGGAGCCTCAACACCGGTGCGGTGGTGATCCTGGTGGCGGGCGGCGGGCACAACACGCTGAACGTCGGCACGGAGGGCGCGGACTTTATTCCGTTCTTCTATAACTACGGCGTTAACTCGGTCATCCTGCGGAATCGCCTGCGCCGCGACGGTTACGAGCCGCGGACGGACGCGGTGAACGACGCGCTGCAGGCGATCCGGTTGCTGCGCGCCTACGCCAAGGAATGGAACATCGATCCGAACAAGATCGGCATCATGGGCTTCTCGGCGGGCGCGGAGTTATCCTCGGCGGCGGCGGTCCAGTTCGACGAGTTCGACAAGAAGAACAGCGTCGCCGGCGATCCGCTGGCGGGTATCTCTGCGCGCCCCGACTTCGTCGGGATCATCTATCCCGGTCCGACGCCCTTTGCACGGAACCGTACCCCGCCGCCGATTCCGCGTAACGTTCCGCCCGCGTTCATCGCTTCGCCCGGCTCCGGCGACCGGGTCCACGCAATCTGGGCGATGGAGTACTTTTCGGCGATGCTCGATCTCGGCGTGCCGAACATCGAGATGCACCTGTACGGGAACGGACGGCATCCCGGCGATCCGCTTGGCGACGGCAGCCGCATGACCGGCGGCTTGACGGATCGCAACGGCATCCCACTCGGCACGTGGCAGTACCGCTACATCGACTGGTTCCGCGACCTGGGTTTCCTGCTGAAGCCCGGCGTCGAGACCAAGGCCGCCAAGGACGTTGCCGCTTTCGTGAGCCAGCCGCCGCGCGAGCGCGGGCCCCGCCGCGGCGGTCCGCCGAAGCCTCCGGGCAGCCAATAGCCGTCCGCGTCACCGCCGCTATTCCTTGCTCCGCACTTCGGCGAGGCGCTCCCGCCACACAGGGGCGATTCCGCTTCGATCTCGAGAGTAATCAAACCCACGCCGTCGAGTTCCTGAATATGGACTTGGCCTTTCAGACGAAAGCTGGTGAGTTTCATCCGGACCAGGTCACCCACGGCTCCAACACGAAGCGTACCCGGCGGCGAGCGTCCGGATTCCGCTCGCCAAGCAACTGAAGGCGATACTCAATCCCACGACGTCTTCATTGCATGCGGTTGCTCCGGAACTCGATCTGTTCGACACCCAAGGCAGTTTGCAGCAGTAATCTGCGTTGGTGTTACTCTATGTACAGTCGATACCCCATATCGGGTTATCGGGGCCGCGGAGTTTCCAGGCGAGTTGGAGCGTCCCCGAACCGCCCGCGGGCGGTAGGTTAGGATGACGTAGAAAATGGATCGCTGGC
>CAYPUQ010000192.1:0-11512 GCA_964413655.1 uncultured Solibacteraceae bacterium | reverse complement strand
GTTCTGTCCGCGGGTTCCTTTCGCGTTCCGCCAGGAGTCGAACGCAATCCGGTCTCGCAGAGGCTGCCAAGCCAACGGCTGCTCGCATTTAGCCGAAATGTTGTTCTCGCCGGTCGACGATCTCTTTGTGATTGTGCGCGGACTTCATGGCTCCGCAGGCTTCCCGATTCGTTTGTCCAGTGCGTCCGCCTCCAAGTCGCGTCTGACCTTACGCAGGACCATGGCGTAGTTTTTAAGAGCGATTTTCACGCTCCCATGCCGTGGACCATACGCCTTCTCAAGGATCGCGAGAGCGCGTCCCAACAGAGGTTCGGCCCTGGAATAGCGGCCCGCTTGCAGATGCACGGAGGCAAGACCAGTGAGCGACCTGGCAACATCCGGATGACTCGAAGGCAACGTCTTCTCCTTGATTGCAAGTGCTCTTTCATAAAGCCGCTGCGCTTGCCGATGTCTGCCGAAGTCCAAGTGGAGATCCGCCAGACGCTCCAGGCCCGTAGTCAAATCTAGGCTGTCGGCGCCGATACGCTTCTGCAACGTGAGGATGGAGTGTTGCTGAAGGGCCTTGGCCTTATCGTAAGAGCCGAGCGAACGGTGCAACTCGCCCAGGTTGGAATGAATTATGGCGATCACGGAATGACCGGGCGCTACCTTCTCGATAATTGCTAACGCCCGCTGGAACGATCGCTCGGCTCTGATGAAGCTGTTCTGCAGCCGGTAGACTTCTCCGAGCATATTCAGCGTCGTGGCGACGTCCAGGTGCTCAGGCCCAAGGAATCTCTCTCGGATCGCCAATGATCGGCGATAGAGCAATTCGGCCTTCGCATATTCTTCTGCCATGAGGTGTAATTCGCCCAGGCCGTTCAAGGTTGCGGCCAGCTCAAAATGTTCGGGGCCAAATATCCTCTCGAAAATCGAGAGTGCCCGTTGGAATAGCAGCGTTGCCTCTCGGTACTCGCCACGCTGCAACTTCACAGTGGCCAGATTGTTTAAAACGACTGCTACTTCCGGGTGATCTCGCCCGAAACTTCGCTCCCGGATGGCGAGCGAACGATGGATTCTTTCTTCCGCCTCCGCGGTTTTGCCGCGACGGTAGAGGAGTGTACCCATGTCGTTCAGGCTGTTGGCAACTTCGGGGTGATCCGGGCCGAAAATCCCCTCCCGTATAGCAAGTGCCCGCCGCAAAATTGGGTCGGCTTCGTCGTAACGCCCGATTTTCACGAGTACCAGGCCTAAATTGGCTAGCGTGGCCGTCAGGGCCGGATGATCCGGCCCCGCCGTTTTCTGTAACATCTCGAGTGCCTGCCGGAATTCGCTCTCGGCTTCCGCGTAACGTCCCGCGCTGAAGTGAAGGAGTGCCAAATTGTTCAGAACGATTGTTTCGGTAGGCGAATCCTCCACGCCACTGGTTCTACTCAGGATTGCTAGAGCCTTCCGATAGAGCCGCTCAGCTTCTTCAAACCTGCCGAGTTTCCGGCAAGCGCCCGCAAGATTGTTCAGAACATCGACCGAGCCGGCGTGCTCCAGGCCGTGGAGTTGCTCCCAAACCGACAATGCGCGGCTAAATGCCGCGGCAGCCTCACCGTAGCGACCTTGCTCACGATAGACAGAACCCAACCCATTGAAGCTGCTGGAGAGGCGGACGTTGGGTGACGCAAATTTTTCCGCAGCCGAAATCGCCGCCAGGAAACTCTGCTCTGCTTCCGTGTAGCGCCTCGCTTTGAGCCATTCACTCCCGCGCTCGGACAGCAGGACCCAATCATGCCCTTGACCGGATGCGGTGGCCGCCGCGGCCGCGAGGAATAAAGCTGCTGTGTAGCTTCTGGTGCACGGCATGATCGTTCCCTCCAGGCACGGTCTGGCTGAACTGTATCTGGACTGCGGGCGACCGACAAGCGAAATGAGGCGAAATCCGGCGAAATCAACAGCGTCACACCCGGTCACACCCGATGGCGCGTTTTCGCGGTGGGCACGAAGGCGTTATAATCTCGTCATCTGGAGAGGGCATGCAGGACACTTCGGCGGAACCTCCTCTTGGCGAACGGTTGGATTCCTGGAAGGATATCGCCACGTATCTGCGGCGGGAAGTTCGAACCGTGCAGTTGTGGGAGAAGAACGAGGGCTTGCCGGTCCATCGCCATTCGCACCGGAAGCGCGCCACAGTTTACGCTTACCGGACCGAATTGGATGCGTGGTGGAGCGGCCGGCGCGCCACCTTGCAGGAGCAGGGTCCGGCGCCGGAGCGGCCTCGCTTCCGGCCCTTCACCGTCGCTGGCGCGCTGGGGCTGTTCCTTCTGTGCGGCGTTTGGCTGGGGACTGCCCGGCTGCCGTCTCCTCCGGCCGGCAAACCCAAGATCGTACCGCTCACCAGCGATCGCGGCAGCGAGATGGGCGCCAGCTTTTCACCAGACGGTAGTCGGGTGGCTTTTGCGTGGAAACCCGAAGGGAAACTACATTTCGATATCTACTTGAAAGAGGTGAAATCCGGCAGGACGACGCAGTTGACGAACACTGCCGATTCAAGTGAAGTCGATCCCGCGTGGTCGCCGGATGGTCGTGAGATTGCCTTTTTCCGCAGCCGTCCGGACAGAAGCTGTGGGGTCTACACGGTTGCTCCGTTGGGTGGATCAGAGAGGCTGCTTGTGGAAATGAGCGGAAAAAGCTGCGGGTGTTGGGAGGGCAACTCCAAGCTCAGCACCGCGCAACTCTCCTGGTCTCCGGATGGAAAGTGGCTGGCGCGCGCGGGGATCTCGCTTACATCGATGGAGACGGGGGAGGATCGCGAGTTGACGTCGTCGCCAAGGGGAGGGCCGGACCTCTACCCGGCCTTCTCGCCTGATGGCAGATCCCTTGCCTTTGTGCGGTGGGTGAACTCGAATGCGCAAGAGCTCTACACGGTGCCTCTCACCGGGGGCAACCCCACGCGGGTTCGCACGCAGGGGCAGCGTATCTACGGAGTAGCCTGGACATTCGACGGCAAGGAGCTAGTCTATTCATCGGGCAAGTGGGACTGGGGAGAATCCGACCTCTGGCAGGTGTCACCGTCCGGAGGATCGCCCGCGCAGGTTGTCGCTGGCGGCGAGCGGGCCTGGCTCCCGGCAATCCCGCGCCGTGGGGGGCGGCTCGGTTTCACCCGAAAGCTCAGCGAGACCAACATCTGGGAGGTACGGGTAAGGAATGCCGGCCGCAAGCCCGACGGCGCGGTGCGTTTGATCGCGTCCACACAAGCCGACGGGGCGCCGGCGCTTTCCCCCGACGCAAGGCGAATTGCGTTCGTGTCAGACCGCTCCGGTACCTGGCAGATCTGGGTGTGTGATCGCGACGGTTCCAACGCGACCCGACTGACGTCTCTCCTCGATTGGGGAGCCTCACTGCCTGCCTGGTCTCCCGACGGCAGCGAGATCGCATTCAACTCCTTAGTCAAGGGTGGTGGGGCGATCTATATAATTCCCGCGGGCGGGGGCACGCCAAGGCGGCTGACGAACGACCACCCGCTGGATTACGCGCCGGCTTGGTCGCGAGACGGCCGATGGGTGTATTTCGCTTCTGATCGCACCGGCCGGCGTGAAATATGGAAGGTTCCGGCCGAGGGAGGAGACTCCTTACAGGTCACAAAGCAGGGTGGACAGCGTCCGGTGGAGTCGGCTGACGGGAAGTTTGTCTACTACGAGAAAGGCCCGACGTTTGCTCGCGAGTTCGAGCCCTGGAGGGCACCAGTACACGGTGGGGACGAGGAGCCAGCACTGGCGGAAGATCTGAGGAGCCGTTGGACGCTGGCAGAGGATGGGCTCTACTACTACGAACAACACCAGAGCGAAGAGGTGGCCAGCGCGTGGTCTTTGAATTTTCTCGAATTCGCCACGGGCAAGAAGCATGTTGTGGCCTGGCTCGCCGGGACGCCACTGATCGGGCACCGACCGGCCGTCTCGCCGGACCGTCAGGCTTTCCTATATGCCCAACTCGATCTCAACGAAACCGACTTAATGCTTATTGAGGAATTCCGATAGGCGTTTTCGGCGGCTCGCGCGAGCCATCAGCGCCCTACTTGAGACCACCGGAGAATCGGCCGGTGAATCAACATTCCTGGCCATTAGCATGGTTGCCGTCCGACTCGAGTGACTTGTTCGTCTCAATTGGTAAATGAATAGTCCGGTCAAGCAGTGCGTGGAAAACGCTGGAGGGTGGGAAAGCGGCCCATGAGCGTCTTCCGGCCGCAGAGATGGAGCGGGCAAGGAAGAGACAAAGGGTGACTTTGAAGGCCATGGCCGGGCACTCGCGGGCGATACCTTCGCTACCGCGATACTTCACTACCGCGGTACTTCACTCCGAGGCCGCCGAAGTCCTCAACTGACGCCGGAGAAGTGCCCCCCTTGCCCGCCGGCCTTCTCCACTCCCATCGTGGAGACCGAAAGCTCGCCGCTGAACAAGTCCACCAACTGGACACGCTCTACCACGCTGTCGCAATCGCCTTAGGAGCAATGCTGTTCGCTTAAGCCGATGAGAGGTCGAAGGAGCGCTGTGAGGCTCTCGCACCCAGACCTGAATTCCGGGTATTAGCTGGTAGGGATTTCACGCCAGTTATCCGGAGCGCGAATCGAAAACCGCGACCGGCGGCAGTTGGTCGCGTCCGGACAATCTTTGCGGCTGCGTTCGCGCCGTCGCCTGTGTCCGGGTGAACATGTCCCAAGAACACGGTTTCGGTCAACTTCCGGATGCCGACCACTCACCCGGTGTCGCTCGCGGATAGGGGGATCGGCAACGATTGATGCGGTGGGATCCCTTCGAACGTGCTTTCAGTTCAGAGGTCTATCGAATCTGTTTGGGAGTTCAGACTTGTGATCGTTCGCCGGGCACACTGCCATGGCTGTGCCCGTGCGCCGTCAGCCTCTTATCAAAGAAAAATGGTTCAGCATCATGGAAGGCGACTCGCGAAAAATCCGGATGGCGCGGATTGATTAGGTAGTTGCGTTCGCGAGGGAGTACCGCTGACGGAACCACGAGAATAGCTGTTTCCATTGAGTTAGCCCAGGTTGTACCCAGTTCGCGCGTGCTATTCCCGTGCCCGGCCGAATCCCAACCTTCCGGTAGTTCGGCACTTGTCAAAATGCGGCACGGTAGATCATCTGGGACTTCAATCGGAATTGAAATGTAATCGTCTGCAAACTCGCGACTCCCCGCCAGAATCTCCAATGCACACAGTGCCCGGCTCTCGGCTGCATATATGAGAGGTACACCCTTTTGATTCCATCGGCCCCCGAATCGGGCAGCGCCTTTCCCGTCGTTAGCAGGATACCGGTTGCTGCCAATCCGGTATACGAACATCGCTACCAGACGCCCTGTTCGATCCTGCCGAGAACGTCTTCAATCTGCTCAATTCCGTCAGCGGTCTTCAGCATTGAGAGCGGAGTTCTGTTCGAAAGTGACGGCAACGGCGTACGGAGCCACCGGCTTGCCTTCTCCCGATCACCGAATACTTCAATCGCTCGGCCGGTCACACCAACGATACCATCGAGATCAACCGTATGCACTTCTGTCCCGGCGACATGAAGTTCTGAGCGACCGGCTTGTTGTTCCTGGCGGCTCGCCTTGGCGCTGGCCGCGACTCGTGCCGGAGACTTCGAGCGAAGCTCAGTCTGGGATCGGCGCGGATATGCTCCCTTAGTTCTAACTCCCTCGCTTTCCGTTAATGCTGGTCCCTTGAGTTTTACGCTTTTCAACTGGCCTTTCGTCTGGGCTGTCGCGCTCTCCGCATCAGCATCCGAACTCATCTCCACGAAAGCAAAGCCACCCACGCGGACATTCTCCACCCGGCCGTACTTTTCGAAAAACTTGCGGATGGACTCTTCCGTTGCCCCAAAATCCAAGCCGACTGAAATCTCTTTCATCGGGTCTTCCTCACCATCAACACTAGTATAAGGCCGGGCCGCTTGGGCCGGCTCGGCTCCGCAAATCGCGGATGACGGGCTTTACCGGCCAATCGTGATGCCCGCGCAAGCTCAACTCGTTGCGAGGACGTTGCCCGGAGAAACGGCGCGGCTCGGCGCTCAGTTCAATCCACCCGGCTCGCCGTTCCGTTACGGATCGGTCTCGCGACCCCGGCAGACGCTGAGCGACTCCACGCAAACCCAGGGCGGTAGACTAGTTCGGCCGGCCCACGGGGGTCCCCTCCGCTACAACTCCCGAATCTTGATACTCCGGAACCACACCTCATCGACATGATGCTGAAGCCCGATCGGCGTGCGCCGCTTCGGCTGGGTGGTCAGCATCTCGTACACCGGCGACGCGGTCGTCCACCGCTCCGCCAACTTCGCGGCGATGGCCGGATCGCCAAGATTGGCCTCCAGCACTTTCTCGCCGTTCAGCCAGTGCTCCACGCGGTTGCCGCGGAGCACGATGCGCGACTGGTTGAACTCGCCCACCGGCTTGGTCACGTCGCGGTCCGGCTCGACCAGGCTGTAGATTGCCCCTGCCGCGCGGTCGGGACCCCGTTTGACGTCGGGGTGGCGGCTGTTGTCGATCACCTGGTATTCGAACGCCACCACGTATTCCTCGTACTTCGCCTCCGGCGGAATGGTCTCGCGCCGGGTCCGGCGGTTGCGGATCTCGTAATCCACCGTGTCTTCGAACCGCTTCGCCTCGGGGTAGCTGCCGTGCTCCAGCGGCACGCGATCCTGGACGCGGTACTTGACGCCGCTATTGCCGCCCTCGGAGATGCGCCACTCGAACGACAGTTCGAAGTTCTCGAAGCTGTCCAGCGTGAACAGATCCTCGCGCAGCCTCGGAGCTTTTGCCGCCTTGAGACAACCGTCTTCGATCACCCATGCTTCGCCGGGCGGGTTCTTGGACGCAGGGTCTTCCCAGCCGTTCATCGTCTTGCCGTCGAACAGCAGCCGCCAGCCGGCCGCGCGCTCTTCGGCCGTGAGCGCGTTGGGTTCCGCCGTCCGAGGCGTCTGGCTACAGGCCCCGTGAAGAAAGAGCGCCGCGAGCGTAACGGGTGCAGCCAAAGATCGACTCATCGTCCCGCTATTGTATCCTCCCGCTCCGCAAACCGCCGCGCAATAACAGTTGTGTTAAAGTCTTGATTCGAGATTCGAGCGCGCCGGGCGTGCGCGTGCGGGGAACCGTTGGCGTTTCCGCTCCCGCGCCGCTTGGTATGCGAGCGTTCATTCCAATCCGGGGAGTTTCCGTTGAAAGTCTACGACAGCACTGATATCCGCAACGTCGCTCTCGCCGGCCACTTGAATTCCGGCAAGACCTCGCTGGCCGCCGGCCTCCTTTATACCGCCGGCGCGACCAACCGGCTGACCCGAGTCGACGAGGGCAACACCGTCACCGATTTCGACGAAGAAGAGGTGGACCGGAAGATCACCGTAGCTTCCGCCTGCGCCTTCGTCGAGTGGAAGAAGACAAAAATCAACCTCGTCGACACGCCCGGCTTCAACATGTTCGTGAACGACGCCAAGCAGGCCTTGGCCGCCGCCGATGCCGCCCTGGTGCTCGTCGACGGCGTCTCCGGCGTCGAGGTCCAGACCGAGAAGATGTGGCACTTCTGCGACGAGTTCAAGCTGCCGCGGGCCATCGTCGTGAATAAGCTCGATCGCGAGCGTGCCGACTTCAACCGCGCCGTCGAGTCGGTCCACGAACACTTCGGCCGCACCGCCATCCCGATTCACCTGCCGGTCGGGTCGGAGCGCGATTTCAGCGGCTACGTCGACCTCATCACCATGAAGGCTTACACCTACGCGGCCGGCGGCGACGGCAAGGGCGTGGAGGGCGAGATTCCGGCCGCTGCCGCCGAGGCTGCCAAGGAGGCCCACGAAGCCCTGGTCGAAATGGTGGCCGAAGGCAAGGATGAATTGATGGAAGAGTTCTTCGAAATGGGCACTCTGCCAGCCGAGCACATTCGCGACGGCCTTCTCGAAGCCATCAAGGAGGACCGCATTTTCCCGATCCTCTGCGCCTCCGCGCTACTCAACATCGGCAGTGACGCCATCCTCGATTTCATCCAGACCTATTGCCCGAACCCGCTCGAGCGTCCCGAGCACCGTGTCGTCGTCAACCACGAGGAACAGCGCAGCCGGATCGGCCCTGATGGCCCCCCAGCCGTCTTCGTCTTCAAGACGGTCGCCGATCCATTCGCCGGCCGGCTGTCGTATTTCAAGGTCATGTCCGGTGTGGTGAAGAACGACGTGCACCTGATCAACGCGCGTAGCGGCGCCGACGAGCGGCTGGCCCACATTGGTTCGCTGTTCGGAAAGTCCATTACCCCGGTCACCGAACTGCGCGCGGGGGACATCGGCGTGGTGGCCAAACTGAAAGACACGCTAACCGGCGACACGCTGGCGGATAAGGGCGCGAGCATCGAATACCCGCCGGTGCAGATCCCGGAGCCCTCCATCTCCTACGCCATCGTGGCCAAGAGCCGCAACGACGAGGACCGGATGGGCAACGCGGTCAGTCGCGTGCTAGAGGAAGATCCGTCGCTGCGCTTCTACCGCGATCCGCAAACGAAGGAGTTTCTGTTGGCCGGTTGCGGGCAGCAGCACCTGGAGATTGTCGTCAGCCGCATGAAACGCCGCTATGGCGTCGATGTGGAGCTCAAGGCGCCGAAGGTACCGTACCGGGAAACCATCCGGGGGACCGCCGACGTTCACGGCCGGCACAAGAAGCAGACCGGCGGCCATGGGCAGTTCGGCGACTGCAAGATCAAGATGGAGCCGCTGCCGCGCGGCGAGAGGTTTGAGTTTGTCAACGACATCTTCGGCGGTTCGATTCCGAAGCAGTTCATTCCGGCTGTCGAGAAGGGCATTCTGGAGGCGGCGGAGCGCGGCTACCTGGCCGGGTTCCCCGTGGTCGACTTCAAGGTGATCCTGTACGACGGCTCGTATCACGACGTCGATTCGAACGAAATGTCGTTCAAACTCGCGGGACGGAAGGCTTTCCGTCTGGCGATGGAGCAGGCGAAGCCGACCCTTCTGGAACCGGTCATGAATGTCGAGGTCCAGGCCCCGGTCGATTTCGCCGGCGATCTGATGGGCGACTTCAATAGCCGCCGCGGCCGGGTGAGCGGCATGGATACCAAGGGCAACACCCAGATCATCAAGGCCCAGGTGCCAATGGCCGAGATGCTCAACTACCAGAACGACCTGATTTCGATCACCCAGGGCCGGGGCTCCTACAGCATGGACTTCTCCCACTACGACTACGTGCCCCAGCAGCAGGCGGAAAAGATAATCGCCGCGGCCCGTGCCGCGCGCGAAGGAGTTGAGGAAGAAGAGGAATAGCGCCCTGAACCTGCCGGGCGATGGCGCCGATGAGAACTCCATGTCCTCGCCCGGGCGGCAGCACCGGCTTGACCCTCCGCTCCACATTGGATAACGTAGACGTTTGCGACTATTAGCCCAAGTGATGCGAGATATGAAATAGACTGATCGCCCATGCGAAACAACGCGACACGACTCCTCCCGCTGGTTGTGACGGTTGCAATCGGGTTTCAGGGTTCCGCCCTATCGCAACAACACGCGGCCCAGTCCCCAGGGTCCTCCGCCCGTCACTCGCCCGGTTCAACTTCTTCCCCGTACGACTCTCCGCTCTCGCAACCAACTCCTCCCTACCTGCTGCCCCAGTCAGGACCGGTTCCGGCCTCGCCGGGGGTCGAGGAGCGAATCCGCTTGAGCGAGGATCTGCTGCGCGACGGCGCCGAACTGTTCGCCCGAGGCGACCGGGAATCGGCCCGCGCGCGCTTCGACATGGCGATCGAAGCGGTGACCGAGGGAGGCGCCACGGAGATCGACCGCCAGCGGCTGCGGTTCCAGTACCGGCGGCTCACCGAAGCGGTTTACCGGTTCGAGATCGAAGGGACGGTCGCCGAGGAACCGCGCGACGAGGTCATGCTCGACAAGGCGCCGCTCGACGACATCGTGAATCTGACGTTTCCGGTCGAGCCGGCGCTCAAGTCGAAAGTGGTCGATCAACTGGGCGCTACCGTATCGCAACTCCCGCTGGAAGTCACCGACCCGGTTCTCAGTTTCATCAACTACTTCTCCGGCGAAAGAGGGAAGAAGAACATTACGGCGGGTTTCCGGCGCGCCGGCCGGTACGCCGACATGATCTACCGCATCCTCGACGAGGAGGGCCTGCCGCAGGAGTTGATCTACCTGGCCCAAGCCGAGTCGGCGTTCCTGCCGCGAGCGATGTCGCGGATGGCGGCCGGCGGCATGTGGCAGTTCATCCGGCCGCGCGGCCGGGAGTACGGCCTGATGCAGACGCCGTATACGGACGACCGGTTCGATCCCGAGAAGGCGACCCGCGCGGCGGCGCGCCACCTGCGCGACCTGTATGAGCAGTTCGGCGATTGGTACCTCGCGGTGGCCGCCTACAACTGTGGCCCAGGCAATGTCGACCGGGCGGTGCAGCGCACCGGTTATGCGGACTTTTGGGAGCTGTACCGGCGCAACGCACTGCCGCGCGAAACCTCCAACTACTTGCCGATCATTCTGGCGCTCACGATCATGGCCAAGAATCCGGCTGCGTATGGGCTGGAACAGATCGTGCCCGATCCGCCGCTACAGTACGACACGATCGAGGTGAGTGCGAACACGCATCTGGCGTTAATCGCCGAGATTACCGGCGACCCGCTGACGGACCTCCGCGACCTCAATCCGGCCTTGCTGAAACTGATCGCACCGGCCGGTTATCAGGTCCGTGTGCCGAAGGGCCGGGGCAGTCTGGTGCTGGCGGCGCTGGAAAGCATCCCCGCCGGAAAACGGGCGGCATGGCGGCTGCATCGCGTGGGTAGCGGCGAGACGGTCGCTGGAATCGCTCGCTACTACAACACCACGGCGAAGTCTATCCTCGAAGCGAACGGGGTGGATCTCGGCGATCCCCAGGATGGAGACCTCCTGCTGATTCCCGTCGCTTACCCCGGCGCGGCCGCCGCGGCGCCTGCGAAGAAACCCGCTGCCAAGCGCCGCGCCACGACGAAGCGGAAGCCCGCCGCGGCGAAGCCGAAGCCCGCTGCGAACGCGAGCGCCGCGAAACGGAAAGGCGTTGCGACCGCCAGCGCCTCATCGAAGAAACGCACCGCGAATCGCTGAGCGGGTCGAGCCGCCGGACGATGCGGCCAACCCCACTGCATGCAAATCGTGTTTTCTGTTGATTCCAAGTCAAAAAGCGATATTCTAAGTTTTGTTGTGAAGTTGATGAGGAAGTGACGCCATGCGTGAATTCCGAGCTTTGCCGCCCGACGACGAAGAGGACGATTTCCCCTACGATTACGAACACATCGACGATCCCCAGGATTTCGGCGACTACGATCCGGTGGAAGAAGATGACATCGAAGTTGCCCCGCCGGCGCCGGCCGCTCCGGTGACCGCTTCCACCCCAACGCCTCCCGCTGCCCCGGAACCCATGCCTGTTTCCGGGGAAGAGCCGGCGCCGGTTGCGGCGGCAGGCGAGGAGACCGCTGCGGTTGGAGAGACGGCCGCGCCACCTCTGCCAGCCGAAACCGAAGCGC
>CAYPUQ010000191.1:0-11535 GCA_964413655.1 uncultured Solibacteraceae bacterium | reverse complement strand
ATGTGGTCTCGAATGTCCTGCGCGAGATCGTCGAGCAAACGTTTACGCGACGCGCCAAACCTCATACGCCGTTCCCCTGCCGCGCCGGTCTCAGGATGCAGCCAATGGCGCGCGCCAGCTTGTCCCATTTCGTGGTCTTGACCAGCAGTTGTTGGCGCCCTTTGACAGTCAGCCGGTAGTATTTGGCCCGCCGGTTGTTTTCCGAAATGCCTTCTTCAGCCGAAATCCAGCCCCGTTTGATCAGGCGGTGCAGCGCCGGATAGAGAGACCCCTGTTCGACCTGCAGGACGTCCTCGGAGTTGCGCTCGATTGTCTTGGCAATTGCGTGACCGTGCGCTGGTCCGGACGACAGCGTCCGGAGAATCAGCAGATCCAAGGTCCCCTGCAGCAGTTCGATGCGATCCCGGTCATCTTTACTAGACATTCTAGGTGAAGAGTACGTCCATTCCAGTAGAATGTCAAGGTGAAACTCCGAGCCATGCATTTCGGGGCTCGGAGGGCCGGCCGCGGGCATCGGCGCCGGTCCCACTTCGCGGGGCGTCGTACAATACGGGCATGAAGCTCAGCGCCCAGGAAGAGTATGGGTTGCGCTGCCTGCTGCATCTGGCCCGGTGCGAGGCGGGCCATTCGATGACCATTCCCGAGATCAGCCAGCTTGAGGGACTGTCGGTTCCGAACGTCGCCAAGCTCATGCGCCTGCTGCGGATGGGCAAACTGGTGACCAGCGTACGGGGACAAGCGGGAGGATATACGCTGGCGCGGCCCGCAGCCGACATCAACGTTGCGGAAACGATGGAGATTCTCGGCGGCCAGTTCTTCAGTCCGCAGTTCTGCGACCGCTACTCTGGACAACAAAAGGTGTGCATGCACGCGGTGGATTGTTCGTTCCGGGCCTTGTGGACATCCATCCAGGTGGTGTTGCAGGAACTGCTCGGGAAGACGACGCTCGCCGATCTGCTCCAGTGCGAAACCGACATGAACGCCATGATGGAGCAGCGGGCCCGGGAATGCTTTCCAATGCTGGCGTCGCGGCGCGAGCAGGGAACGGATCCGGAGTTGCGAGCGGGGAATGTTCCGGGTTAGGTTGCGCGCTGCGTATTTACTCAACAGCGCCTGTTGAGTTAAATTGGTGTCATGACAGTGCGAAGCACCGCCCGCCGCGGTCGTGTCTCCCGGCCGTGGAAACCTGTTGCCGATGTGATCGTCCTGCGCCCCTCGGCCGATGCCCTCGCCGACGTCCGGCCGCTCCTGGCACGAATCGTGGACGCGCTGGGGACGAACGCGGCGGCCCGGCTGCTTGGCGCGGACCGTGCGCAAGTGTCGCGATGGATGACCGGGACCGAAGCGGTGGGCGTCGAAATGGGACGGCGGATCGTCGACCTCCACGATGTGCTGACCCGGATCCTCCGCGTCTACAACCGCGAAGCGGCGGCCATGTGGCTGGTCGGTTCCGAACCGCTGCTCGGCGGCGCGCGGCCGATCGACGTGCTGGCGGCGGAAGGCGCGGCGCCGGTGATCCGCACGATTGACGGCATCGCGCAAGGGGCGTACGCCTGACGCTCCGTGCCGGTACTGCACCGAGTCTTCCCGTATGTCCGGAAGGTCCCGCCTCATGAGCCCGGCGGCGCGCTGTACGTTCCTTCGCAAGGCGGCGGCCGGCTCGACAATCCCGATCTCTATTCGGTCCTCTATTTGAGCGACGCGGCGGCGGGCGCCGTCGCTGAAGCCTTCGGCCGCTTTCCGGTCTGGTCGCCGGCGATTCTGGCCGGTAGTCCCAGTCTGCCGGGCAGCGTGCGGGCGATTGCGAGCTATCAGTTGGCGGCCGGCGCGCCTTTGTGCGATCTCGACGACCCGGCGCAACTGGGGGTGTTGGGTCTACGGCCGTCCGATGTGGTCAGCCGCGACTACGAGCGCACGCGCGCCTGGGCGCGCCGGGTGTACGAGCAAGAGCGGTACGTAGGTGTGCGCTGGTGGTCCTACTACGACCCGCGCTGGGCGAGCATCGGCCTCTGGGATTTGTCCATCGTGCAGGTGGGCGAGGTCCGGCCGCTGAGTCTCGCCGATCCAGCGCTGGTCGAGGCGAGCCGGGTGATTGCGCGGCCGATTGTGTAGGCGTAGGTGGGGTTAGGACCTTCTGGGGCGGTCCCCTCAGTTACTGCATGTGTAGATAGTTGCCGACAAATTAATGCGCGGCTTGACCGGCCAATCTTTGCCCATTTTTCGGTTGTAGTGTTCCGGTCCAGTTGCGGCGACATCAAGGAGCCGCCGTGCTTGCGGAGGACCTGGGGGGGCGAGGAAAAGGTTTCGCATCATGTGGCGAGCGCCACGCCAGCCGTTCCAACGCCACGCCGAGGTCCACGGGCACCGCGCGTCATAGACGACTATTTTTCAGCCTGACGGTCAGCCAGGCCACCGGGTATTTGAGTACGGGCCCTCGGCGCAGAGTCGAGGGGAATAAACGGACGTCCGTGGCGGTGCTGAACGATGGCTCGTTACTGGGCGTTGGGATGGACCACTATCTCTGGACTCGCGAGTCCCGCCAGAGTGCTTGGCGGTACTGGGAGCAGCACAGTTGCTGCCTCCTCTCGGTTTAGTTAAGCAGATGACGAACTGCTGCATTGTTGGAATTGGCACGGACGGCAGGGTGTGGTCGAAATCTACGGCCAACTGGTGGACGGCGAACTGCTGGCGGTGGGCGCCGATCATTTGTACCGGCGCGCCGGTATCAGCCTTCGAATGATTGCCGGGCCAACTCGCCAACCCATCCTGTATTGCGCCGGGACGCCGCCCACCACCCTCCTGGCGGGAGCCTTCGCCGCGAGTCGGGAGGCTGTCACACTGAGGCCGGCATCGGCTACGTGCTCTGACCTAACCGTCTTCCTACTTCACTCGCACCGGATCGGGCGGGCGAGCCGGCAGCTTCTTTGGTTCCTTCTGAATCCGCGCCAGGATTTCGGCGACGCCGCGCTCCAGTTGCAGGTCCTTGCCTTCGATCAGCGACTTCGCATCGTTCTCTACCTCGATGTCGGGTGTTACGCCCTGGTTCTCGATGATCCACTTGCCGTCGGCGCTGTTGAAGCCGAACTCGGGGACGAACACGGATCCGCCGTCCATCAGCATGCCGCGGTTGGTGATGCCGATTACACCGCCCCAGGAGCGCTTACCGATGAGCGGTCCGAGCTTCGCTTGCCGGAACATCGCCGGGAAGATGTCCCCGTCGGACGCCGACGTTTCGTCCAGCAGGCACACCAGGTGGCCGTGAAACACCGTGTACGGGTAGGTCCGCGCGCCCTCGATCGTGCGCGCGAAGTTCGTCGCCAGCAGATCGCGCCGCAGCCGCTCGATCAACATCTGCGACACGTTGCCGCCGCCGTTCCCGCGCACGTCCACGACGAGACCCTCCTTCCGAATCTGCCCGTAGAAGTACTTGATGAACTCCCGCAGTCCGTCGGCGCTCATGTTGGGTATATGAAAATAGCCGACGCGGCCGCCGGTCATCTGCTCGACGCGCTGCCGCCGCGACTCCACCATTTCGAGGTACGCCAAATCGGACTCGTTCGTGATGGGCTGAAAGGTAACCTCGCGCGCGCCGGTCTTCGACGGCTGCGTGTTCAGCAACAGGCGGACGGACTGGCTGGCCTTGCCGCGCAGAAGCTGATACGGATTCACCGGTGGGGTCAGGTCCTGGCCATCGATCGCCAAAACATAATCGCCCACTCGCGCATCGACGCCGATCTCGGTGAGCGGCGAGCGGTAGTTCGGCTCCTCGTTGTGGCCGGCGAAGATCTTCGCGATCCGGTACCGCCCGCTCGCCTCATCGAGATCGAACCGCGCGCCCGGCAGCGCCACCTGGGGGCGCTCCGGCAATCCAAGGTCGCCGCCCTCCAAATAGGCGTGGCTCACGTTCAGCTCGGCGATCATCTCGCCGAGCACGTAGTTCAGATCGGCGCGGTGTCCGACATACTCCAACTGCGGCTGGTACTGCCGCCGGATCGCCGCCCAGTCGTAGCCGTGCATATTCTGCACGTAGAAGAAATCGCGGAAGCGCCGCCAGACCTCGCCGAAAATCTGCGACCACTCCTGCGACGGCACGCGGTTCACCAGCATGTTCGCCGTCGAGACCGCCTTCTTCGTCTCCTTGCCCTTGGGCGTGGCGTCGTACACGTGGAGATTGTTGCCGTCACGAGCGACGAACTTGTTCCCCGTCGACGACAGGGACAGTCCGCTGATGCCTTCGACGAGGACGGACTCTTTGCGGTCCGCCATCGAGAAAATCACGACGTTCGGCCGCATTTCCGGATCGCGGCCGTAAAAGAAGTTCGAGGTCTTCACGTAGAGCAAATGGCCCTTGAGAGCGGTCAGACCGGCGTAGTTCGCCGCGGGAACCGGCACGCGCGCCACCCGCGACCCGAGGCCGTCGAACTCGATCTTCAGGTCCGGCGGCGCATCCTTTTTCTCGTCCTTCTTCTCCTCCTTCTTTTCCTCTTCGATCGCCACTTCGTCGCTCTTCGGCGGGAACGGATGCTTCACGTCCTTACGCAGCGTCATGGCGAACAGGCCGCGGTTGCGGCTGGTCGCGTAGTTCCACTCGTTGTTGCTGATGAGCGGCGCGTAATCGCGCTCGCTGATGAAGAACAGGTAGTTCCCTTCGGGGTCCCATGAAGGCGAGCCGCACTCGTACAACGGATCGGTGACGCGCCGCACTTGGCCATCGCCGGCGCTCCAGATGTTCACCGACGACGTGCCGCTTGGATTGGTCAACGTGAAGGCCACGTACTTGCTGTCTGGCGACCACTCATAATCGAGCAACTGTCCGCGGCTTTCGTCGGCGATCTCCCGCACCGACTTGTCGGCGAGCGCCAGCAGGTACAGCTTGCCATCCTTGTCCGAGAACGCGATGGTCTTTCCATCCGGCGACCACTTGGGCCGGTACCGCATTGCCTGGCCACCCTTGGTCAATTGCTCGTGTTCGCCGGTTCCGTCCTGGTTCACCAGCCACAACTCTTCCTCGCCCGTCCGGTCGGAGATGTAGACGACTTTCTTTGCGTCGGGCGACCACGCCGGCCACTTGTCGTGCGCGTCCGGCGAGTTCGTCAGGTTGCGCGTCGGCCCGTTCTCGACCGGAAGGGTGAAGATCTCGCCGCGCGCCGCCGCCAACACCCGTTCGCCCTTCGGACTCATGCCGAAGTGCTTCAGTTGCGCGGCCGCGTTGCGTTCGGAGGGGCGAGCCGCGACGCCGTCGCTCGGCACGGTGATTTTCAGCGGCTGTGGCTTGCCGCCCTTCGCGTCGAGCACGTGGAGTTCGCCGTTCAGTTCGAAGACGATCTGCGTCCTGTTCCCCTTGCTCGGCCAGCGCACGTCCCAATCCTTGTATTCCGTCAGGGCTCGGGTACGTTTCGAGGCCGGATCGAACTCGTAGAGGTTCAGTGTCCCGGTCCGGTCGCTGGCGAAGTAGATCTTGTCGCCGATCCACATCGGATCGCGTTCGGTACGCGGGCTGTGCGCGACAGGTTCGAGCGCCGAGGTCTTCAGGTCGAAGGCATATAGCTTTTGCGCCCATCCGCCTTCGTAGCGTTTCCAGGTGCGGAAGTCGCGAAACAGCGGCGAGTAGACGACCTTCGTGCCGTCCGGGGCGAAGTCGCCCGCGCCCGAGTAGGGCATCGGCAGCGGCTTGGGCAATCCGCCCTCGCGCGGAACGACGTAGAGCCGGCCATCCTTCGGCGACGCATAGTCGCGCTGGGAGCGGAAGACGATACCGGAACCATCCGGCGTCCAACCCATCACTTGGTTGTCATAGCCCCAGCGCGGCGGCAGCGGTCCGCGCGCCGGGTAGTGCGTCAACTGCTTCGGAACGCCGCCGGCCGACTGGATGACGTATACCTGCTCGTCTCCATCGTACTGGCCGGTGAAGGCGATCCACTGGCCATCGGGAGAGAACTTGGCAAAGAACTCCAGGCCCGGATGCGCGGTCAGGCGCGACGCGAGTCCGCCGCGAGCGGATGCCTTCCACAGGTCTCCGGCGTGGGTGAAGACCACCTGATCGTCGTGGATATCCGGGAACCGAAGCAGGCGCGTCTGGGCCGATGCGCCGGTCAGCGCGAAAAGGCCCGCCGCGAGGAGGAGCGGGAGACGTTCTTTCATGGTCAGAAAACCGTAGGTTAACATGCGATTTGCGATATACTTGGCGGTTTCACCTCACCTCGAAGCAGACCTTCACGCATGAACCGTAGACAGTTCCTCCTTAGTAATGCCGCGGCCCTCGCCTCGCTGCAGGCCGCCGGGCGCGACGACAAGGGCCCCAACGGAGAGTGGCGCTGGTATGGCGGTGACGCCGGCGCCAGCCGCTATTCGCCCCTGAAGCAGATAAACCGGTCGAACGTGAAGGATCTCAAGGTGGCCTGGATTCATAAGACGGGCGACGCACGGGAACGTCCCGCCACGGTGATCGAGTGCACGCCGATTGTCGTGGACGGCATCATGTACATCACCACGTGTCAGGTGAAGGTACAGGCGGTCGAGGCAGCCACTGGCAAGCTGCTGTGGGAGTTCGACCCGGCCGGTGACGCTGCCCGCTCGCGCGCCGCCCGCGGCGTGAATCGCGGCGTCTGCTACTGGCAGGACGGCGGACAGAAGCGGATCTTCTCCACGTTCCGCGACCAGCTTTGGTCCATTGACGCGGCCACCGGAAAACCCGATCCGAAATTCGGCAACCAGGGCGTGATCGACCTGAAGGAACATTTCGACCACAACATGGCCGGGCTTTCCTTCCGGCACACCAGTCCAGTGGTTGTATATAAGGACCTCGTCATCACCGGCGGCGGGGGCGGGGAAGGACCCTATCCCGAAGCGCCGGGTCACATTCGCGGCTGGGACGCCCGCACAGGCGAGCGCCGCTGGATCTTTCACACGGTTCCGCGGCCCGGCGAATTCGGCAACGACACGTGGGAGAGCGATTCCTGGATTTACACCGGAGGCACCAATTGCTGGGCCGGCATGAGCGTCGACGAGGGGCGGGGCCTGCTGTTCGCCGGCATCGGCTCCCCGGCTTTTGATTTCTACGGCGGCAACCGGAAGGGCATGAACCTGTTCGGTAACTGCGTCCTGTGCCTGAACGCCGGGACCGGCGAGCGAGTGTGGCACTATCAAACGGTCCACCACGATGTTTGGGATTACGATCTGCCCGCGCAGCCCGCGCTGATCCAGATGCGCCGCGGCGGCCAGGTGATCGACGCCGTGGTGCAGGTGACCAAGCAGGGCTTCCTATTCTTTCTCGACAGGCAGACCGGCGAGCCGATTTTCCCGGTCGAGGAACGGCCGATTCCGAAGTCGGATATCGAGGGCGAACGACTGTGGCCCACGCAGCCGCACCCGCTGAAGCCGCCGCCGGTTTCGCGGCAGGGCTTCAGAGACGAGTGGATCACCGACATCTCGCCCGAGGCGCACGCCTTCGTGAAGGCGCAACTGAAAGATGTCGCATACGGGCCTCTGTTCACGCCGCCGAAGAAGACGGGCGGCATCATTCATCCGGGCTTCCGTGGCGGTCCGCTCTGGGGCGGCTGCTCGTACGATCCCGAGCAGAACCTCGTCATCGTCAGTTCCGACGAGACCACGAACCGCATCGTCTACCGCGACGGCAAGCCGGGCGAGCCATTCCGCTACGGCCTCACGACGCGCGAACAGCTTCTCGATCATGAAGGCTACCCGGGCATTAAGGCGCCCTGGGGCTACATCACCGCGATCGACCTGGACTCCGGCGACTTCAAATGGCGCATCGTCAACGGCGAGTTCGACGAACTGAAGAAGCGCGGCATCCCGAAGACTGGCTGCAACTCGCACGGTGGAACGATAACCACTGGCGGCGGCCTGGTGTTCATGGCCGGGACGTTTGACCGCCGCATGCGCGCCTACGACTCGTCGAACGGAAAAGTGCTTTGGGAGTTCGAACTACCCGCGGGCGGCTTCGCCACTCCGAGCACGTACGAAGCGAACGGTAAGCAATACGTCGTGATCGCCGCCGGGGGCGGCAAGAACGGGTCGAAGGCGACCGACGAATTCTACTCCTTCGCCCTGAGCTGATCGATGCGAATGGCTGTACTCATTGCGTTGCCGGCGCTGATCCTGGGCGCCGGCCTCCTCGCCCAGCGGCAGTACACGCCCAAGAAAGAGGAACTCGGCAAAGCGCCGGGTCCGCAACCGATCCCGTTTAACCATAAGCAGCACGTCGCGCTCGGCATCAAGTGCGCCAACTGTCACCCGATCCGGGACCCGGGCTACCAGGCCGGCTATCCGCAAGAACGTACCTGCATGGGCTGCCATGCGGCGATCAAAAAGGACAGCCCGCATATCGAAAAGCTGGCCGTGTTCGCGAAAGAGCGGAAGCCGGTGCCTTGGGTGAAGGTGTACAGCGTGCCGGACTACGTCTATTTCTCCCACGCCTCGCACGTTGAAGACGCGAAGCTCGAATGCAGCGCGTGTCACGGGCCGGTGGCCGAACGCGAAGTGATCGTCCTCGAAAAGTCCACCAGCATGGACGCCTGCATGAAGTGCCACGCCGAGATGGGCGCGTCGAACGGCTGCGACTTCTGCCACGCGTCGCAGTAGCGGTGGACGGGGGCACACGCCGGCTGCAACGGTTACCTGATGGGCTAAGTGGAGGGTGCACCGGCCGGATGGGGGCATATTTTTTCCATTTGGTCTCGTTGATTGCGGGGGCGGTGGGTCATCGGTGATGCCCAGCAGGTTGTAGCGAATCAGGGGCGGCTGGTCAAAGGGGATTTGTTCGTTCAACGTGGCCCGGACCGCGGCCTCGAACTCCGCTCCTTCGCGTTGGGTGGCTTCTTCCTCGTCCCTGGCCATTTGCGCGCCGGCGCGATCGTTGATCTCCTTGGTGATCGCGCGGTGGGCGCGGCACCAGGTGTTGGTGTGGCGCGAGCGGTAGGTGGCCATGAAGCGCAGCTTGGCTTGCACCTTCGGATCGTCGAGATCGCCGGTGGTGAAGACCTCGCTTTCGGGGATCTCAATACGCCGGAGGTTCCGCTGGGCGGCGAGCATCATTTCGAAGAGTTGATGTTCGACCTCGGAAACGGGATCGAGATCGGCGAGGAGTTCCTCGCGCATGGATTCGAAGATTGGGAGTTCGTCTTCGGAGATGGCGTGGATTTGCCGGGCGAGGGCGAGGCGCGTGCGGTGGTCGAGGCTGTCATGGATGGGGTCGAGGGCGACCGATTCCTGGTTCAGGGGCGTGGTTTCGATGGCACCGGCGCGGCGGCCAATCCCCTCGATGATGGCAAGCTGTTCGACCAGAAAAGTTTCGAGGCCGGTGGCGGGTTGATAGAGCTGGCGGAGGGAGCCCTCAGGGTTCAAATTCAGGTTGCGTTCTGGGCGACTCCCTGGCGGGGGTTCTCGGCCAGCGCGGTCGCCAGCCGGTTCCAATGGGACGGCACCTGTTTCAGCCCCAGCGTGGGCTCGATGGCGTCCTGAAGCTAATGGAGCGCAATGGTGAACTCGCGCCATTCACTGCGCGGCCGCGTCCCTAGACAGAGCGCAGCCCCAGGGGGAAATTCGCGTCCGGTCCGCACCAGTTTCTGCGTCAGCAGCGCCACCAGCAGCTTTCCGTACAACCAGGCTCGCGCCCTTTGGTCATCGTGCTTTGGCAAATGGCCCAGGTGGAGGAGACTCTTGAAGCTTACGTGTTCGTGAACCGCGCACCCTCGCGGGCCATGCGGTCGAAAACCGGCGTCTTCACCACCGGATCGCCCGCCGCGCCGACGTGCAGCCAGGACTGGTCGTCGGAGATCGCAAAAGAAGATTATTGGGCCGGGTCTCCCGCGGGTTGGCCCAAACGGCCGTGGCGCCCAGCGCCGCGATCCCGCCCTTGGCCGACTGTCGCAGGATCTCGCGCCGGTTCCAACCGTTCATCAAGGCCACGATTCGTATTGTAGTCACCCGCATGCCGGGCGTTCGGGCTACGCTCAGACGGTCATGCCCACGCCCCCTCAGGGAATCCGCGTCGTCTGATGCCCGGCCAGCCGCCACGTGCCGCCCTGCTTCACCCAGACGTGCATCATCATGACGTGATCGTTGAACGGCCCCGCGTCGTTCTTCCCCGTCACCCGCACCGTCGAATGAGTGACCGCCGTTTCGCCGTACAACACCACTTTCAGGTTCTCGTGCGTCAGGCTGTCGTAACGCTGCTTGCCCGAACGCAGCCGGTCGATGTACTGGGCCTTGGTCTCCACCGCTCCGCTAGCGTGGGCGTAAATCAGGTCGCCGGTGAAGATACGATCCAGCGCCGCGTAATCGCGGCTGGTCACCGCCGCCGCCCACGCCTTTTCGGCGCGCACCAGGTCCTCGGAGGAATCCGCGCTCCAAATGGCGCCCGCCACCAGGAACACCGCCGCTACCGCCGTCATGATCGGTTTCATCGCTCCGCCATCATATCGCGCTCACCGCCATTCGAGCGAGAGCGTGAAGTCGCGGTTCAAACGCACCTCCGTGCCGAGCTTTCGTCCTTCGCGATGCATCGCGTCGCGCATCCACACCGCGTCATTGCCGGACATCCGCTCCAACCGGAAGCGGCGGACTCGGAGCGGGGTCATCTCCAACCGCGACAGCACCCCCGTGCGCGCCATCGTCACGAAGTACATCAGCACCAAGTGACCGCGGAACTCCTCATAGCCCTGGATGCCCTCGTAGTCGTTCAGGAAGTCGCCGCAGCCGTAGAAAATCGCGCGGTCCTGGTAGACTTCGATTCCCATCGGATGATGCGACGAGTGCCCGTGCACAATGTCCACGCCCGCTTCGTCCACGACCCAGTGCGCGAATTCCCGGTGCCCGGCCGGTACCGCGTAGCCCCAGTTCCCGCCCCAGTGAATCGACAGCACCGCGATATCACCCGGGCGCTTCTCCGCACGCACCCGGGCGGCGATTCGCTCCACCGTTTTTCGCGATAGATCGGGCAATAGTGCGACGCCGGCCTTGTCGTTTTCCGCGGCCCAGGCCGCCGGAATGCCGCTGCTGCCTACCCCAACAGCGAACACCAGCACTCGGCTGCCCCCGGCCTCCAACCGCGCCGGCGCATTCGCCTCGGCCAAGCTGCGTCCGGCGCCCGCCGTCCGGATTCCTGCCTCCGTCAGCCTCCGCACCGTCTCGACCAGCCCCTCGCGGCTCCAATCCATCACGTGATTGTTCGCCAGTACGCAGCAGTCGATTCCGGCCGCCGTCAGGCAGGGCACATTCGCTGGATGCATCCGGTAGTGAATCCCCTTCGGCGCGGGATCGTCGCACGTAGTCACGCTAGTCTCGATGTTGACGATCCGGAGATTCGGCGCTACGCGACCGAGTTCCGCCAACGCGTCGCCCCAGACATAGTCGAATGCCGCCGGCCGAGGGATAGCGCCACTCGCACGCTCCGCCAATTCGACGTAGCCGAGCGCCGAATCCATGTAACTCTCGTACAGCCGCGGATCGCTGGGATTCGGCGCTCCGCCAATTCGACGTAGCCGAGCGCCGAATCCATGTAACTCTCGTACAGCC
>CAYPUQ010000190.1:0-11558 GCA_964413655.1 uncultured Solibacteraceae bacterium | reverse complement strand
TCGCACACGTTCAGGGCGGGTTGTTCAACGCAGCGCAACTCGCGCGCGGCCTAGCGGTAGACGGCAAGACGATCGGGCGTTACCTGGACCTTTTCGCCGATCTGATGCTGGTCAGACGGCTGCAGCCCTTGCAAACCAACATCGGCAAACGCCTGGTGAAATCACCGAAGGTGTTCGTGCGCGACAGTGGCATCGTCCACGCGCTTTTGGGCATCGGCGACCGCGAAGCACTGCTGGGCCACCCGGTGGTGGGCGCGAGCTGGGAGGGGTTTGTCATGGAAAACCTGCTCGCCGCGGCGCCGGCCCGGACGGTTCCGCTTTTCTATCGAACCTCGGCCGGCGCGGAGATCGATCTCCTGCTGGAGATTCCCGGACATGGTCTGTGGGCAATCGAAATCAAGCACGGCTTGGCAGCCCGTCCTGGGAAGGGATTCTTCGCCGCCTGCGAAGACCTGAGGCCGGCGCGGCGCTTCGTCGCTCATTCCGGCAGCGAGCGCCATCCCCTCTCGGCGAATCTGGAAGCCATTCCGTTACGTGACTTGGCCGCGATGCTGGCCGCCCTCAAGGCGAGTTGATCTTCTCCACAAGCGGGAGCCACCGCTGGGATCGGGCATGAGAGATCAGTCCTTCAACAACTGCCGCGCGATCACCAACCGCTGAATTTCGCTGGTCCCTTCGCCGATAGTGCAGAGTTTGACGTCGCGGTAGAATTTCTCGACTGGGTAGTCTTTGATGAATCCATAGCCGCCGTGGATCTGGACGGCTTCATTGCACACCCGGACCGCGATCTCCGAGGAGTAGAGCTTAGCCATCGCCGATTCCTTCGTTACCCGGTGCTTGTTGTTGTGCATCCAGCCGGCGCGGTAGAGCAGCAGCCGGGCCGCGTCGATTTCCATGGCCATATCCGCCAGCTTGTGCTGAATTGCCTGGAACTCGGAGATAAACCGCCCGAACTGCTTCCGCTGTTTCGAGTAGGACAGCGCGGCGTCGAATGCGCCCTGCGCGATGCCCACCGACAGCGCCGCGATCGAGATCCGCCCGCCGTCGAGAATCCGCAGGCTGTCCACGAAACCTTCCCCCGCCTTGCCGAGCAGTTGCGAGGCGGGCAGACGGCAGTCCTCGAAGATCACTTCGCCGGTCGCGCTCGCGCGCATGCCGAGCTTGTTCTCTTTCTTGCCCGTGCGGAAACCAGGCGTGCCCGTCTCGATAATGAACGCCGAGATGCCATGCTGCTGAGCCGCGCGGTCCGTGACGGCCATCGCGACGCAAACATCGGCGTAATGGGCGTTGGTCGTGAACGTCTTGGCGCCGTTCAGAATCCAGCGGCCGCCTTCCAGCGCCGCGTTGCTCCGCGTCCCGGCGGCGTCGGAGCCGGCGAACGGTTCGGTGAGCGACCAGCAGCCGATCCACTCCCCCGTCGCCAGCCTGGGAATGTACTTCTTCTTCTGTTCCTCGCTGCCCGCCAGAAAAATGTGGTTCGCACACAGCGACGTGTGCGCCGCGACGATCAGACCGACGCTGGGATCGACGCGCGACAGTTCCTCGATGATGATCGAGTAGTCGATATAGTCGAGCCCCGCGCCGCCGAGTTCCTCCGGGAAGACCGATCCGAGATAGCCGAGCTGGCCAAGCTTCTTAATCGTCTCGAGCGGAAAGATCTGCTCTTCGTCCCATTCGAGGACATGGGGCCGGATCTCGCCTTCGGCGAATTCGCGGACGAGCGCGCGCAATTGCTTTTGCTCGTCTGTGAAAGAAAACTCCATGGAGGCGCGGAAGCTACCTCAGACGATATCCTCGCGCACGGGGTCCCAGAGCATGGTCCGTCCCTGGCGGTAGCTTTCCACCGCCATCCGGCACGCGATCGACGTGCGGTACCCGATCTCGAACGGGCAGTTCGGCTCGGCGGCGCCGCGGATCGAATCGAGGAAGTTCTGCATGTGTGCGTTTTTCAGCGAAGGCGTCTGGCCCACAACTTCCGCCTCGCCCGGCCGGTTCACCTTCTGCGGCGACCAGCGGATCTGCTGGCCCTTCGTGATGGTTCCGTCCGTGCCAAGGACGCTTTCCGAAACGCCGAGATGGTTATTGCCGAAACCGGACGCCCACGAAAACAGGATCTCCTCCGGATGTTCCATGGCGACATTCATCGTATCGGGCACCTCGCGGCCATCTTTCCAGAGATAGACACCGCCGACCATCGTGACCGCCTTCGGAATGTGAAGGTTCAGCACCTTGTACCAGAAGGCGATCTGGTGAACCATGTTCTCGTAGACGTTGCCGCCGGAAAACTCCCAGAAGAAGCGCCAGTTCGCGTAGCGGTTCGCGTCGAAAGGACGGTCCGGATTGTCTCCAAGGAACGACTTCCAGATAATCGTTTCCGGCGTCATGTCCGGGTAGACCGGTCGCGACCATTGCGGCTTGCCATGCGGCGTGTTGCGGTACATGTGCGCAACGACGGCGGTCACCTTGCCCATCTTGCCCGAACCGGCGAAGGCCAGTGCGTCCTTCATCAGCCCCGACGAACACGACTGGTGGCCAATCTGCACGATTCGCTTGCCGGCGCGCTGGTAAGCCGTGCGCATCAGCTTGGCGTGGGCCACCGTAAATGCCATCGTCTTCTCCTGAAAGACGTGCTTCCCGGCGTCGAGTGCGGCCACGAAGTGCTCGCAGTGCAGATGCTGCGGCGTCGCGATAAGAACCGCGTCGACCTCTTTCATGTCGAGCAGATAACGGTAGTCGTAAAAAGTCTTTGCGTTGGGCACCAGCTTCCGGGCCTCTTCCAGCCGCCGCGAGTAGATGTCGGCGAAAGCGACGAACTCGGTGTTGGGGCACTCGATCGCCTCGCGAACGATCTGCATGCCGCGGTCGCCCGGGCCGATGATGCCAAGACGAATGCGCTCGTTGGCGCCAAGAACGGCCGATGGGGCGAGGGACGTGGCGAGGCCGCTGGCAACCGTCCCAATAAACTTGCGGCGTGAATCCATACTGGTCTCCACAATTAAACGGTGTTTCATCTTAGCTTAGCAGCTTGACTTGTTCTCATTACCGCCGATAGAATACTCCAAACTCGAAACTCAACGAAAGGGAGTTACTGGGATGCGTATCCATGTTGCTGCACGACTTTTCGCCGCTTTGTGCCTGCTTTCCACAAGCGGCTGGGCTCAATCGTTCTATGGATCGATCGTCGGCTCCGTCCGTGACCAGACCGGCGCCATCATCGACTCCGCCAAGGTGGATGCCGTCAATCTCGGCACCTCCGAACGCCGGTCCGCGACGACCGATGCCAACGGCAATTACCAATTCGTCAACCTCGTGCCAGGCCGCTACCGGGTCGAGGTGGAAAAGGTGGGCTTCCGGCGCTTCATGCGGGAACCGGTTGTCGTTGAAGTGCAGGCTGCCGTCCGCATCGACGTCGGGCTGGAGGTCGGCGATGTGAGCCAATCCGTCGAAGTGCAGGCCGAGACGCCGCTGCTGCAAACCGAGAACGCCTCGCTCGGCCAGATCGTCGAATCGCGCAAGGTGCTGGAAACGCCCCTCAACGGGCGCAATGTGCTGAACCTTGTTGCACTCGTGCCCGGCGTCGTTCCGCAGGGACAGGCGATGGGCAACCCGACGGGCGCCAATCCGTTCGCCTGGGGCAACTATCAGATCGGCGGCGGCATGGCGAACCAGAGCGCGACCATGATCGATGGCGCGCCCGTCAACGTCACCTACATCAACCTCACCGCCCTCGTGCCCACCCAGGACGCTATCCAGGAGTTCCGCGTCCAAACCAACAGCCTCGGCGCTGAGTTCGGCCGCTTCGCCGGCGGCGTCATCAATCTCACCACGAAATCCGGCACCAACGAGTTCCACGGCAGCGCCTATGAGTTTCTCCGCAACCGCGTATTGAACGCCAATACGTTCTTCAATAACCGAGGCGGGGTGGACCGACCCGCCTTTACACAGAACCAGTACGGCGCCAACATCGGCGGCCCGGTAAAGCGTGATCGGCTCTTCATCTTTTACGGCTTTGAGGGGTTCCGCGTCCGCCAAGGCCAGTCCTACATCGCCACCGTCCCCACCGAAGCGATGCGGAGCGGTGACTTCTCGGATCTCCGCGACGCCAGCGGGAATGTCGTTCCGATCTACGACACCCTCACCACGTGCGGCCGTTTCGGCAATCCCGCCTGTGGCGTGGACGCCACCGGCCGTGAGATCATCCAGCGTACTCCCTTTGCCAGTAACATCATTCCCAACGCGCGGATCGACCAGGCCGCCCGCCAGATGAACGGAACGTGGGCACTACCCAACGGTCCCGGCCAGCCCTTTACGCGCGTGAATAACTACACCGCCAACGCGAGTGTCGGCGGGAACAACGATCAGCACAACGCCCGCGCCGACTACAACCTCAGCGAGCGGCAGCGGCTCTTCGTGCGCTATACGAACTGGAAGAACACCAACCTGCCCATCGACCCGTACAACACGCAGACCTGCCTGGACCGCTGTACCGAGATTTTCACCACCCATCAGGCGGTCGTCGCCGATACCTATTCGCTTTCGCCCACCACGATCCTCGACGTCCGGCTCGCCTATCTGCGCTTCGTTTACGATCGCATTCCGCTGACGGCCGGTTTCGACCTCACGCAACTCGGCTGGCCGTCGGCGCTGAACAGCCAAGTGCTCATGCGCGTCCAGCCGACGGCGAACGTTCAGGGCTACCACGACCTGCCGACCTCGCAGGGTACCGGCAGCGTGATCATCGACCGCAACGACAGCTACTCCATCGTGCCGACGCTCACCAAGATCTGGGGCCGGCACACCATCAAGGCGGGCATGGAGGTGCGGCGCCTCACGCACAACTACGCGCAGACAAACGTTCCGTCCGGCACGTTCAGTTTCGATCGGTTGATGACCACCTCCAATCCCTTCGCGCCCTCCGGCGGCAACGGATTCGCATCGTACCTGCTCGGCTTCGGCACCGGCGGCAGTTTGGGCAACCCCGCCCTTGTCGCCGGCCAGCAGATCTATCGCGGGTACTATCTCAACGACAGCTTCCAATTGACGCGCAACATTACGCTCAGCCTCGGTTTCCGCTTCGATCAGATGGGGCCGTGGTCCGAGCGCTTCGACCGCCTCACCGTGTTGTTGACCGGAGCGGACAGCTTGGCGTCGCGACCCGGGCGGCTCGGCCTCGTCAATTCCGACGACCGCCGTAGCCGCACCAACCAGAACCTCGGCAATCTGCCGGCGCCTCGCGCCGGACTGGCTTGGCGCCTCGGGGACAAGACCGTGCTCCGCGCGGGCTACGGCGTCTTCTGGCTGCCCAATGACGTAATCTTCGTGCTCGCACCGAATCTCGACCTCGTCAACAGCATCAACACTCCCTTCGTCGGCACCATCGACGGCTCGCTCACGCCGCAGGACCGGTTGAGCAATCCGTTTCCGAACGGCATCCTGATCCCGCCCGGACGGCGGCCGGAATACCAGCAGATCCTGCTCGGCCAGGGAATCCGCGCACCCATCCAGGACGACAATTACGGGTACAACCAGCAGTGGAATTTCTCCATCCAGCGGGAATTGCCGGGCGGGATTTCCGCCGACGTCGCGTACGCCGGCGCCAAGGGATCGCATATTCCCGGCTACACGACCCAGATCAACCAGCTCCCCGAGGAGTTCATGAGCATGGGAACGGCGTTGCAGCAGCAGGTGCCGAACCCGTTCCTTGGCCTGATTACCACCGGCTCGCTGGCTGCGCCGACCGTTTCGCGAGGCCAGTTGTTGCGGCCCTTCCCGCATCACACCGGGGTAGAGATCGCCGCGAACGGGAACCGGAACTCGACCTACCAGTCCATGCAAGTGAAGGTGGAGAAACGCTTCGGCAGCGGCGGTAGTATTCTTGGCGCCTACACCTGGGCTAAGCTGATCGCCGACACAGATACCGGCACCGGCTGGCTCGAATCCGGCGGCGGGTTCGGGGCCCAGAACTGGCGCAACCTGCAACTGGAGCGTGCGCCATCGTTGAACGACGTTCCGCACCGCGCGGTAATCTCCTACGTCTACGACTTGCCGTTTGGCAAGGGACAACCCCTGGCCGGCGGCGTGACCGGCGTGGTCGCCAAACTGGTCAGCGGCTGGGGCATCAACGGTGTCTCGACGTTCCAAAGCGGGTTCCCGCTCGGCTTATCCACCGCGGTGAACCTTACGAACTCGTTCGGCGGGGGTTCGCGGCCGAACTGGACCGGGCAAAGCGCCCGGCTCGACGGACCGGCCCAGCAGCGCTTGTCGCGCTGGTTCGACACTACGCAATTCAGCCAGCCGGCCGCGTTCAACTTCGGAAATACAGCCCGTGTGCTGAGCAACATCCGTGCGCACGGCATTAATAACTTCGACTTTGCGATCTTCAAAAACACCCAACTCGTCCGGGAGCGCGTGGGCTTGCAGTTCCGCACTGAGGTCTTTAACCTGTTCAATCGCGTCCAGTTCGGATTCCCCGGCCGGGCGTTCGGGAACCCGCAATTCGGCGTGGTGAGCGGACAAGCGAACCAGCCGCGGCTGGTGCAGTTCGCACTGCGCGTCATTTTCTAGATCTGCGAGCAATATATTAACAACGTCACCCTTCCCACCCTCGTGAAAGTGGCACCGATCCGCCGGGGACGGCGGCCAGATCGGAGTCGAGGGTGCGCGCGCGACGGCTGGTAGAAGCTCGCTGCTCATACGGCCTCCGGGAGTTCGTCATCGGAGGCGGAAACGATCGGTTCGTTTTTGGTTCGATTTTGGTTCGTTTTCGGTTCGTTCTTGGTTCGTTCTTGGTTCGTTCTTGGTTCGTTTTCCGGCACAAGTGCAGGCGGGTCAACAATTTCGTTGGTTCGTTCGATGAATTCGAAATTTTTTCGCATGTTCGTGAGGGTAGTAATGAGCTGATTCCGGGCACGAAGGAAGGCCGGCTTTCCGCTGAGGGAGAGCCCGGCGGCAGCGAGGCGCGTCACGTCTTGGACGGAGCCCGGGACGGGGCCGAGAACTCGGGTCTGGACCTCCATTTCGCGGTCGGCGAGCCGGGTTTGGACGGCGCTGCCGCGGACGAGGCGCCAGTCGATGGCAGCGATGTCCTCGACGATGCGCAGTTCGACGGGGTCGGTGGGCTGGAAGCGGTTGACGTGCCGGGCGAGGTGTTCGTTGTAGGCGTCGAGGTCCTCATTGGCGAGGACGATGGTGTGGTTGCCGTAACGCGTCCGGGTTTTGGCATAGCCGCCATCTTTGCGCGCGTTCCGACTGGAACGCGATTTCCCTTCGGGCGTAGCAGGCCCGCGCGATTTCGCTCCATTCACGCGACCGATTTCGATCTTTTTTTGTCCTTTGAGACCCAGTTGTTCTTGATTGTTCCCGGGCATAACTCGCCTCACGCCCTTATAGTAAATCATCAGATCTCGAACTCTTGCTGCAAAATTCCACGAATTTCCTGTAATCGATTGATTCTACACGAGCGAAAAAAAGTCGAGTTGCCGTGAACGAATTTTTGGGAAACGGGGCACGCAGGGCGGGTGTGGGTTAAGTGGTTGAGGGGGAATAGTTTGGGCGGAGCGAAAGTTGAAGGCCGGAAGGCGACGCGCGGCGCCTACACCATTTCCTTTTACATGGAGGGTTCCGGTACCAACCTCCGCCTGCCCATCAACTCGCCGTTCCAGACGGAGTCCGAAGGCATCTTCGGCCTCGTCGGCATCACGCAGCCGGTCATCAGTTCGGGCCGGTTCATCGGTTCGCTCGCGCAGGCCGATCCGTTCCGAAGCGCGAACATCCGCCTCTGGGACCCCTTGGTCCGGCCGGCGAACACCCAGCAGTGGAGCTTTATCACGGAATACCAGCTTCCGGGCGAATCGATGTTCTCGTTGGGCTATATCGGCCAGAAGGGTCACCAACACCTGATCGTGCCGATGCCTTACTTCGAGCGTCAACTGCTGCCCAACGGTACGACGGCGCCCAGCCCCCACCTCAGCGGCACCCCGCAACTGGCGAATATCGCCCAGATCTCCGGTACCGAGCCGAATTGGAACCAGCACAGTATCACGGTCTCCAGGCGCAGTACCGCAAGCGCATGAGCGCCGGGCTCACCATCCAAAACCTCCTACACATTCTCGAAGAGCATGACCGATGCGATCGGTTTCCACGGCGACCTCGGCCAGATTGCCACGCAGTCGGCCTCCTGGCAGGAACTGCACAACCGCCGCGCCGAATGGGACCCGTCGTTCTTCGACGCGCGCCACAACTTCTCGGCCGGCTGGGTGCGTGAACTGCCCTTCGGCAAAAGCCGCGGCTTCGGCCGCGACTGGAACCCGGTTGTCAACGGGATCCTCGGCAATTGGAACCTCGGTGGTCTGGTCTACCTGCGCAGCGGGTTTGCGATGACCGTTCAGGCGCCCGATCAGAGCGGCACCAATTCTCGCGGCAACCGCGCCGACCGCATCGGCGACGGCACCGGCGGCCCCAAGACCGGCCCGGGCAGCCGATGGCTGGATACCTCCGCTTATCGCGTGCCGCTGAGCGGGACGCTCGGCAGCGCCGGTGTCGGCACGTTCCGCGGCCCCGGACTGTATAACCTCGACCTTTCGGCCCAGAAGCTGTTTCCGATGGGTGAGAGGTTCCGGATGGAGTTCCGCGGCGAAATGTTCAACGCGACAAACACGCCCGCGTTCCAGGGCATGAACCGTAGCGCGGCCAGCCCGTTCTTCGGCGAAGTCACCGGCGCGCAGGACGCCCGCCGTGTGCAGTTCGCTCTCAAGCTGACCTTCTAAGACCGGCATTCCAGCCTGTCTCCCGGCAACGCCGGACCTCCGCCTTCGGGCGGCGGCCCGGTGCCTTCGTTAATGAGCGTCTGCTAGTAAAATTAAAAAATGTTACAGTAGGCAGTCAGGAGACCGACTTGCGTCGGGGCAACTCCGCGCGGGCGGCTCCAATTAGGAAATTGCGAAAGGGGACTGCCATGACGCGAAACGCCGACAACCGGGTGAGAATAGCCGCCTGCGCCGCTATTCCCCTGATCCTGCTACTTCTACAACCGGTCGCGATCGCCCAAGAGGTGAGCGCCAGCCTCACCGGTGAGATCACGGACCCGACGGGCGCCGCGGTCGTAAACGCCAACGTCACCGCGCGCGACGTCAACCGCGGCGTGACCTATCCGACGCAGACCAATACCGCGGGTGTCTATTTCTTCCCGCGCATTCCGCCGGGCAATTATGAATTGCGCGTGGAATCGCCGGGCTTCCGCAGCGCGATTCGCCCGGGCATAATCCTCGAGGTCAATCAGCGCGCTCGCGTCAACATCGGGATGGAACTCGGGCAGGTGGCCGAATCCATCGAAGTGACCGGGGAGGCGCCGCTGCTGCAAACCGACACGACCATCGTCGGTTCCACCATCACGTCGAACAGTCTCATCAATGCGCCGATGGCCAGCCGCAATTTCATCCGCCTCACGCTGCTGGCGCCCGGCGTCACGACGACGAATCCGGCGGGCTTCACAAACGACCGGCGGACCACCGGCGGCGGCCGGCCTTACGTCAACGGCAACCGGAAAGAGGCCAACAACTTCCTGCTCGACGGTATCGACAACAACCAGGTTTCCGACAACCTGACCTCCTATCAGCCCAACCCCGAAGCGATCTCCGAGGTGAACATGATCACCAACAACGCCTCGGCCGAGTTCGGCAATTTCCAGGGCGGCATTATCAACGTCACGATGAAGTCCGGCACGAACGAATTGCACGGCTCGCTGTTCCACTTCTTCCGCAACGACAAACTGAACGCCAATGCGTGGTCGCGGAACTGGCAAGGGCTCGATCGCGGCTTCGTCCGCTACAACTCCTTCGGCGGCACCATTGGCGGTCCGATCATCCGCGACAAGATGTTCTTCTTCGCGGATTATATGGGCATGCGGCGCCCGACGCCGGCCACCATTGGCCTGCCGACGGTAATGCCGGAAGCGTTCCGGCGCGGCGACTTCTCCCGGCTGCTGACCGAGCAGAATCGTCAACTGTACGATCCCTATTCTGTCTCCAGCGGTCCGCGCATGCCATTCCCGAACAACCAGATTCCACAGAGCATGCAGAGCCCGGCGGCGCGGAATCTCCTGAACGACCACTCCTTCTATCCGCTGCCGCTGATCCCCGACCTGCGCTTCAACCAGATCAACGCGTCTTCGAACCAGCTCAATCTGGACCAAGGCGACATCCGCATCGACGCCAAACCGAGCCAGATGGACGATATCTCCGTCCGCTATTCGCATAGCGACCAGGTGAACCCCGGACAGAACACGTTCCCGCTCACCTTCAACAGCTTCAACGACTCGCCTTTCAAGGCAGGTGTGGTGAACTGGACCCGCACTATCACGCCCGCCGTCGTCAACGAAGCCCGAATGGGTGTCAACCGCATTACCCTGCACAACGGCGGTGCCGACAAGGGCTTCCCCGATCTCAATCAACAGTTCGGCATCGGTGGCGTCAACTCGCCGGGCCTGCTGAGTATCCAGTTCAATAACAGCTTCACCAGTGGAATCGGCAGTGCGAACATCGGCACGCAGCAGTTGTTCGCCAATACGACGTACCACTTCACGGACAACCTGACTTACATCCACGGCCGGCACATGCTCAAGATGGGCGGCCAGATCCTGCGCCAGCAGATGAACACCTTCTATGCCGGCAACAACGGGCGCACCGGTTTCATCCGCTTCACCGGCCGGTTTACCGGAGTCGATTCAGCGGCCTTCGGCTGGGGCGACGCCGACTTCTTCCTCGGCCTCCCTGAGGTGCTCGGCCGCGGCCTCGACACCGGCACCTGGGGCCACCGGAAGACGATCTTCGGCGCCTATTTCCAGGACGACTGGCGGGTGAGCGATACGCTGACGCTGAACCTCGGCCTGCGGTGGGAGTACCACACGCCGCTGTACGAAGTGGCCGACCGCCAAGCGAACTTCGAACCCTTCAGCGGACGGCTGCTGCTGGCCGGCCAGGACGGCAACAGCCGGGCCCTGTACGAGCCCTTCCGGAAGGACTTCCAGCCGCGCATCGGCTTCGCGTGGCAGCCGAAGTTCATGGCGCGGTTCGTGGTTCGCGGCGCTTACACCATCTCCTCGTTCATGGAGGGTACTGGCACCAACCTCCGCCTGCCGTTCAATCCACCGTTTAACGCGGAGTTCGAGGGCCGTTATGATAGTCCGGCCTTCAACCTGCCGCCGTCTACTCTCTCCGATGGGTTGACGGCCCTCCAACAGGTGGACCCGTTCGCCCGTGTGAACATCCGGCTTTGGGACCCGTTCGTCCGTCCGGCCAACACGCAACAGTGGAACCTGACCATCGAGCGCCAGTTTGCCGGCCAGATGGTGGGCAGCGTCGGCTACGTCGGACAGAAGGGTCACCACTTGGTAGTCCCGATGCCATACTTCCAGCGCGAACTGCTGCCCGATCGCACGGTGCGGCCCAGCCCGTACCTCAGCGGCAATCCGCAGCTCAGCAACATCGCGCAGATCTCGGGCACCGAGAGCAACGGCAACCAGCAGTACCACGCCATGCAGACGCAGCTTCGCAAGCGTCTCG